>CAYYVH010000493.1:0-2655 GCA_964475075.1 uncultured Anaerolineales bacterium | reverse complement strand
CTCGCTCTACGCAGAGCGCCGCTGGTGCCTTGACATAAACGAGCGCCTGGCCGTAGACGGCCAACCGCCCCTGGGGCGTCAGGATCTTGAGCGGACCACTGACCGGGACCTGTTCGTCGCGGTGCGGTACGCGGCACACGGCGTGCCGCCGCCCGATGCCCCGCCCGAGCACCGCTTGGATGCCCTTCCCGATCCGCTGGCCGATTATGCCGCCGTGCTGCGCGAACGTGCGGCCGGCGAGCCGCCTGCGGACGAGAGCACCATGACGGCTTCGCTGAGGGTAGCCGTGCTTCGGCTGCGAAGGTGGCAGAGGCTGGAGACGCTTGAGGGGCTGAAGTTCCTCCAGGCGGAGGCTGCGCCGGAGGAGCGCGGCGAGTACAATGTACGGGTAGCAGATGTGGGGGCCGTGCTGCTCGAGCTCGATAAGCTCCTTGCACCCAGCCTCGGACCCGAGGTCGGCAAGATCGATGCCCGGTTGGAGCGGTCCTGAGGGCCGCTCTTACTGAGGCCCCGCCCGTCAGGGGCCGGAACCTACCATAGGATGATCCGCGCATGTCCTCTGCAACCTCGCCCGTCTGGCCTCCGCGTCGCGATCTGGCATCGACGCTGGAGGGACTGTTGGCGGTGGCCATCGCAGCCGTGGCGGCGGATGCCGGCGTGATCTACCAGCTGGACCCGGATTTCGGGGATCTGCACCTCGTGGCCGGACAGGGCGTCCCACCGACGGCCATTGACCACCGGCTGGCGCTCGGCGAGGGCCTGGTCGGCCGCGTCGCTTCCGAGGGGCGGTCGCTCGTGAGCGCCGATGTGACTACGGACCCTCGAGCGCTGCACCGCCGCGCCGATTGGGGAGGTGAGCCGCCTGTGCGGTCCTTCCTGGCCGTTCCGCTGCGGGCCGGACTGATCGTCATCGGTGTCCTGGAGCTGACGAGCTTCCGTGCGGATGTTTTCAGCGTCGCCGACCGCGCTCACGCCTCGGTTTTGGCCGATGCGGCGGCACTGCTCATCGAGCAGACCCGCCTGCTGGCCGAGCCGCCGCCTGCGGCACTGGCGGGCGATCCTCTTCCAAGCGGCGATCCAATGGGCGTGGCGACGTTGAACGGCGAGTTGCGCTTCACCCGTGCCAACGCCACGTTCGCCCGACTGGCGGGCCTACCGATCGAGGCGCTGATCGGCCGGCCGGCCATCGCCGTGCTGCCATCGCTTGGCCGCCCGCGGGCGCGGGATGCCCTGGCGGCCGCACTCCATGGTGCCCCGGGGCACCTCGGCGCAGTGCACGCCGTCGGAGAGGGCGGGCGGGAGGAGATCTTGAGCCTGTCTATCATTCCCCTCGGGGATCCGGCACGCGGCATCGAGGATGTGCTGCTGGCGGTGCAAGACGTCTCGGAGCGCGCTCGTTTGGAGGCCGAGCTGCGGGAGCAGCATGCGCGGGCCCTCGAAGCCCGCGACCGGCTGCGTGCCGTAGTAGAGGTCGTGAGTCACGAGCTACGCACCCCGCTCACGAGCGTCTTGGGTTACGCTCGCTTGCTGCAGGATAGGCCGGAGGCCACTGACGAGCGCCGCGGACACTGGGTGGCTCTAGTACTCGACAAAGCACGTCTGATGGCCCGGCTGGTGGACGAGGTGACCGAGCTCGCCCGTTTGGGTAGCGAGAGCATGACCCTGAAGCGGGAGCCCGAGGACATGGGGGCGCTGGTGCGCCGGGCGGCGGCCGAGATTGAGGCCACGGCCGAGGCGCACAGCTTCGCGGTGGAGGTCGAGCCGGGCCTACCGGTGGTGCCCGTGGATACGGATCGGGTTGCTCAGGTGCTCACCAACCTGCTCACGAACGCGGTGAAGTTCTGGCCGGAGGGGGGAACCGTGCAGATCCGGGTGTGCATGGACCCCGAGGGCGTGCGGGTGGACGTGGCAGACCGAGGGCCGGGGATTCCGTTGGATCAGGCCGAGCGGGTTTTTGAGCCGTTCTACCGCATCGAGAGTGAGGCCTCGCGGGGCGTAGCGGGCACCGGTGTCGGCCTGGCCGTGAGCCGGGGTATAGTCGATGCCCACGGCGGGCGCATCTGGGTGGAGCCCAACCCAGGGGGTGGTGCGCTGTTCCGGTTCACGCTGCCGACGACCGTGGAGGAAGGCGAGGAGTAGCCGTTCGGACCCGGCAAGGCATGCCCCGCCTGGCGTTCGGTTGGTCCGCCGACCACGGTGTTCTGCGGGGTTACCGGCGTGGCCGAATTGCCGGGATTATTCGTTGACACGCCCCAAGCTACGGGCCTGGTGCTGGTGCCTGTGGCGCCGGAACCTCCGGCGGCAGCGGCGGCACTGTCGAGAGATCCATGCCCGTCGGCACTCCCAAGCGCGGCAGTTGGAGGTCGGCGCCTGGTACCTGCCACAGCCGCTCTCCGCCGACCTCCGGCAATTGCCACTCGCCCCACTCAAGCGCCGCACCCGCGTCCTTGCCGTGTAGAATGTCTCCGCGGGGTGGCCAGATGTCGAAGGGCGCAGCCCAGCGCAGCCAATCGTGGAGGATGACGCCGGTGGCGGACCCCGGCGGATCGGCGCGCGCACCAGAGCTGAATCCTCCTGGCTCGTACAGCTCCAGCTCCTTGAGCGCGATGACGCCGGACGGCGGCAGAGTGTGGGTGTAGATCAGGAAGTGGTCGG
>CAYYVH010000492.1:1186-2655 GCA_964475075.1 uncultured Anaerolineales bacterium | reverse complement strand
ATCGCATCGGAAACCGCGTTGATGATGGCCGCTCGGACGTGCCCCACGGCGGCTTCGCCCACACCTTTGGCCCCATGAGGACCGTCATGGCCAGGCACCTCGACGATGATGAGCTTGAGCTCGGGTAAGTCTCGCGTTCGAGGCACACGATAATGCTTGAAGTCCAACGTCTGGCCGGGGATGTACTCTTCCATCAGCGCAGCGCCCAGTTCCATCACTGCCGCGCCTTCGATCTGCCCGCGAACGTCAATGGGGTTGATGGCCCGGCCTACATCCTGCGCCACCACGATTCGTCGCACTTTGACCTTCCCGGTCGCCACGTTGACAGCCACCTCTGCCATCGCCGCGCCTACGGTGAAATGCCCCAGGTAGCGCGGACGGCCCTCTCTGGGATAACGGCCCTCGAGGTCAAAGGTGCCGGTGTACTTGCGAGACAGGCCGCGCCGATGGAACTCGCCGGCGATGTCTTTGAGACCGATGGCTTCGCCGGGGCTTGGGCGCACGGAGACACATCCATCCGCCAGGCGCAACTGCCATACAGGACAACCCAGCATCTCCGAAGCAATGTCCAGGATAGCCTTCTTGAGCGCTCGAGCGGCCTGGATGACGGCTCCCCCAACCCAGTACGTGGACCGACAAGCGCCATAGATGTGAGTATCGAGCGTGCGATCAGTGTCACCATTCACCAGCAGAATCGCCTCTCGCGAGACGTTCAATTCGTCCGCCACCAATTGGCTCATGACGGTGTCCAAGCCCTGGCCCGAGGTCATGGTGCTGTAGTAGAGCACGATCCTGCCATCGAGATCGAGTTCGGCCTGGGCGGAGACCCGGAGTTCGCCGGCCTTGCCGAACTGATACCACGAGGTAGCCAACCCTGCCCCGTGCCTTTCGTCATCACCGGACCCTGCCCTATACTCACTCACCGCCGCACGCGCCAGGTCCCAACCGGGCTTGATGGCGCGGAGCACGTCTTTGAAGCCGAAAGGCTCGTCAAAGGGCTGGCCAGTGCACGTCCCCGTCGTCTCGTCCGCAGCGTTGAGCATGCGGAGTTCCCACGGATCCATGTTCAGCGCTGTGGCTAACTCGTCCAGGCAACACTCCAGCCCCAGCACCCCGTGAGGCATGCCGTAGCCACGCAGCGGTCCAGCGTTAGCCCCGTTCGTGTGGGCCACGCGCACCTCGTAGTCTATGGCTGGCCAGACATAAGGCCCAGACCCGCAAAGCGCAACGAACGGAGCAATGGTCGGCGCGCCCCCGTACGGCCCCGCATCGCCGTAAGCCCGTGCCCACAAGTCCGTGAACCGACCATCCCTCCTGGCCCCCATGCAGTACGTCAGCCGGAAGGGGTGGCTTTTCAACGTCGCCTCAAACACTTCGCGCCGGGTGTACGTCAGCCGGACCGGCCGGCGGGACAGGTAGGCGGGAAGCGCAGAAGCAACCACCAGCCAGAAGTGGTGTCGTCCGCCGAA
>CAYYVH010000492.1:0-1086 GCA_964475075.1 uncultured Anaerolineales bacterium | reverse complement strand
TCGGCGTGTTCGTAGAGGTTACCCGTATCGTGCAGGGACATGGTCGTGGGCTGTTGTAGTGCAACTTCGGGGTCATAGATCGGGTCCAGGGGCTCGTACGTCACGCGAATGCGATCGAGCGCCGCCTGAGCAGCGGCATCGCTGTCAGCCACCACAATGGCGACCGGATCGCCCACCATCCGCACGCGGTCGCTGGCCAGGATGGGCTCGTAGGCCAGGCTGGGGTGCTCGTCGCCGGGCGTGTCCCGTGCCCCCCAGATGTCGGTGAAGGCTTTGATGCCTGGTATGTCGGCCGCGGTGTAGACCCCTTTGACACCAGGGGCCTTCAGCGCAGCCGTCGTATCTATGTCTGTGATACGGGCGTGGGCATGGGGACTGCGCAGTACTCTGGCGTACAGCATGCCGGACATCTTCATATCGCCTGCGAACCGGGTGCGGCCTGTGACCTTGCCCACGGCCTCCAGCCGCCGGGGATCGCCGCCGATTGCTCCAGGGGGTGGGCTGTGCTCTGCAGAAGTTTCTCCCCGCATCGCGGCGGCCGCAGCCATCACGGCGTCAATGATCCGGACGTACCCTGTGCATCGGCAGAGATTGCCGGTCAGCGCGTGGGCCACCTGATCGCGGGTCGGGGTTGGATTGCGATCCAGGAGGGCCTTGGCGGCCATGATCATGCCAGGGGTGCAATAGCCGCACTGGACGGCACCGCAATCTATGAAGGCTTGTTGCAAGGGGTGCAGGTTGTCAGGGCTGCCGATTCCCTCGATCGTCGTCACATGCTTGCCAGCAACCCTGCCCATCGGCGCGCGGCAGGAGCGGACGGCGCGTCCGTCAAGGATAACTGTACACGTACCGCACTGGCCCTCGTAGTCGCACCCCTTCTTGGTGCCGGTCAAATCCAGGTCCTCGCGCAGGACATCAAGTAGCGTCCGCTCGGGGTCCGTCTCTACAACGGTTGACACGCCATTCAGGGTAAACGCGATCTGAGTTCTGTCAAACATCGTTGACATCAAGGGACAATCACGATCCGCACGTCGCTGCCGAAGCGTTCCAGGCGGTCCATGGCCTCGTTGATGGCATCGGCGTCGA
>CAYYVH010000491.1:0-2660 GCA_964475075.1 uncultured Anaerolineales bacterium | reverse complement strand
CCCGCGACGTGATGGCCTCCATGTACTCGTCGCGCCTGTCCTGGCTCCCCAGCAGATCGTCCACCGGGCAGTGAGGGCTGCCAGGATAGCCCCCGGCACCGATTTCCACGGCCGAGACGCCGGCCGCCACGGCCTTGTCCAAGGCTTCCTCAAATGACAGATTGCTCCACAGAGCCGTGAATACACCAATACGCATTGGATATGCCTCCTTTCCATTGTGCTTCTTATGAAACCTTAGAGCCTATCCGAAAAGTCAGCAGAGGCAGCTCCCACGCCGCCGGATTGCCTGGCATGGGAGCCCGGCCCGCTAGTTTTCGGATAGACACTTAGAGTCCGCCGACTCCACCGAGCTACAGCGCATCTTGCTGCCGGCGCAGCTTCACGACGACGCTATCTTCGTCCAGCTTGACGTCGTCCCACGTCACGATCTCGCCAGCCGCAACTGGCCGGGCGACCTCGGCACCGGGGGCCAGCCCGACCGGGAGCGCGTTCAACGCCCTCGCCTCCTCGGCACGGTCGATCACGCCGTAGAACGTGTAGCCACCGAAGTCGTCTAAGCGCTCGCCGGGCTTCAGGGCACACTTCGTGACCGTCATCACCTCCGCCACCGGGCGATCCAGCGGCACCAGCGTCGTCTGGTGGTAGAGATGCGCCCGCGCGATCGAGATCGGCGCTTCCAGGAACCAGAGGTGATAGGGTCGGAAGAAGGTAAAGTATCTACCTAAGCGGCCGGGGCCGCCTCCGACCTTCAGGTACTGTAGATCATCGGCGATGCGCTCGTCCTCGATGCGCACGGTGACGAAGACCCCACCCGCCATCGAAGGGCCCTGCACGAAGTCCACAGTGCCGGGGGATTTGGTGATGCCGCCGTCTTCCTCCAGGGCGAAGATCTCTGACACTGTCTCCAGCGTCGCCTCGGGGCCGGTCATGCCGCGCCGCATCGGCCGGCAGCCGGTGGCATTGGCCGCGCACGTCATCTCGAACATGGTTTTCGTGCCGTCCACATAGGACGCCACCTGGAACGGGTCCTTGTTCGTCCGCCTGGCCGACTCGGCCACCGTGTCCGGTGTGGCGGCGGGATTGAGCGGGTTGTTCTTGCCTTTGCCGATGACGATGACTTCCCAGCCCAGGCTGGTCACGAAGTCGTAGAGCTCCATCAGGCAACCCGGCTCGTCGCCCGAGGACACCGTGTAGAGCACGCCGGCCTCTCGCGCCAACTTCTTCAGGATGCGCCCCACCGTCACGTCGGCCTCGATATTCACCAGCACCACGTCTTTGCCGTGCTGGATGCAGGCGTAGGCGGTTTCGGCACCGATGGCGGGCGATGGGGTCACGTCGGCGACGATGTCTACCGCCTCCAACTGCGCCGCCAGGACGTAAGACCCGGTGACCACCCGCTTGCCGGCGCGCAGGGCGTCCATCGCAGGACCCGGTGCCTCGGCCTCGACGATGGCATCCTGTTCGATGCCGGTCACCATGAACGCCTCCCACGCGGCGCACGTGTCAGCATCGGCCAGCACAGTGACTTCCATGCCGGGCACGTGCGCCATCTGGGCGACGAATCCGCTCCCCATCCACCCCGCACCACTGACACCCACGCGGATGGGACTGCCTTTGGCCTGACGTTGCAGTAGCTCTTGACTGATCATATGTGCACTTATCCCGTGTCTCCCCGAAAACTTCCCAAACCTGCGGCGTTAGAGCCGCCAGGTCCCCTGCTCGCTGACCCACGCATCCTGGGTTAGCCAGAACGAATCCCGGCGTCTAAACGACGTGGGTTTTGACTCTTATGCGTCAGCGTCTTTTCGCCGCCACCGCCTCCCACGCAGCCGCAACGATGTCCTCCGCCGTCAGGCCATACTTCTCCAACAGGTCCTTCGGTTCTCCCGAATCGGTGTACGTGTCCGCCAGGCCCACGAAACGCATGGGCACCGGGTGGGTCTGCGCCACGATGCGCGCAATGTTGCCCCCCATGCCGCTGTAGAGCAGGTGCTCCTCAGCGGTGACGATGGCGCCCGTCTCCCGCGCCGCGGCCGCGATGGCCTCGGTGTCCATCGGCCGGAGCGTGTGCATATCCAACACCCGGGCCTCGATGCCCTCCTCGGCCAGCATCGCCGCTGCATCCAACGCCGCAGCAACCATGAGGCCGCAGCCGATGATCGTCAGGTCATCGCCCTCACGCACGACGTTAGCCTTGCCGATCTGGAAGGGGCAATTATCCTCGGGATAGATGTGCGGCATCGCCACGCGGCTGGAGCGCAGGTACACCGGCCCGACGCGCTCGGCCATCGCCCACACCGCCTTGTGCATTGAGGCCGGGTCGCCAGGTACCAGAATAACGAAAGTGGGCAGGCCGCCCATGAGGGCGAAATCCTCGATCGCCATGGCGGTCGGACCGTCCTTGCCCAGCGTGATCCCACCGTGGCTGCCCACGACCTTGACGTTGAGGCCGGCGATGGCGATGGAGATACGAAGCTGGTCGTACGCATTGGTCAGCAGGAACGCGGACATACTGGTGACGAAGGGGATGAACCCACAATCCGCCAGCCCGGCGCCGATGCTGACCATATTGCTCTCAGCAAGACCGATGTTGAAAAATCGCTCCGGGAACTCCTGGCGCACGGCCAGCGTTTTAGTCGTGTTGCACAGATCGCCATCGA
>CAYYVH010000490.1:0-2661 GCA_964475075.1 uncultured Anaerolineales bacterium | reverse complement strand
CATGATGACGCTGGCCAGGGGGTTCAACAGATCGAAGCCAACGATGGCGCCTTTGCGCAGTTTGGGTGAGCCTGGGAAGGTGGTCATGGGTTCGTTTCCTCTCTCGATCACTTTAATTGGAATTGCATACTCAAAAAGTTTTCAAGGTTTTGCAGGCTACGGTTCGAATGTGGGATCATTCGTCAAATGCGATCGATCATGGCCATGTGGCGCGTGCACGACGCACCAGGCGCTCGCAGGCTCTGTACTGTGCCACAGGGAGAGGCGTCCCCTGGGTAATCAAATTCTGCAGCGCCATCGCGGCCACGTCCACGATGAAATCGCCCACAATCGCACCAACCCCCGCACCTGCCGCACCCCCGCCAACAGCCCCTGGCGGTCCGGCTGCCGCTCCGCCGCCACCGCCGCCGACAAGACCACCGATCAATTCACCCAGCGCCGTTCCTATGGGTAACGAACCGCAATCAATAATGGTAAGCTCCGCCAGCGCAGTGATCAGCGAAATGTCCGTTGTCGATAAATTCGCGATATCCCAGCAACCGCCATCGGCACCGCGATTATAAATCTCTTGCAACGTCGTCAGGATATTGCACGCACAATCCACACCCTCCACCACTGGATTGCTACCCACACCCGGAATGGGCAAAATATCTGCAATGCCGGCTCCGAAGCACAGACACGTCACCGCATCGGAGACGATATTGGGATCGATGAGCAGGATGGTGCGGAAAAACTCATCTACGCCGCCGCAGACCCGTGTCGGGGGTGTCCCGGCTGCGGGCGCCGTGCCGCCTGCTCCCGTCTCCTGTCGCTGCCGGCTCCCCGCTCGTGCTATCGCTAAGACAACGCTACGCCGATCTTCACGCACACCGGGTGTCGCCCCGTGATTGTACAACGTCATGGGCGACGTCACCCCCTCTTGGTGAAGAATGCCCTCCGCGACATGTGCTCTCGCACAGGATAAGTCATCATTGAACGCCGCATCGCCCTCTTCGCTGGCGAAGCCGTGGATGGCTACCGTGTCGGTCGGCAGGATGAAGCGGGTACGGTCGCGTAGGCGTGCCTCTTCGCCGGATCGCAACTCATCGCAGCCCACTCGGAAGAGGAACAGATCGGCACTGCTAAAGCCGACATCCGTAATGTCCTGGCCTCCCATACCAATGCAGTCTCTGACCCGTCCGATCGCCGCCGGGCCGCAGGCACGTTGCAATGTATAGCCTGTCGGCACCGCCCCCGATAGTTGAAAATCCGTCCCGGAAGCTACCGCCTCGGTGACCGGGACGGCTTCACTCTCTGAGACGGTATCCGGTCCTTCGATCTGTAATCGGGCCGGGAACGTCACCGCAATGCCCTCTTGTTGCATGACATGGACGAGCTCGTGGGCCAGCAGTGCTTGCCCTCGACCTGTTCCCGGCGCATACTGCCCTACGCCAAACACGATGTGTTGCCCCACCGTGTAGGCCTCGGCATTCACCGCGCGTGCCGACTCTGCCGCTTTCGCATCGGTATGCACCCCCACCTGGCTGAAGTCGTGGCCGAAGCGCGGTTCCATGAACCGGCGCGTGGCCGGGTCCAGTGGACGGCCCGGCGAGCGCAACACCTCGTGCACGATCGGCGGAGCCGTGCTGCTGCCGGCGTCCCCGGTCACCCGGCGCTGGACCAGGGGTTTGGTCTGGAGGAGCTCCTCTTCTTCCTCTTCCTCCTCCACCTGGCGCTGGACCAGAGACTTGGTCTGCAACAGCTCGTCTTCGTCCCTACACGAGGGACCGCCGCCCCCTCAGGTAGGTTTGCGCTGCAATCCCGGCTCCGGCATGCGCATGACCTGCTCGGCCACCCGGTCCGCCTCCTGCTCGTAGCGGTCGCCGGGTTGGTTGATACGCAGTTTCGCTTGCAGCGGCCGGCCTAGCGCATGCTGTCGCCGGCAGGGAGCGCACTCTCCCGTTGGCCCGGCCGGACTGCCGCAGGCGCAGGTGCGCTGCAGAACGCCGCTGCGGGCAGGCTGGGAGGTTGGCGGCGTAACTGTGGCTGTGTTCGCTTTGGCAGATGCGTGAATTGTCATGATTCAAATCCTCGATAAATCGCTTGTGCGATCTGGCCGGCGATGTCGCCGGCGCCGGCGTCCGGCTGCACCGTGAACGTCCCGCCGTCCAGGGCATTCACCTGACCGCCTTGGTTCAATGCTGCAGGCAGGCCCTGATCCGCAAAGAGCTGGCTGAGGGCTTCCTGGACTCTGACGCCCAGCTCGGCCTGGTCCAGATGGTTGAAACCCTGGAGCACGAGCTCTTCGATGTGGAGGTCGATACGGGCGGCAGGGATCGGGGATCGGGGATTCGGGACCGGGGAGGGGGGACCGGGGACCAGGGACAAGGGAGTAGAAGAAGCAGGCCGCGAGAGGCTGCCCTTCGGTTCTCCCTCTGAATTATGTTCTGCCGTTCCTGATCGACCTGCCTGCGCGTCTGGCATAATGTATCTCTCTTCCCGAGCCCTAATTCCCGATCCCCAATTCCCATCCCTTCGTCTCGCCGGCTGTCAGGGGCTTCTCCAATTTGGCGTACTCCACTCGGGCCCCGGCCAGGACGTGCTCTATACCCACCGGCTGCCCCGCCTCCGCTGCCAGGAAGGCGGCGTGCAGCGCGATGTTGCGAATGTTGCCCCCGGCCA
>CAYYVH010000489.1:0-2662 GCA_964475075.1 uncultured Anaerolineales bacterium | reverse complement strand
CCGCTGGCCGGTGAGGGCACCTACACCCTCCAGACCCGCGCCACCGACCAGGTGGGCCACCGCGAGACGCCGGCCCGCAGCTACACCCTCTACGTGGACGCCACCCCGCCCACGGTGAGCACCGCTGTCCCGGACGGCGCCCTGCGCGCGCCCAGCCCCCACCCCAGCCAGGAGCGCGCCTGGCTGCTCCCCTTGTCCGGAACGGCCAGCGACCCACCGCTCAGCGGCGGCGTGGCCGGCAGCGGCGTTGACCTCCGGAGCGTCTGGGTGACGCTGCTCACCCCGGAGGGCCAGGCAGCCGGGGACGGCGCCCAACTGGCAACCGTGTCCGGCGGTCAATGGTCGGTGGATTACGTTTTCAAGGAAGCGGCGCCCACCGGCCGCTACACCCTCCACGTGGAGGCGGCCGACGCAGTGGGCAACCCGTTTTCCGCCGATCTCATCACCCTCCACGTAGATGCCACTGCTCCCAGCGTCCAACTTGACCTCACCGGCATACCCACTGGCACCCTCACCAGCGCCGTCACGCTCCAGGGGTTGGCCATCGAGCTGCCGAACCTGCCGGGCGCGGTGCTGCGCCTGCACCTGGAGGAAGACGCTGGGGCGACCACCTTCATCGATAGCGCGCCACCCGCAGGTGGCGTAGGCGCAGGAAACCACGGCACGTGTAGCGGGAACGCCTGTCCCACTGCCGGGCAGGCGGGCAAGTACGGCCGGGCCTTGCAGTTTGATGGTTCCAACAACACAGTACGCATCCCCAGGCCGGTGACCGATGACTTCACCATCACCTTCTGGTTCAAATCGTCCCAGGTGACCGGGAGCGAGGGCCAGTGGTGGCAGGGCATGGGGCTGGTGGATGGCGAAGTGGCCGGGGTAGCGGACGATTTTGGCGTCTCCCTGGGCAACGGCAAAGTGCTATTCGGCGTGGGGAATTCCGATACCACCATCAAGAGCAAGTCCGTTGTCGCCAATGGCCAATGGCATCACGTGGCCGCCACGCGGGTGAAGGCCACAGGAGCGCTGGCTCTCTACATAGACGGTGCGCTCGCCGACAGCGGTACCGGCAGCAAGAATAGCCTGACCGGCCCACCCGCGCTGCGCATCGGCAGCCTGCAAACCAACATCAACTTCTTCAATGGCCTGATAGACGAAGTGTATATCTTTAACCGCGCCTTCGATGCCGGTGAGATTCGCGCCCTGGCCCAGACCCAGGTGGCCGGCGTGGCCAGGGTGGACGTCGCCCTCACGCCGCTGTGGACAGTTGGCGGGGCGGTGGCCGGCTCGCCTTTCTACAACGAGGCGGCGCTGGCCGGTCAGGTGCTCCACCTGCCCTTGGAAGACACGCCGGATAGGGACGGCAACCTGAAGTTTCAGGACATCGCGGGGGGGAATCACGACGGGACGTGCAGTGGCGACGCCTGCCCCGCCACCGGCGTGCCCGGTCGGGTGGGCCAGGCCGCGCAGTTTGACGGCGTGTATGACCATATCGTCATCGCTAAGAACGCGTCCTTGCAGTTGACCAGCGGCACCTGGATGGCCTGGTTCAAGGCCGACCGTGTCTCGGAGTGGCAAGCTATCCTGGCCGATGAAGGACACGGTATAGGCTATTCGTACCGCCTCCTCATCACGCCTGGTGGCCAATTACATTTCGACTTCTTCACCGACAATCGTAATAATCGCCCTGTGATAACGCTAGACGGTTGGGTGAATGATGGGGAATGGCATCACGTCGCCGTGGTGCGCGATGATGCCGCCAAGACCGTGCAGTTCTATCTGGATGGCCAACCGCGCAACCTGGCCCCGTACACCGGGGCGGTTGACAATAACAATGTTGACGTCTGGATTGGACAGTCTCCTCTCCACCGTGGCAGCTATCCTTTCCGAGGGCTGATGGACGACGTGCGCATCTTTAGCCGGGCGCTCCCGGCCGACGAGGTCAAGGCCCTCGCACTCAGCTCCAGCCAGGTGCTCCATCTGCCCCTGGAAGACACGCCGGACCAGAGCGGCAACCTGAACTTCCGGGATGTTGCAGGGGGAAATCACAACGGGACGTGCAGCGGCAACGCCTGTCCCGCCACCGGTGCGAGCGGCAAGGTGGGCAATGCCCTGAGCTTTGATGGGGTGGATGATTACCTGGATGTGCCGGACATCCTGGCCGGAGTGACGGACTTTACGTTCGCGGCCTGGGTCAAGTGGGGCGGCGACAGGGCCTGGCAGCGCATCTTTGACTTTGGACAGGGCACGTCCGACTATATGTTCTTGACGCCGCAAAGCGGCTCCAACACGCTGCGCTTTGCGATCAAGGACGATGGGGGTGTAGAACAGCAGTTGGAGACGTCTATTCTACCCACGCAGCGATGGGTGCATGTGGCGGTGAGCTTGGAGGGGAACACCGGCAAACTGTACGTTGATGGTGAGCTGCAGCGTACCGACTCGAACATAACCTATGAGCCGGGCAATGTAGTGGGCGCCAATATGTGGCTGGGCAAATCGCAGTATCGTGCTGACCCTTACTTCTATGGCTTGCTGGACGAGGTGCGCATCTACAGCCACGCGCTCCCGGCCGACGAGATAAAAGCGCTCTACACTGGCTCCGGCCCGGCGCTGCTGCTGCCCCTCCGCGAACCCTTTTCCAACCAGGGAGCCACACTGGCCGTCGCGC
>CAYYVH010000488.1:0-2667 GCA_964475075.1 uncultured Anaerolineales bacterium | reverse complement strand
CGTGGTTACGAAGAAGGGATTGTCGGTGCGGCAGGCCTGCTCGAAACGGTCGATCGGTGCCTGTGCCGCGGCGGGCGAAGGTACGCCGGCGAAGACCGCCAGCAGGGCGAGGATCGCGGGGAGAGTTAGGATACTAAGAACGGCGCGGTCGTTCGTGGACATGGGGCGGCCTCCTCATTGGCGCATCCACAGAGACGATATGCCGGATGATATTCCACCGGGCGCGAGCCGTCAAACGTGCTGGCGCTCCCGGCCGAGGCACGCTAAAATGCCCGTGGAGTGCGCGGGGTTGCGGTCAGGCAGTCCTGGGCGTGGTTGGCAGTGATCCCAGCGTCCGCGTATCCTTATGGATGAAGGATGACCAAGCGACTCCGGTAACAGCGGCCGGCGATCGGCAGTTCGAACACGGCCGTGCAATCACGAGTAGAGGTGCTATCCCATGTTCTACGACCCTACGTATCTGCTCATCGTGATGCTCCCGACGCTGCTCCTCAGCATGTACGCGCAGTGGAAGGTGCGCTCGGCATTCGGGAAATGGGACAAGGTGCCCAACGAGCGGGGCATCACCGGCGGCGACACGGCACGCGCCATCATGCAGCAAGCGGGCCTGGAGAACGTCGGCGTAGCCCGCACGCCCGGCCAGCTGACGGACCACTACGATCCGCGCAGCAAGACCATCCATCTGTCCGATAGCTCGACCGGCAGACCGTCCGTGGCCGCCATGGCCATCGTGGCCCATGAGCTCGGCCACGCCGAGCAGGACAAGGTCGGTAACGCCATGCTGAACCTGCGCGCCTCGCTCGTGCCCGTCGCCAAACTCGGCACGAACCTCGGCGTTTGGCTGATCATCGGCGGGCTGATCTTCAACTTCCTGGAGCTGGCATGGCTCGGCGTGCTCTTGTTCGGCGCGGCGGTGGCCTTCACCCTGGTCACCCTGCCCGTGGAGCTCGATGCGAGTCGGCGGGCCAAGAAGTACCTGCGCCAACTGAACCTGGTGGTCTCGAAGCGTGAGGAGGACGGCGTCGACGCCGTCCTGAACGCGGCCGCGCTCACCTACGTCGCCGCCGCGGCCACCGCGGTGCTGAACATGGTCTACTGGGTCAGCATCCTCTCGGGTCGCCGTCGGAGTTGACTGCTGGCCGATCGTTCGAGTTGGGGGCTTGCCATGCCGCGGTCCGCACAGTATTACGGGCCGATGGGTGCGTGAGCACTCCGACGCCTCCCCTTCCGCCGCACCGGGGCCTGACGGTCACCGACCGCCGACGGGTCCACGTAGTCGCGTGGACGGTGCTGCTGGCATCGTTCGCCGTATTCGTGGTCGCCGCACTCGGCCTGCCGTGGCTGGGTCTGCGCTACCTGCGCACCGCGACGGTCGAGGAGAAGGCTCTCGCAGAATCCAAGGTGGGCTCCGTCACCCTCGAGTCGGTCCCCGGGGTGGTCGTGCTGCGCCAGGGCGAGGACCCCCAACCGATATACGAAGGAACAACGGTGACCACGGATGGTGCAGCCAAGGCGTTCATCCGGTTCTTCGACGGCTCGACCCTCAACCTGGGTCCGAACACGCGGGTGACCGTGCGCCACGTTCGCCGGCCGCGCTTCAGCGCGGGGCAGGTGCCCCGGCGGATCGGAGTTGCGGTGGAAGCACAACCAGGAGCTCAGGCGCACCTGACTGCCGGGACGACGTGGGGGGACCTGGAGTTCGAGATGGTGGTGCCCGAACTAGGCCTCGTGCGTGTGGCGCCGGAGTCGCGCGCCCGCCTTGCGCTTGGCGCCGACCGCTTGGCGGTCCGTGCGGATGACGGCCAGATCACGCTCAGCAACGCCAGCGGCACCGTGACGGCGGGGGCCGATCAGCGCACCGAGGTGCTCGCCGGCCAGCCGCCAACCGGGCCGCTCCCGGCCCTTGTGAACATCCTGGTCAATCCCGACTTCGCCGCACCGCCCGGCGAGGAGAACGGCTGGACTCGTGAGCGCTATGCCCCGGTGCCGGTCAGCGATCCCGGGCAGAGCGAGCATGAGGTGAGTCCGGACGGTCGGACGATGATCACCTTCGTACGCCGTGAGTCCGACGGCAGCCCGGCGACCCTGTACTACGGCCAGGTACTCGGGGACGTGGACGTCACGGCCAGCTCGTTCATCGGCGTGAGCGCCACGCTGCGTGTGCTGTACCAGTCCCTGCCCGGCGGTGGCCGCGGTTCGCCGCCCAGCGAGTTCCCGGTGATCCTCAAGCTCGTCTTCGAGAGCGCTTCAGGCGAGGTCCGTCCGTGGAGCATCGGTTTCTTCGCCAAACCGCCGGCGGCCGACGATCCCAGCCGTTCGTACCTCAACCAGAAGCACGTCGCGGTGCCGCTGGGTGAGTGGTTCGAGTTCAGCAGCGGCAATCTGCTCGACGACGGGAACCCCTACGGTTTCGCGCAGCGTGAACGCCCTCTGCCCCGCCCGGTCCGCCTGCGGCGCTTCGAGGTGGTCGCCTCCGGTCACGACTACGAGAGCCAGGTCGACCGAGTCGGCGTGTGGGTGAAGTAGGGGCGACCCGGCGGGTCGCCCTGAACCGGCAGACAACTCCCACCGACATGTACGAGACCGCGCACGGCGGGAGCGAAGCACGGCCTGTAGGGGCGACCCGGCGGGTCGCCCTGAACCGGCAGACAACTCCCACCGACATGT
>CAYYVH010000487.1:0-2674 GCA_964475075.1 uncultured Anaerolineales bacterium | reverse complement strand
TACAAGCTGCGCATCTACCGCGGCAGCGACGGCACGGTGCTGTGGGAGACCGCCAGCCGCAGCGGCACCACCTACGACACCTATCAGATGCCGGTCGTCGCCGACGTGGATGCCGACGGCCACGCCGAGATCGTCATGGGCAGCAATAACCTGGTTGGCACACACATTGACTTCCCCGGACCGCGCGGCATCCAGGTGTATGGCGACGCTTATGACCGCTGGGCGCCCACCCGGCCCATCTGGAACCAGCACACCTACCACGTGAGCAACGTCAACGACGACAGCACGGTGCCCCAGGTGGAAACGGACAACTGGCAACTCTACAACAACTACCGCGTCAACATCCAGACCGGCGAGCTGCCCGGCATCGTCGCCCCCGACCTGACTGCCTCCTACATTCGCGTGGACATGGGGAACTACCCCACCTCCGTCGCTTTCACCGTGCGGGTAGGCAACGGCGGCGCCACGGATGTGCCGGCCGGCTTGCGCGTGGCCTTCTACGCTTGCCCTGAGCCCTGCCGAAGGGATGGGAATCCCAGCGCCGTTGGGACCCGCCTGGGCAGCACCACTACCTCCCGCGCCCTGTCCCCCGGCGAGTACGAGGATGTGACCTTCGCTTGGACATCGCCCGGTTCCGGCCTCCAGACCGTCTACGTGGTGGCGGATGACGACCCTTCGGCAAGCTCAGGGCAGGCTGGCACTGGAGTCTATGACGAGTGCAACGAAGCGAACAATGTCCATTGGTATCAGTACATCACCGGCCCTGCCGGCCCGGACCTGACCGTGCCCCTGGTGGACGCCGGCGGTACCAGCACCGACCCGCGCACCCTCACCATCGACGGCATGGTCAGCGCCCAGATCACCAACCAGGGCTCCACCGCGGCCACGGGCGACTTCGACGTCACCTTCTTCGAGGACCTGGACGGCGACAGCGCCTACACCCCCGGCGCCGACAACGTTCTGGGCCAGACCACGTACAGCGGCGGCCTGGCTCCTGAGGCGACCGTCAGTGTGGGCGCCGCCATCAGCGGCCAGGTGCGCTTCGTGGGCAGCGCCGTCTGGGCCTTCGCTGACAGCGGCGACGCCATCACGGAGCTGGATGAGACCAACAACTTGAACCAGACGGCGACCCAATGCCAGGTGAACGCGGCGCCGGCCCCGGACCTGACCCTCTCGCACCTGATGGCCGAGCCGGCCGATCTGAGCACGGGAGTAGGGGAGCGGAGGAGCAGGGGAGCGGAGGAGCAGGGGAGCAAGGGTGCGGAGGAGCAGGGGAGCAGGGGAGCAAGGGAGCAAGGGAGCAGGGGAGTGGACCTGACGGTGCGTGTGGCCAACGCCGGCGAGGCGCTGGTGGCCCCCGGCGTCCCTGTCCACTTCTACCTGGGCGACCCGGCCACAGGCGGGACCCTGCTGGGCAACACCGCCACCACCCGCACCCTGGCCCCCGGCGACTTCGAAGACGTCGCCATCCGCTGGGCGGACGAGACCGCCGGCACCCACACCATCTACGTCACGGTGGGGGCTGTCAGCGAGTGCGATGAGACCAACAACACCTACCAGCAGCGGGTGGACATCCTGGACATCCCCCTCGTGGAATCGTGGAACCTGATCTCGGGATGGGTCAACCCCTTCTACACCGACGTGGGCGTGGTCCAGCGGCCCATCAGCGGCACCTACGCCGTCATCCAGGGCTTCGACGGGGGTGCCCTCGTCTACTACCCGGATTTGCCGGCGGAGGTGAACACGCTGAAGAGTATCGACGCGGAGCATGGATATTGGATCAAGGTAAAACCAACAGGAACTCAAGGGAACTCAGGGGAACTCAGGGGAACTCATAGGATTTCCCCAGAGTTCCTCCGAAATCCCACGAGTTCCTCCGATCCCCCGCGAGCATCCCTGCGCATCATAGGCACCGGCTGGGCCGAGAACCGCGATCTGGCCCTGGACGCCGGCTGGAACCTGGTGAGCTTCCTGTCTCGCAACGAGATGGGGGTGATGGAAGGGCTCCGCAGCATTGATGGGAAGTATACTGCCGTGCTGGGCTTCGATCAGGGGGCGCTGTCCTACTATCCGCACCTGGAGCCGCATTTCAACACCCTGTGGTCGCTGCGGCCCCTGTACGGCTACTGGCTCAAGTCGACCCAGGCGAGCACGCTGCGCTACCCGCGCACCCAACCGGATACCGTGGCTGCGGCTCAGTTGGTCGGCGCGGACCCGGATGCCCGGCACCGAGCGCTTCTCGCACGGCAGGCGGAACGGACGACGGGGGTACAAACGACCAACACCTGGGTCAACTTCTACGGGCCGGCGCGCCTGGCCGACGGGCAGCCGGCGCCGGCGGGCGCGCTGGTGCAGGTGTTCGACGCAGACGGCGTGGCCTGCGGTGCCGGCATCGTGACGGAGCCGGGCCTATATGGCCTGCTGGCCTGCTACGGCGACGACCCGACGACGGCGGCGGATGAGGGTGCGCAACCCGGAGATGTGTTGAGCTTCGCCATCGACGGGCAGCCAGCGCCGGCGAAGGCGGTGTGGACGACTCATGGCGGGTTGCAGTGGGTGCCGTTGGGGCCGGCGCCCGTGTGGCGGGTGTGGTTGCCGTTGGTAGGTATTGGGTACTAGGTATTGGGTATTGGAGATTGGCTGGATGGCTGGATGGCTAAATGACTGGATGGCT
>CAYYVH010000486.1:0-2682 GCA_964475075.1 uncultured Anaerolineales bacterium | reverse complement strand
GACATCCCGGCCGCCCCGGAAGGCGGCAATGCTCGCCAGCGGGCGGATTCCCTCCTGTTCCACTGCCAGGAACGTGCGCACCAGCCAGCCACCGACGATGGCGCCAATCATGCCGAGGATGACGTCTTTCAGGTTGAACGTGGTGTCACGCTTTAGCGCATAACCAGCTAGCCAGCCGCCAATTGCACCGACGATGATCCATGAGACCAGAGAGACTAGAGTCGGCATTCGCGAACCTCCATGTATGGTGTATTAGTCGGATTCGAACGGACGTTACCGCTCGTTCTATGCAACACCCCAGCGGGCGAATCGTTGCGCGGCCGGAAGAAACTTGGCTCCACTCCTCGTGCGGGGTCGCGGTCGTGGACCCCGCAGGCGGCAGTGCTTTGAGGGTCACTCAACTCGTGCACCGAGCCGGTAGTGATGTATCGTAGCGGGCCCGGTCCGAGCACGGTCTGGATTGACGTGGACGCCCAGAAGCTCTCCACCTGGACGCTGGTCCTCGATGCGGAGGGAATTCCGTACGAGGTTGTGCGGCGACCGGACGGGTGGAGCCTGGCCTTGGCGAACGTCGACGCACAGCGCAGCCTGGCGGCGCTGACGGCGTACGAACGAGAAAACCCACCGGTGGTGACGGACACCGAGGTGTCCGTGCCGGAGGGTAGCACGTACGCCGGCGTGGGTATGGCCATCCTCCTGGTGGCGTTCTTCCTGATCGCCGGCCTGCGGGATCCGGCTGGCTACTGGTTCGCCCGCGGTGCAGCCGTGGCCGGTCTGATACGTGCGGGCGAGGTGTGGCGGGTGGTCACGGCGTTGACGCTTCACGTCGGCACGGCGCACGTCGTGTCGAACGCGCTCAGCGCGGCGCTCTTCGTGACAGCCGTCTGTCGCACGTTCGGACCCGGAATCGGCTGGTGGCTGGTCTTGCTCGCCGGTGCCGGCGGCAACCTGGCCAATGCATACTTTCACGGCGTCGAGCACCGCTCAGTCGGTGCATCGACGGCGATCTTCGGCGCCGTCGGAATCCTGGCTGCTACGCAGCTGGTGCGCCAACGCCGGGTCGGCTCCCCGTGGGGTGGGGCCTGGACGCCGCTCGTGGCGGGGGTGGCTCTCCTGGCGCTGCTGGGCACTGCGGAGGCAACTGACGTCACGGCGCACTTATTCGGTTTCATTGCGGGGGGGCTCCTTGGCGCTGTAGCCGGGCGCTTTCTCCGAAGCATGCCGGGGCCGGTGGTGCAGTGGGTGCTGGTCGTCGGTGCGCTGGCGGCCGTTGCCGGTGCGTGGAGGCTTGCGCTGTACTGAGGCTCCGCGACCAGTGGTCACCCGCGCTGCGGGTCCTGAACACGCAGAAGAAGGCAGATGATGAAGCTCTCCATGACTCCCACGCTTAGCCTGAGCGTTGCCGTGGCCGTGCCGCTCCTCGTCGGCCTGGTGGGTGGCATCGCCACTTCGTCCTCGGTGGCGACCTGGTACGCTGCGTTGGGCAAACCGGCCTGGAATCCGCCCAACTGGGTGTGTCGTACCGTCTGGACGGCCCTCTACGTCCTGATGGGCGTCGCCTCGTGGTTGGTCTGGCAGCAGGGTTGGGACGACCCCTCGGTGCGTGGGGCCCTGATCCTCTTCGCGGTTCAGCTGGCGCTCAACCTGTTGTGGTGGGTGATCTTCTTCGGGTTGCGCCAGCCGGGGTGGGCGGCGGTGGAGGTCATCGTCCTGTGGGCCGCGGTCCTGGCGACGCTCGTGTGGTTCACCAGGCTCGCTCCGCTCGCCGGCGTGCTTCTCGCTCCCTACCAGCTTTGGGTGACCTTCGCCGTGGCCCTCAACGCCTCGATATGGTGGCTGAGCCGATCTCGGGCACCCAGTCGTCGGGCCAACGCAGATTTACAGCGCCGAGGGAGTCGTACGCACGCACCGTGATGTTGTTCACGGTCGCGTCGCCGATGTTGCGCACCCTCACGTACACGTAGTTCGTCTGGCCGGCAACAGGATTCTGGTGCGCCCGGACACCGTCCTGGCTGGTGCGGACCCAGATGTCCGGGCTGTCCCACCATGACTGGAGCGTTCCCCACCTTGCGGCGAGGGCTCGCGAGTTCAGCCTGGGCTATGGCGATGGCGTCCAGCTCGCCACACGACAGGTTGTAGTTGGGCGGATCGACGGTGCATTCTTCTGGCATCACGGGATCGAATTCCCACATCCGGACGAGCTCCGTCTGCAGCGTCAGGTCGTAGATCGAGGCGCCGAAGTAATCGTTGCCGCGGATCGCCGGTGGGTTGACGGCGGTGTTCGCGCGCACGAAGTCCGATACCGTGAAGCTCGCGGGACAACCCCTTCTGCTTGGCCAGGGGAGTCACGGACCGCACCGACCATAATGACGCGACTTTTGCGGTGGGCCAGTCAGTTGCGTTAACCGGTGAGCCGGGCGAGTCGGCGCTCGATGTCCGCCAGCACACCGCTGGCCCCGATGCGGAATCGCCCGGCGTTCAGCCAGTCCGCCCCCAGCTCCTCCTGAACCAGGGTCATCCAGTTCAGAGCCTGTCCGGTGGTGCTGATCCCACCGGCGGGTTTCAGGCCGGCCGCGTGTCCGGTGTGCGCTGCGTAGTCCCTGATCGCCTGTGCCATGACGAGACCGGGCGGGAGCGGCGCGGTGATGCGGCACCCGCCGGGCGGCGCGCGTCGGTTGGCCA
>CAYYVH010000485.1:0-2683 GCA_964475075.1 uncultured Anaerolineales bacterium | reverse complement strand
TGCGCCGCGGCCAGCGCCTCCCGCAACAACCCATTTGGCAGATATGGGGCTAGCCACGCCAGGGCTTTTGCTCGCGCCCCTTCCTTGCCAATCGCCTGCACCGCGGCTAGCGCCTCCCGCAGGGTCTGTTCCCGCTCCGCCTCCCGCATGTGGGCGGTTAGTCCAACCAACACCTTCGCCCGCGCCCAATCCCCCGAGATTGTTCGGGCAGCCGCTAGCGTCTCATTCACTAGTGACTCGGGCAGGCAGGGGGTTAGTCCCACAAGCGCCTTCGCTCGTGCCCCTTCTCGCTCAATCAATCGCGCCGCCACCAGCGCTTCCCGCAACAACTCTTCCGGCAGATACGGGGCCAAGCCCACCAGCGCCTTCGCCCGCACCCATCCCCTTACTCGCTGTACCACTGTCAGCGCCTCACCAAGATAGCCCAACTGTGCAAGTCGGGGGGCTAGTCCCGCTAATGCCTTTTCCCGCACTTCATCCTTTTTGATCGCCCGAGTCGCCTTCAGCACCTCCCACAGCAACGTCTCTGGCAGATATGGCGCTATCTCTGCCAATGCACGCGCTTGCCAGTCCGCATCCCCGACTGCAAGAATTGCCGACAGAGTTTCCCTTAACGGTGCTCCTGATAGATGCGGCACCAGTTTTGCTAGCGCCTGCACTCGCCGACCCTCATCATCAATTGCCAGCACCGCCTGTAACGCTGTCCGCAATGCCTGCTTCCGCTGCGGTGGCGATAGGTAAGGGGTGAGCTCAACCAGCGCCTCCACCCTTTCGCCTTCCTTCTCAACTGCCTGTGCCGCCGCCAGTGCTTCTCGTAACACTTGCTGCCGCTCCGGCTCTGACAGGCGAGAGACCAGGCCAGCAAGCACCATTACTCGTGCCCTCCTCTTCTCGATTGTCCGCGCCACCGTCAATCCCTCCTCGATCAACTGCTCAGCTAAGTGAGAGATCAACCCAAGCAGCGCCTCCGCCCGCTGCTCGGGTTCTGGCACCTGTCGTGTGTAAGCGAGTCCCTGGGCTGGAGTCCACACACCCTTGTCTACCAGCGCTGTCAGTAAGGACGGTGGGAGGTTTTTCGCCAAGCTGTTGAGAGATGCAGTGATAAGCGCGTAGCGAACTTGGAGGCCAACGGCGGTTGGTAATTGGCTATCAGCAAATAGCTCTTCGGACAGTCGCCAAGCACCAGCTATGTCGGCCAAGTAGCCCACCGTCTGTCCGAGCCGCTCCCGAGCCTGATACCAGCCATTCCGACCCGTAGCAGTTTCCTCGCGCAGCAGGGCGTGGATCGCTTCTACTTGCCCGGCTTCTTCCATATGCCAAGTCAGACGCTCGTGGATGTAACCGTCGTCGGGCAATGTCTGCCATAGGTCATCTTGGGTCTGCGCTCGGTAACGCTCCAGCAGGGCGGCGTGAGCCTCCGGAAGCGGCATCCGTTCGACTAGCCGTAGCTTCGCTTCGTCGTGCAACAGGTCGTGGACGGTGTAGCGGTCGTCACCTACCGTCTTGAGCAACGCTTTGTCTCGCAGGCGACGCAACCGCTTACGGGCGTGTATCTCTGCTTGATCCCACAGAGTGGCAGCCATGGCCGGGTTCAGACGCGCATCCTCCGGCAGCACCCCTAGCCAGGCAAAAGCATTCTGATCATCCGGCGTAAGCCGCTCCAGACTCAGGCGGAAGGAGAGACGCAGGCTCTCGTTGCGGTAGGTTGCCTCGTCCAGGTCCAGTGTCGCCAGGTCGGCCAGTTCTTTGTGGAAAGTGTCAAGCAGTTCGACCCAGGAGATACCCGCTTCCACCTGGGCCGCTGCTAGCTCTAGCGCTAGAGGCAGGTAGCCCAGTTCGCGGGCCAGGGCTGCTGCCTGTTCACGGTCGCCATTTAGAGATCCCAGCCGCGATTCGAAGAGGGCCAGCGCCTGGGCTTCGGTCATGACGTCCAGGTCGTAGAGTCGGGCGCCGACCTTGCGGGCCAGCGCCGCATCGCGGGTAGTTACCAGTACCCGACTGCGCGCCCCGCCCACCAGGAAGGGGCGCACGTGATCGGCTTGCCAGGCATCGTCCACCACCAGCAGGTAGGCTTTGTCGTGCAGCAAGGTGCGCAGGTGGTTCGAAGCGCTCTCGACGACGGTTGGGCGAAAGTTGTAGTCACCCAGCGCTTGAATCCAGCCGGCGAGGAGTGAAAGAACGTCTGGTTGGTGGCCCAGCGTGACCCACAGAATACCGTCGGGAAAACGGGCTTGCAGCTCGCGATCGTGGGCCACCGCAGCAACCAGCGTCGTCTTGCCGATGCCACCTAGTCCGTGGACGGCGCTCACGACCAAGGTGCCAGGAGCGGTGGTCTCCTCAGCCAGCAAGCGGGTTTTGAGGTCGTTGCTCACATCCGGACGGGGAACGAAGTGAGCGGGCAGCGGCGGCACCTGGAAGGGAATGCCATTAGGTGGTCGCGATAACTTAAGGGGCGGCTCTCGGAGCGGGATGTCGGGGCAGAGGACGGCGATGGACTCTGATGGAGTCGCGAAGGCAGGATCCACGCCTGGAATGCGCGTCTCAGGTTTCAAACTGTCCCAATACCCGGTGATCATCCCCACCACAAGGTCCCAGTCGGCGATGTAGACTGGCGCGCCGCTCATTCCTTTGCGAATGTCCTGGCTCTTGAGGATCAGGGGCATGTAGTCCGCGCCTGGGCACT
>CAYYVH010000484.1:0-2691 GCA_964475075.1 uncultured Anaerolineales bacterium | reverse complement strand
TCCATCTATGGCGTAGGCGTTGCCTCACAGGTAGGCCATGCCGATGGCACAGCCACTGGTGTCAGATTATTGGACTCGTCAGACTCGGCGACATCGTCATAAACGTCCACGACCACAACAGGCGACCTGAAAGGACGGGGAGCAAGGCACACACCCGTGGAAGAAGCGAGCGTCTCTAGCCACCACTCCGCTGTCGGCGCCGAACCTACCCAGAATGCCCCAGCTGCGACTGCGCCCTGGTTCCTTACACAAGCATTGATGGTCGGGCGATGCGGATCCATACAGCCCCATGCCCGTTCAATTGCGAGCTCGGGCAGCGCCGTGCTAGCTGGGGTCCCTGTCGCAGTAGCCGTCGGTGTCGCGGTGGCTCGAGTAGAAGGTGCTTGGGCTACGCCCCTCAATACGGAGGGTAAGTAGATGGGATTTTCGTCCGGCGGCTCTGCCTGACTCGCTGCCTTGGACACCGCTGACGCAGTCGACACCAGAGCTATCGATCCGATCACTACCGCGCGAACGATGCCTCCCATTGAGCTCATCAGCTCGGTGCGTCGACGACCGGCATGTACACTCGGTGTCGGTCAGCGGGCTCGGTTGGAGTGCCCCCCGGTGTCACCGGCGCACTCCACACAACAAGGCCCTCCCGCCCACTCGTCACTACGAGGTCACCGTCCAGTGTCTCCACGACCGTTACGCCTGAGGTCACAGCCGGTGCGACTAGAGTCAATCCCCCATTCGGCCCGATGTCGAAAACGTCAAGCGTCCCATCCATCGCCGCTGCATACAGCCGGGCTCCTGCAGTGGCTACGGATGCATACCCCCCTTCGCGTGTGTACCTCGATAGTCGCTTGACTGCGCCAGTACTCTGGACCTCAAACGACGAGACCCCGCCAGGGACAAACCCGAGCTCGCGGCTTCTCAGATCAAGCTCCGCGGCATACAGCCGGCGGTCATCGGTGTCGAGGTCGTTCACGACAATCGGTCCCGCCCACTCCGATGCCACGACCGGGTCTGTCGGGTCTGAGAGATCCACGACAGTTAGACCGACCCCAGCCGACACGACGACATGATTAGGGCCGATCGCAACCACCGCCGATACCGGTCGGCTCAGGTCTTTGGACGCCACTCGGCGAAGATGCGAGGGATCGCCCGCGTCTACCACCGTCATGCCCTGGTCTCCCTGTGCAAGGACCACATGGGAACCGCTCACCGCTAGGTCGTAGATGGCCGAAAATGGGACGGAATACTGCCCGACATGACGAAGCGATCCGTCCGGCATGCACTCATACAAGATCAAGGTACCGCCTGATAGACCGGCGAAGACGTAGTTCTGCTGTGCGGCCACGACCTCAACCGGTCCAGGTGCACGTGTGTAGCTTTGGTAGGAGGGTCCAGGAAGGGTTGGCCCAACATCCAGCACATGTAGAAACTCGTTCCAGCCGCCCGCCGCGTAGACCCTAGTCCCAACGCTCGCGATGCTGCCTGTGACATCCGGTAAGTCCAGGCCGCCAGTGTACTGCGGTTCACTCGGGCTTCCCACGTCGAATACGCCCAAGACCTGTCCACCCATCGCAGCATATGCCGTTGCACTGCTGCCGGCGACAACAGCGGTGATCGCCGAACCTGGCGGGCCATCGTATTGCCCCACCCACTGGAGGTCGTACCAATTGCCAACATCGAAGACCTCGAGCAGTCCGGGACCAGCCAGGGCAGTCGCGCCGACGAAGGCGTGCTCGCCAATTACGGCCGCGCTCACGGCCTGACGGTTTGTGAGTGCCACGCTGTCCGCAAGGGTCGGCCGGCGTGGATCGCGCGCGTCTACCGCAAGCAGCCGGGACTGGGCCGTGACTAACGTCAGGCCGCTGTAGAAAGCCAGCCCTTCGGGCGTAGCACCCAGGTCCTCGTAATCTGCGGTCTCTGTCATCTGAGTCTCAGCGAGATCCCAATACCTTAGCCGCATACCCGCACTACGAGCGATGGCGTCCGTGAAACGGGGCGCCTCCACGGTAACGCCGCGCGACCCGTCAATCCCCACTTTGAGCGTGGTCCAGTCAGTAGACCTGTGCTCGACAGATAGCAGCCGTCCCAGATCTGAGAGACGCCAGACATAGGTCCCGGCATCTCGGGCCGCCACGATCAGTGTTCTACCGCTAAGAGCCAGATCAACGATTGGCCCCCCGGCGCGCCACTGATCGACGATGCGGGGCGGCTGAGTCTCAGACCACTGGACCACCGCCAGCCCCGCGCGGCCAGCGCCGACGTAGATGCGCCCATCTGTGTCGCCGTACCGGAGGCTGGTTATGCGGTCCCCTACCTCCACCACCCACTCGAGCGTCGGATGCTCTGGCGCTCGGACATCAATCATAGCCGCCCACCGCCCCAGGCCTACGGCGACGTGCTCACCGGATGGGCTCCGATCCACCGCCACAGCGGTGCCGCCCGGGAGTCGTCCTACCGGTGTAAACGCGCTTTCCGCACTCAGCCACAGCACCGCGAAAGCGCCCACCGCCAACACGCTTGGTGGACCAGCACTCCCCATTCTCACTCATCCAGCACTAACAGCCCCGCTACCCCTAGTAGGGGCATTGGGGCGGTCCATATCCCTCGGCGATCTGGGGATGCGTCCCGATTCCCGTGGGAATTCGGGAGACGGGCTCCGTCCCAAGGCACATTCTAGGCGGCCTTGGCCTGGTG
>CAYYVH010000483.1:0-2695 GCA_964475075.1 uncultured Anaerolineales bacterium | reverse complement strand
GCTCCACGCGGCACGCCGGGGCAGGTTACCGGCGGCCCGGCGAAAGCGAAGCGGCCCAACATGGGAAAGCCCCCGCTGCCGGCGCTCTCGTCACCGGGAATGTCCGCCCCCTGCAGCGTGCCGCTGCGCTCGACCTTGGCCACGGCCAACCCCACCAAGTTGCGGGTGAAGGCCCCACGGTCATCGAACACGTCGTGCTCCCAGAACACCGCGCTCACCATGGCGCTGCCCTTGAAACCGCTGGGCACAAAGGCGAGGTTGCGGCCCACGTCCAGGTACTCGACCTGCTTCTCACTCAGCTTCTCACACAGATTGCTCACCAGCCCATTTTGGTCGTAGATGTATATGACAAAATCGGTAAACCCCGGCTTCGGAACCAGGTTGGCGATGGCGATCTCGCTGGTGAGCCCGGTCCGGCCCACATCCTTCATGAAGCTGGGGATCCCGATCCGCCCGACGCCCGAGTAGAGGCCGCCCCAGCCGGAGCCGACCTGCCAGTCGAACGCTTGCTGCTCGGGGAAGAGGTCGTAGGCGATCGCTTCGAGCGGCTGCATGCGCGCCACATCGGCGTACTTGACCAGCTGGACGACGCCGGCCACGTTGGGGGCCTGGACCTGCGGCTGTCCGGGCGCGAACCAATCCTGGCTCTCGATACGGACGCTTCCGACCCAGTTGCCGGGCATGGTCGCCACCACCGGCAGATAGAAGCCCTGGCTGCCACCGGGGCAGATCCAATCGGCCAGGGTCGTGATGATGTTGCCCGAGCGGTCCAGGAAGTACACCTTCACTTTGGCGTTTGTCACCCGTGACAGGTTTTGCGCTTGCACGAGCGAATCCCATCCCTGGAACTCCGAATACAGCAGCGGCCCATAGGCCACCTGGCTCCCGGTGGTGAACGTGGGGGCACCTTCGAACGTGTATTTCAGCTCGCTAGGTTGGCCGTGGTAGGTCATCAGCACATCGTGCCCGATGATGTCCACCACGATCGACAGCGGCTGGCTCGCGCGCACCCAGGCGCTGCCGAGCCAACCCGCGGGCACGCAGCTAGCCGCATCGAACTGGTGCGTCTCTCCCGGGGCCAGAGTCAGCACATCGCACACCCTGGGCCGCAGGCAGTCGTTCTGGCCCTGGAACCAGATCTCGATCGAGCTGCACTCAAGTCCCCCGTTCTGGATGTACAGCCAGCTGTCAAGACCGTCCTTGTCGGCATAAACGAGGGGCGCGAAGAAGGCATAGCCGCCGTAGACCGGATCAAAGGCACCCAGCATCTCGTCGGCCAGGCCGCTGTAGGCTGAGGTGACGTTGACCATGGGGTTCAGATCGCCGGGACACTTGCGCACCACCTCGACGGCCAGGGACGCCCCCGGGTAGGCACCGAAGTCGAAGGCGTAGCTCGACGTATGCCAAATCCGGTTCTCGTTGAAGGCCTTCTTGAAGCGCCGGAAGGCGTCGCAGTCCCCGACCACCTCGTGGAACAACGTTTGACACAGGAGATCGGCGAAGACGTCGCTGTTTCCCCCTGCGACCCCGGGCACCTGGAGTGCCGGGGCACTGAAGACCATGGCGCTCTTTGCCCGAGACGGCAATTGAGCACCGAGGAAGTGCCAACTGCTGCCCGGCACAAGCAGACCCGAACACTCGACCTTGAGCGGTCCGCTGCACTGCGGCGGGCAGAACCCGGGCGCCCCCCATAGCACCAAGAGCGCCTTGCTTGGCCATGCACCTATGTTCTGCACCTCGACGATCGATGAGCAAACGTTCTCGTTGGCTTCGTAATTGAGGATCGGGACGTGGATCTGCCGACTGGGCGGCACCTCGCAGCAAGGCGGCGGCACGGGCGTACCCTGTGGTGGGATCGGCGGAGGCGGCACCGGCGCCGTTGCCTGCGGTGAGCCCGGCAGCAGGCCGAAATCAGCCCTGGCCGTGCAGCACCAGTAGGTCGAGAAGTCGCGCAGCTCGAGCTCGCGCCACGTCGGCGTGGTGGCTCTATAGCCCCGCGGCGGTGACACCTCGACCCGGAAGGTGGGCCCAACCGGGAGCAGCGGAAACGCGTAGTAACCGTAGGCGTTCGTCACCGCGTGTCCGATGACCACGCCGGTAGCAGCGTCCGCGAGCGTAACCTGGACATCCCGCAGGCGTGTGTCACCGGTGCTGGAATCGTAGCGCCCATTGTGATTGAGGTCGTTGTAGGTGTTGCCGTGCACCTTGACGTAGCTGCACGGCGCGTCGTTGGACACGGGGTCGGGGCAGTTCGGTGTGGGCTCCGCCGCGCCGGTCACCCCACCCGGTGCCGCCGTCATGATACCGGCCAGCAGTCCCGCCAGGGCCAGCGCTCCTAGGGCCGGCAGCTTCGGCCGGATACGCCGCAGACAGACCATCATCAGAAACTCCTTCAGATGCAGCAAGGCGATGAATTGGGTTGTGCAATGCGTTGGGGAGGCAGCGGCGCGGGGCAGGGATCGGTTCGGCCGTCCTCGCGCCGTTTAGAACGGGGCAATGGGCGGGATGTTACGCCGACCGGCGGGGCGGAAAAACCGGGGGCGCCGGGCACCTGCGCCCAACGCCCCCAGAACCGTGATTCGTCCAGGTCAACGGCCCGTGACCACGTAGGGGCGTTCCCCTACCGGCGGACAACTCCCGTTAGGACCCTCGTCATGATAACTTGGCCCGTCGCACGGCTTCTTGGTCTGGCCCA
>CAYYVH010000482.1:0-2740 GCA_964475075.1 uncultured Anaerolineales bacterium | reverse complement strand
TGACCGGCTGGTCGAAGAAGGTGGTCAAGTTCTACAACGGTCGCGGCACCGCCGACAAGTACCCGGCACACTACGGTGGAAGGTACAACTTGTATCGGGAGGGACGATCGGCCTATAGTGTGCGTGGAGGCATTGTTGAGGCTGGCCCGCTGGTGCCAGCAAGGACAGCATAGCGCCACAGGAGGTGAGCCATGTCGCGCGTCAAGGAAGGCGTCGTCCCCCCCCGCGCCCCGCGTCGCAGAACCACTCTGTTCCCCTAAAGCAGCTCTGGAGCGTGCTGCCGAACTCGGCGAGGCAGGACACGCTGCGGACGCTGGGCCGAATCCTGGCCCAATATCTGGAGAAGTTGCCAGGAGGGAAGGGGGTGCGCCATGAGCGCCCCTGAAGCCCGGGTCACATCGCCGGGAGCGGCCCCAACGGATCTTGGCAGCCACGGATCCCCCGCAGAGACATGGGGGAGCCCTTTCGGATCGGAGAAGATTCAGCCCAAGCATAGAGACCGCCTGGCCATCGTCTACGTTCGCCAGTCGACCCCGCACCAAGTGTTGGAGAACCGCGAGTCCACCGCGAGGCAATACAACCTGGCCCGACGAGCGGTTGCCCTCGGTTGGCCGAGCGAGCGGGTGTTGATCATTGACGAGGACCAGGGACGCAGTGGCCAGTCGGCCGAAGCCCGGCGGGGATTTCAGCGGCTACTGGCCGAGGTAGGCCTGGATCACGTGGGCCTGGTGCTCGGGATCGAGATGAGCCGGTTGGCGCGTTCATGTAAGGACTGGCATCAGTTATTGGAATTGTGCGCTCTGTTCCAAGCTCTGTTGGCAGATCAAGACGGCCTCTACGACCCGACCGATTACAACGACCGGTTGTTGCTGGGCCTGAAGGGCACCATGAGCGAAGCGGAGGTGCACATCCTGCGCAGCCGGCTGAACCAGGGGCGCTTGAACAAAGCTCGGCGGGGCGAGTTGTCATGCCACTGCCCGATCGGCTACGTCCGCCTGCTTACAGGCGAGCTGGCCTTCGATCCGGATGAGCAAGCCCGGGCGGCTGTACAGACGGTGTTCGACAAGTTCGATGAATGGGGCACCGTCAACAAGGTGTTGCGTTACCTGGTGCGTCACCAGATCCGCTTGGGCGTCCGTCCGCACAGTGGACGTAACCGAGGACAATTGGAGTGGCGTCGTCCCTGCCGACAGACCCTGCTGAGTATGCTTCATCATCCGGTCTACGCGGGCGCGTACTGCTACGGTCGCCGGCCGATCGATCCTCGCCGGAAGCGCCCTGGGTATCCCAATTCGGGACGAATACGCGTCTCGGCGGAAGAATGTCTCGTGCTACTGCACGACCGCTGCCCGGCCTACATCAGCTGGGATCGCTACCAAGCGAATCAACGCCAGATAGAAGAGAATCGGGCTCGAGTCGGGTCACGTGGAGCGGTACGTGAAGGGGCGTCCTTGTTAGCGGGTCTGCTGGTGTGCGGCCATTGCGGTTACCGGATGACTGTGCATTACGATGGGCCGGACAAGCGGCTCAATTACATGTGTGAACGCCGACAAATCGAGTATGGTGAACCTCTTTGTCAATGTTTGGCGGGACGATGTCTGGATGAGCTGGTTGCCCGGCAGGTGATGCGGGTGCTGGAGCCGGGCGCCTTGGAGTTGAGCCTGTCGGCAGCCGGACAGATTCAAGAGGAACGCGAGCGCCTGCACGGCCACTGGAAGCACCGATTAGAGCGAGCTGGCTACGAAGCTGATCGAGCAGCCCGCCAGTACCACGCGGTTGAGCCGGAGAACCGGTTGGTGGCCCGTGAACTGGAACGGCGCTGGGATGAATCTCTGCAAGCCGAGCGACGGCTCGAAGAGGACTACCACCGCTTTCAATCCGAGCAACCCCGAGACTTCTCCTCTGAAGATCAAAAAACCATTCGCGCCTTGACCTCGGACATCCCCGCGCTGTGGGAGCTACCCACCACCACGGCGGCCGAGCGGCAGACTATCATCAGGCACTTGGTCGAGAAGATCGTCGTGGTCGTGCAGAACGACACGGAATATGTGGATGTCACGATCCACTGGATGGGGGGCATGACCAGTCAACACGAACTCATTCGCCCGGTGGGACGCTACGAGCAACTGCGTGATTACGACCGGCTGATGGAGCGGATCATGGATCTGCGCAGGCAAGGGCGAACTAGCCGGGAGATCGCAGAGCAACTGACTCACCAGGGCTGGCGGACACCGAGGGCTCGGAAGGTCTTCCCCAGCCACATGGTGCGAAGGCTGATTTCACGACGAGGTCTGGTGGGACCGCGTCCCGTTGCATTACAGTCCGGGGATCTTCTTGGGCCCCACGAGTGGTGGTTCGGTGATTTGGCCTGCAAGCTGGATATGCCACAGCCGACGCTGTATTCTTGGTTACGGCGTGGTTGGGTGAGCGCCCGTCAACTGCATGGGCGTCACGGACGTTGGATTGTCTGGGCTGATCGGGACGAACTGGAACGCCTCCGCCTACTACGCACCCGTTCTCGAAGTTGGTCGGACGATCCTCCTCCCGTCGACCTGACGATTCCCAAGCCGCGTCCTGATACTTGACGAGGAGTTCACTCGCGGCGAGGACCTCGTGTAAAGTCCTGGAATCCACTGGCTGAACCCCGTCAAAAGTTGCGACAAAGGAGGTATTGTGATGGGCAGTCCGAGCAGTGGATCAAGGAGGGTAAGTACGCCGTGAAGTGGACGCGGCTGTCATG
>CAYYVH010000481.1:0-2760 GCA_964475075.1 uncultured Anaerolineales bacterium | reverse complement strand
CACGCTGCCCCCTGTAGGCGATGAAGGAGGAGAGGGTGACAGCGGTTGGCCCGCTGAAGGGGATGCTGGTCACGAAGGCGTCGGTGCCACCGGCATTCGCGCTTTGCAAGGCACTCTTCGTGGGGAAAGTGATGGAATTCGTAGAACCGGTCGCGAAGGCGCTGATGGCGCTGGCCGAAGAGTCCACGGCGATGCCGTAGCCGAAGTCATCATTGCTGCCGCCCAGGTATGTGGAGTACATGAGGTCCGAGCCGTCGGCCTTGAGTTCCGTCACGAAGGCATCGGTGTTGCCGCCAAACGTGTCCTGGTAGGGGCTCATCATGGGAAAGTCATTCGTGGAAAGGGTGAACCCTGTCACGAAAGCGTTACCCGGGGACCCGGCCAGGGCAATGGCGATACCATAGCTCTCGTCGGTACCGCTGCCACCCAGGTAGGTGGAGTAGCGCAGCGAGTCTGTGCCGGTCTGCGAGGGATCAAGCTTCGCCACGAAGGCGTCGGTGGAGCCGTTGTAGGCAGTGTCGTAGGCGCCGGTGGTGGTGGGAAAAGGGTCCGAAGCGGTCTTTCCTGCCACATAGGCGTTGCCCGAGGAGTCCACGGCAATGCCACGGCCGACGTCACTGCCACTACCCCCCAAGTAGGTGGAGTAGGTAATTGTGCCGGTGACACTGAGCGTCATCACGAAGGCGTCGTCGGAGCCATTGTGCGTAGAGTCGAAGGCTCCAACGGTGGTGGTGAAGCCGGTGGTCGAAGCGGTCTCCCCCGTCACGTAGGCGATGCCAGAGACCACGGCGATGCCGTCGCCGGCCTCGAAGCTGGTGCCGCCTACGTAGGTGGAGTAGACAAGGGATGATTCGCCGCTTTGCGAGGTATCTAACTTCGCCACGAACGCGTCGGTGGAGCCGTCAAGATCCGTATCGGCAGCCGCGCCTTTGGTAGGGAAATCGCTTGAGGGAGTAGACCCCGTCACGTAGACGTCGTCCGGGGAGTCCACGGCGATACCGAGGCCATTGTCGCTGCCGTCGCCGCCCAGGTAGGTGGAGTAGGCGAGCGAAGAACCGGTGGCATTGAGTTTCGCCACGAAGGCATCGGAGCTGGTGCCTTTTGTGGTCGTGTAAGCATTCGGGGTGGGGAAGTCGGTTGAAAAGGTCTGTCCCGTCATGTAGGCATTGCCCAAGGCGTCCACGGCGATACTACGGCCGGTGTCACTGCTGCTGCCCCCCAGATAGGTGGAATAGACGAGTGCTGAGCCGTCGGAATTGAGTTTCGTCACGAAGGCGTCATCGGAGCCATTGTGGCTGGTATAGGCCGCTCCGACGGTAGTGGTGAAGTCGCTGGAGGCGGTCACCCCGGTCACGTAGGCATTGCCCGAGGAGTCGGCGGCAATGCCGTAGCCGATGTCACTGCCGCTGCCGCCCAGGTAGGTGGAGTAGGTGAGCGTTGGATCAATCACCAGCGGGTGGGCCGCGTCATAGGCCCCCAGTGCAAAGCCCACCTGCCCGTCCCCCCGCAAACGGTAGCCTCCCTCTACCTCCACGCGACGCCCGTCTATCTCCTGGTAGATCGACGGCGCCTCTTCGATCAGCTCCCCCAGCCCCGTCTGCAACACCAGCGCCCCGTCCTCGCGCAGCGACAGCGCTTCTATGCCGCTGTAGACCTGCCGGATCATCCCCGGCTCGGCCCCCGGCCCCACCAGGAATTCGCTCTTCAAGCGCCCCTCTGTCCCGCGATAGATCAGATCAATCCCTGGATACAGCTCCCGATACGCTACCGCGCCGTAAGTCGGCACGTCCGTGCGCCACCGGGTGGGATCGTCCCCCAGGAAGAAGTTAGCGATGCCGGGGAGTTGGTCCAGGCCCTCGACCACCGGGTTGGGATTGGCCCCCGCAAAGCGTAGCCGTACAACCCAGGCTGTACCTTCGTCCTTGGTCTGTTGGACCGCGCTGAAGACCACTGCATCGCGGGTGAAGAAGATGGTGTGCCCCGCGCCCTTGACGTAGAACAGCACGGCCGGATCCGTCTGGCCAGCGTTGGGGATGAAGCTCAGGGGAAGTCGCGCTACGTTTCGGTGGATTTGGACTGAATCTGTGAAACGCACCTCGGTGGCAGCTTGGGGCCGACCAGCAGGCGCCAGCATGGTCGAGACCCGGCTGATCCCCAGTATGGTCAGGAGAAACATCCAAAGCCCGGTACTGATTCCAGCCAACCAGATCCAATGGGACGACAACTGTCTCTTCTGAGCGGCCATCACAAACCTCCTGGAGAGGCACGGATTTCTTCAAACTCTATCATGGCCCAACAAATAGGGCCGCCTCTGATAGACTCCGTCCAAAAGGCCAGGACTTCTGCCATGCAGGGGCGACCCTATGCTTAGATAACTTATACACCCATCGGCCCTTCTTGTCAAGTTCGGCCACGGGGTTTCAGGGCTTTGCGCTTTTTCAAGGTCGGGTCAGCGGCACCTCGAGCCTCTTGTAGGCGGCTCTCCATGGCCGCCACGCCAGGGGCAGAAAAACGGCAGACGGAAAAAGTCGCACCCCGCAGGCCCCCACCCCCAGAGTTGGGAGAGGGGGGTAGGGGGAGAGGGCTGACATCTTGCTTCCACCTCTTACTGCCCGGGCCTTCGCTGCGCGAGCCCGGATACCAGAAAAAGGGCCTGCACAACCCTCCTGCCCACTGTCTGGCAGAGTGCAGGCCCTGCATAGCCGTCAGCGAGCGGGCTTACTCGTTCAGTGTCCCGTAGACTGAGTAAATAGGCAAGAT
>CAYYVH010000480.1:0-2761 GCA_964475075.1 uncultured Anaerolineales bacterium | reverse complement strand
CGTGCTGCGCAGTTGCGGTGGGCGCGCGCAGAGTGGTGTCAGGCGAGGGATGGCTGCCCGAGGACGCCCGGCGAGGAGCTTCGGGCGGCGGCCCCGGGTGCGAAGCCGCGGGGCCGCCGGTCAGGCGTGTCCGATGGCCGTGGCGTGCGTCACCGGCCTGCGGAGGGTCCGATCACGCATGCGCGGAAGGGGGTCGGTGCTGGTGTCGCTGGTGTCGCTGGAATCACCGTCTCCGCCCCCACAGCTCGACGCCCGGGCAGAGCAGTTCCTGGGCGATCTCGGAGTAGATCTGCGCCAGGTCTGAAGAATCCGGGGCGTAGTAGTACCGCGAGGGCTCGCCGGCCATGGCCCGCAGCGCCGCCTCGTCGGCGTCGGGTCCCAGACCGGTGGCGTACGGCCGTACACTCGCGCGGCGCCCCTTGACGAAACCCGACACCGTGTGCCAGAATAGTGGTGGATGTCAGGCCGGGCCCAACAGGGAGAAGGTCCAACAGGTGGAAGGGAGGCGCACCATGAATCGATTCCAAGCAGCGGTTGTCACCAACCGATCAGCGAGTGCGTCCCCGGAGGTGTCCCACTAGCAACGCTTTGACCTCACGGTAGCCGTTTTCGGCCACGGGCGCCCTCGTGCCCCGTGGCGTTTCTCGTTAGTAGCGTAGTAGAGTAGTAGAGTCGTAGTACAGTCGTATCACTCGTCTTTCACTCGACGGCCACGGCGGCGAACAGCTGCGCGTGGCCGCTTGCTGAGCGCTGCCCGGCCGTTTGGACCAGCGGAGGTATCATGGTGCCGAACGAACCGAGTGCATCAGCGGATGCATCTCCCCCACAGCAGAGACGATTGCTGAAGAACGCCAAGCACGAAGCGAAGCGCAATCGCAAAGCGCGCCCCCCGCGGCGCAAGGACTGGACGGACCTCGCCGACGCTGACTGGGATGAAGTCGCCGACGTGGTCGCCGGCTCGGAGCCCATTATGCCTCGTGACGAGCGACAGCGGCGCAAACTGGTAGCAGACCTGATGCGCGTCGGTGACGGCGCCGCGACGCTGGACCCAGCCCCCATCGCAGCCGGCCAGCGCGGTCAGGTGTTCGAGGTCAGCACCGGGCTGTGCCGAGTGAACATCGACGGCCAGCCGGTGCTGTGCAGCCTGCGTGGGTCGCTGACGGCCCAGCTCACCGGCTACACCAGCGTGGTTGCCGTCGGCGACTGGGTGGTAGTCAGCAGCCATAGCGCCGGGCAGGGGGTCATCGAACAGGTGCTGCCGCGCGCCAGCGAGTTGTCGCGCCGCGACCCGTTCCTGGCCCATCTGCGCCAGGTGGTCGCCGCCAACGTCGATCAGCTGCTGATCGTCGCTTCTTGGCGCGACCCGGACCTGTGGCCGGAGCTGATCGACCGCTACATCATTGCCGCTGTCCGCAACCAGGTCACGCCGCTGCTGTGCGTCAACAAGATCGACCTCGCGGCGCAGTTGGACCGGATCGAGGAGTCGGTCGCGCCCTACCGTGCCCTGGGCTATCGCGTGCTCCTGACCAGCGCCCAGCGTGGCGACGGCATCGCTGAGCTGCGCGGCGCCCTGAGCAACCGGCTCAGCGTGCTGGCCGGCCTCAGCGGCGTCGGTAAGTCCTCCCTGCTGCGTGCGCTACGCCCGGACCTGGACCTCTGCGTCGCCCCGGTCAACGAGCAGCGCCATCAGGGCCGCCACACCACGACCCAGGCGAGCCTGTTGGCCCTCGATGACGGCAGCTACGTTATCGACACGCCGGGTATCCGCGAGTTCGGTCTGGCTGGTCTGACAGCCGGCGAGATCATCGCCTACTACCCCGAGCTGGCCGAGGCCGCCTCGCGCTGCCAGTTCTCCGACTGCCGCCACGACAGCGAGCCGGGCTGCGCGGTGCGGGCGGCTGTGCAAAGCGGCGCTGCCAGCGCCGTCCGCTATGACAGCTACCTGAAGATTCGCTCCAGCCTGAGCCTTCGGTAGTACCGATGAGAAAACCTGCGATAAGGAACGCCCACGCTGAGCGGCGACAGTCATCCGACGTATCTTGCAACAGTGAGGTGACAGTGCCAAGTGCGGCTTCAAGCGCCTCGATCCGGGTCCCTTAGCGGCCGGAACTGGCCCGCTGCCAGCGGCTCGGGCAACGCGAAACGATAGGTGCCGAGCATGTTGAGGTGTTCGTGAATCAGCGGCGACAGCCGCGCGGCATCTTCGTCTCGGACGGCGTGACCTGACGAGCGAAGGTCATCCAACGCGCGGCTCATGTACCGCGTGTTCCACAGCACGATCATGTTGACCACCAGCCCGAGCGCCCCGAGCTGATCCTCTTGGCCCTCCCGGTACTTCTTGCGCAACTCGCCCTTCTGCCCGAAGAAGACTGCCCGCGCCACCGCGTGGCGTCCTTCGCCCCGGTTGATCTGAGTCAGGATGCGGCGCCGATAGGACTCGTCATCGATGTAGGTCAATAGGTACAACGTCTTGGCGATCCGCCCCAACTCGCCGATGGCCTTGGCCAGCGCGGAAGCTTGGCCGCCGCGCTGCACGGTGCGCATCAGCTCGCTGGCGCGTACCGTGCCCAGCCGGAGCGACCCGGCGATGGGCAGCAGGTCGTCCCAATGGTCGGCGATCAGGTGGAGCTTGATCGGATTCCGGGCGATGCCGGAGAGCGCACCGTAGTCAGCGGTCGTATCGGTGCACCAGAACCGGAGATCGCGCAGGTCGGCCAGGCGCGGGCTGAACTGGTAGCCCAACAGCCAGAACAAGCCGAAG
>CAYYVH010000479.1:0-2772 GCA_964475075.1 uncultured Anaerolineales bacterium | reverse complement strand
AGTTCAGCCACGCCGTGGATGAACGGTGGAGGAATCTCTGCCGAACTGTACTAGGTGGATTGCCCTGATGGTCGTGCTGGCTGGTTTGGGTGTCTCCGCGGCGGCCAGCCGGGCTGCGTCGGCCGACGCGGTCCATCCGGATGGAACCGGCGGACCTGCCGCTGGCTGGTCTTTCGTGGCCAACCTGCGCCTTTCGCGCGCCACGACGATCGCCGTTTCGCGGATTACCGCGGAGGGGATCGCCAAACCCGAGTTGCTGCGCGACGTCCCCGCCTGCTCGGTAGCCACGGAGTGGGGGGGGCTCCACGGGGAGCACGGCTCCGGGAGTGCGGTCAGGCGCCAGGGGGCGGACTCTCCGAGTGGCGGTGCGCTGCCGGATGGCCTCGTCGCCATCGGGCAAGGGGGGGCACCGGTGGGTGCGGTCGCCCGCACGGGGTGGCCTGAGACCGGCGGTGCGGTGTTGAGCCATGCGGTCGTGCCGTCGAAGGAGCTGATCGTGCCGCTGGTCCTCAAGAGGCTGTACGGCCAGACTTCCCAGTTGACGGTTCTGAACGCGGATCAGGGAGCGGGGGCTGAGGTCGAGCTCAGTTTGTTCTGGGTGGGTGACACCCGGCCGGTGACGGAGTTGTCGCTGACCATCGAGCCGGGCATGCACGTCACGCTGGATCTCGACAAGAGCACGCCCCTTTCCGGCGTACCGGATGGATTCGTGGGTTGGATGCGCGCGACGGCGAACGTCGAGATCGCGGTTGCTACCATTGTGGACATCGAGAGCAGCGACAGGGCGGTCTACGATGTCCTGGGTGTGCTGCCCGAGTCGGCGTCGACGAAGCTCTTCGTCCCCCAGTTCCGCCGACAGCACGGTGGCACTTCTTTCTTCTCCGTGGTCAACCCCGGGGGCGACGCGAACCCGGGGGAAGCGGAGGTGAAGGTGACCTTCACCGGCTTGTTGGGAGACTGCCGGGGCCGGACGTACACGCAGCGAGCTACCGTCGCCGCCGGTACGAGCGCGATGTTCTACCAGGGAGCCGGGCAGCTCCCCGTGACCGGCGAGAGCCCCCTGCCACCTTACTGCGCCGGAACGGCGATCATCGAGGCGACGGGCGGGCGCGTGCTGGCCGTGGTGAACGACACGTCAGGCACCTGGCCGCCGGCTGCCTCGGACTGGCCGCCGGCCACCTCGGCCGCATACCACGCCCTGGGAATCGAGCAGGCCGCCACGAGGGTGCTGGTCCCGCTGTTCCGCAAGAGTCACACCGCGCTCAACTTCAACACGAGCATCTTCGCGTTCAACCTGGGGACGCGCGACGCGAGCGCAGTCATCGCGTTCAGGGACAGCACCGGTGCCGAGATTCCGGGCTGCGCCGGGCAGTGCATCAAGACGATTCCACTCGACGGGTTCTTCACCTGGGTTCCGAATATCGTCAACGCGATTCCGGATGACAGCTACGGGTCGGCCGTGGTAACCAGCGACCAGCCGATAATGGTGATCGTGACCGAGACTTCGCCGTGGCAGCCGCCGGCGTTCGACTACGCCATCTACAACGCCCTGCCGTGTAGCGACAGCGGGCCGAGCCGCGTCGTTATCCCGTTTGCGCCCCACGAGTCCCAGGACCCCACGGCGACCCCCGAGCCCCCCGATGAACAGCGGGTCTATCTGCCCTTGGCATGGAATGTGCTATTGCCCTAATTGAACATAGCGGGTGCACCCCTCAGTAGTCCCGCAGCGGCGGCCGCCCGAGCGGCCGGACGGGCCCCCGGATCTCTGGTCCGGCCGCCGCCCAGGCGCTCGCGTGGCGCGATTGCGTCGGCGCGGGCGCGGGAAAGGAAGAGAGGGGATGAACACAAGAACCGTAGGCCTCGTTGGATCCGCCGCCCTGCTCGCGCTGGGGCTGGTGCTGACCGTGGCCAGCCTGCGCGCCGAGCCGGTGAAGGAGCCGATTATTAAGGTGGCCGTGGCGGCTCAGCAGATACCGCCCTACAGCGTGGTCACGCAGGACGTGCTCAAGGCGCACGAGATGACCATGCGGGAGGCACGCAGCCGCGGCGCCTATCCCATGGAGGCCACCGTCGGGCTCATGGCCACGACGCTGGTCACTCCGGGCGAGACGCTCACCGGGGTGAACGCCAAGCCCGTCGAGGAGGTGCGCTTCGTGAAGGACTTGGGCCTGGAGATCGTATCGTTCCAGGTGAGCGTTGACCGGGTCGTCGGCGGCAAGGTTCGCCCGGGGCACTTGATCAACCTCTACGGCACGGGGCTTGGCGAGGATCGGGAGCCGTTCACCGTCCTGGTCGAGCCGCGGATCTGGGTCGTCGGTGTGTCGAGCGCCGGCCAGCCTGTGACCAACGCCACGCCGCGGCCGGATGTGAGAACGGGCGAACTGGTGTACGTCGGTGGCGACCGCGACCGACCGAGCACGCTCATCACGGTGGCCGTGCCGCCCGAAAAGGCCGTCAACATTATCCACCAGGTCGGGTCCGTGCATCTCGTACCCTACGTGACCCTGGCCGCCAGCGGCACAGCCCAGATGCCGGCCACGCCCGTCGCCGAGGCACCGCCCGTCGGCACGCCCTTCTCGTTCCCCGGGCTGACCCCGACGCAGCCTCCACCCTTCCCAACGATTGGGTACGGCGGCGCCGCGCGAATCGATCCGTGACGTGCGGGCGTGTGTGGCGGCAGGTGCGTGCGGGTGTAGGGGCGGGTCGCGGAGCGCGCCCACCGCCGCGCCCACGGGCGAGACGCGAAAGACACCCCCAGCGTGCTCCGGTTCG
>CAYYVH010000478.1:0-2781 GCA_964475075.1 uncultured Anaerolineales bacterium | reverse complement strand
AATCCTGATCAGCGACTACGACTCGGACCACACCGGCTTCGACCTCACCGTGACCAACCTCCCCTGGGGCGCGGGGCAGCCCTACCGCTACGAGCGCTACCTGCTGGACGAGGCCGATTCCACTGCGGGCAGTGAAATCGGCCACAACCTGACCCTGGTCGAGTCCGCCGACGTGCCCGCCGGGTCCGATACTTTCACCACCAGCCAGGACATGACCCCGCCCTCGGTGCAACTGATCCGCCTCTTCGTCCCGGCCGGCGATCTCGGCCCCCGCATCACCGTCCGCGCCGACCGCCGCCTGGGCCGCATCAGCCCGCTGCTCTACGGCGTCAACAGCAACTATGACGGCAACGCCCTCGGCATCTGGGACCCGGATGCGAAGCGGGTGGATCCCACGGTCATCTCGCGCACCCTGGAGATGGGCCTTACGGTCGTGCGCTTCCCCACCGGCAGTGGCTCCGACCTCTACCACTGGACGGACGGCATCGGCCCGCCGGAGCAGCGGCCTGACGGCATTGGATCCCTGGGGCAGCCGGTCAGCAACACCTACGGCTTCGACGAGCACATGCTCTTCGTGGAGCAGATCGGGGCCACGGCCAACGTGGTGGTCAACTTCGGCACCGGCACGGCCCAGGAGGCCGCCGCCTGGGTGGCCTACGCCAACGGCTCCGTCACCGACACCCGGCGCATCGGCGTGGACCACATGGGGGTGGACTGGGGGACGGTGCGCCAGTGGGCCATCCGCCGGGAACTCAACCAGGTCCGCTTGGGGATGACCCCCCATCCCTACAACATCACCTACTGGGAGGTGGACAACGAGCTCTTCGGCGACTGGGAGCACACCTGGACCCACAGCGGGTTCAAGTACGCGGCCGGGGGCACCGCCTGGCAGTACAACGAGAAGGTGGTCCGGAAGACCTACTGGGAGTTCGATGCCCACTACTCTAATGGCCTGCCCCATCAGGTCTTCTACATCCGCTACCCGCCGGTGATCACCGGCACCCAGACCATCACCGTGGGCAACCAGGTTTGGACCGAGGTGCCGGATCTGGCCACGGCCGGGCCGGACGACTTCGTCTACGAGTTCGACCCGCTGACTGGCGAGATCCGCTTCGGCGACGGCGAGCATGGTCGTATTCCTCCGCTCCGGGCGCCCGTCCTGGCCACCTACGAGTCGGGCCCCCACGACGGCTTCGTGGACTACTACGCGGCCATGAAGCATGCCCTGAGCGGAGCCGAAGGGGCGGTAGACCCGCACATCAAGGTGGGGAGCTGCTTCTACCCGGACAGCTTCCTGGCGGCCATGGGCGAGGAGCATCCCTACGACTTCGTTGTCGAGCACCTCTACACCTGGTCCGGCGACTTCGAGCCCCGCGGAGGTGGCCTGGCCGAGGCGCACCTGCGCACCATGGCCGGTCCGCTGGTGAGGCGCATGGACCTGGAGGACCTGCGAGCCGGCATCCGGCTCTACGCCGGGGCCCGCGCCGACCAGATAGAGATCGCCGCCACCGAGTACAACTTCATCGTGGCGGAGCAGCACACGCCCACGCCGCACTACGGCATGTCGGTGGACCAGGGGCTCTACGTGGCCGACATGCTGCGCCACCTGATCGAGCTGGAGGTTCCCTTGGCCAACCTGCACGCTCTGACTACCTACGCGGAGGTGGAAGGGTGGCCGAACACCGCGGCCCTCAGTCCGTCCCCGGACTTCATCCGGCGGCCAGAGTCCTACGTGCTGGAACTGTTCACCCCTTCGATAGGCTCAGGACGCCGCCACCACTTCGCTCCCGCGCCGGTGGAGAGCGAGGTGGAAGGCGCGCCGCCCCTCACCGGGTCCGTGCCGGCGCTGGAGGTGGTCGCCAGCACCGACGAGACGGGCGAGCGGCTGACCCTGCTGGCGGTCAACAAGGACGCGGCGAGGGCCATCACGGCCACGCTGACTATCAGCGGCTTCACCCCCTCGCCCACGGCCACAGTGTGGACACTGAACGGCCCGGAGGTCAGCGCCTTCAACAACATCACCCACCCGCTCAGCGTGACCATCACCACATCATCCATCACCGATGCCGCCGAGAGTTTCGTCTACGCCTTCCCGGCCCACTCGGTGACGCTGATCGAGCTGCAAGCGGGGCCGCTGGCCTCCCAGTGCGTGAGCGACGTCAACGGCAACGGCATCGGTGACATCGTGGACATCCAGACCACGGTCTCTGACATGCGCTGCCTGATCTACCTGCCCGTGGTCGCCGCCAACTGGCGCCAGCCCTGGTCTACGCCCACACCGGGACTCACTACTACCGGCCGTTGAAAGAGCCGGAAAGGAAGGATTTATCATGTACGCACGCCTTTTGTCAGCCATCGGCCTGGCCGGCCTGCTGATCGTGATCCTGTGCACCGCCCTCGCCGGCCAGGCCGCATCCACCGCAGACTACACCCTGTCCACCGCCGATGGCCTGAGCCTCACCCTCTCCGCCGACGGCCAGGTCACCAGCCTGCAGATAGACGGCAGCGAGCTGGTCTCAGCGCCCGCGCCGGCCCTGTGGCTGCGCGACCTGAGCGAGGCTGGACAGGTGATCTCCCCCAACCTCGTGACCAACTCGGGTTTCGAGGATGGCCTGGCCGGCTGGACCCAGATTGCCAACAGCGGCCTGGCCGTGAGTCTCACCTTGTCCCCCACGCATGGCGGAGCCCAGGCCCTGGCGTTTTCCTACCCGCTTACGGATAGCCAACCCTTCGCCGCCTACGCCAGCGACCCGCTGACTGTGACCGCCGGCCAGCGCTACC
>CAYYVH010000477.1:0-2784 GCA_964475075.1 uncultured Anaerolineales bacterium | reverse complement strand
AGTACTGATATGGCTGACACTGTCAACCAAGAAACAGCGCTCCCCTCCCCGCGATTTGGGTTTTGGTGTTGCAGTTGATCCAAGGCACGAGAAGGAGCGGGGTCTCATGAGCGACGGTAGATCACACTGATATACGCGGGTTGGGTACCGCCTGACTTCGGTTCGTCGCGGAGCTGCCTCTGTCTAGGTTCGAGCGTTGGGCCGGTGGCCTGTCTCGTAGTACTGGCGAGGGTTCTCCTTCCCGTGACCGCGCTCCTACCCGTGCCTTGGATCTCCTCTTGTTCCGGCCCCGGAGGGCCCTGGGTGTGATGTTGTCGACGACGCGACTTCGTTACGGGTTACGCCGCGGGGATCTCCACTTCACCGGCAATCGCCCACAGGAACCCTGCCATCTCTCGAGCAATGGCGGTAACGATGACCTGTTTGGTCTTCTCCCTCGCAGCCAGGTGCTGGTAGCGTCCGCACAGGCGCACTTGCGCGTTCCAGGCGATCTCACGCACTTTTTCCGGCAATTGTTCCTGCCGATCCCTCATCGCGCGGCTCACCCGGGCCGGGTAGCGGTGACTCCACGCCCCCTCCACCAACACCCGCCGCGCATGGCCATTGCCGGTCTTGGTGATACTGCCTCGTCGAACCGAGCCTCCGCTGGAGTGCTCGGAGGGAACCAGACCCAGATACGCCATCAACTGCGCCGGGGCATCGAACCGACTCAGGTCACCCACCTCGGCCGCCAGGGTGGTCGCTACAAGCAGCGACACTCCGCGCATGGCTTGAAAGGCTTCGACCACCGGGGCCATGCGCCACTGCGGAACCAGCGCCCGAATCTGGTCCGTCAGCCGTGCGACCCTCTCCTGGCCTTGGTTCACGGTATCTACGTATTCCTGAAACGCGATCTGCTGGGCCGGGTGCGCAAAACGCTGCTCTGCCAGCCAGCGGCTATGGGCTCGACTCCAGGGCGTCTTCCCCTCATAGCGCCTGCCGTGACGAAGCAAGAAGGCACCGAGTCGTTGCTTGGCCTTCTTCTCGGCTTGTTTGGCATCTTCTCGCCCCCGCACCAGGTCGCGCATCGCCTCGTCTTCTTCACGCGGCACGTAGACCGACTTGAGTTCCCCGGCCCGATGCAGGCGGGCCAAACTCAGCGCATCTCTGCGGTCGGTCTTCACGCGGTCCCCCGAACGCTTGGGGATCATCGAAGGGGCCACCACCAGGCAGTCGATCCCGCGTTTGTGCAGATGGCGATAGATCTCGTAGCCGCAGGGGCCGGCTTCATACACTACGTGCAACGTTGCCCCACGAGACTGCATCCTGCGGAGAACCTTGTCGAGGGAGGCGAGATCCCCGTCGATCTTCCCGTAGTGACGAACCTCGCCGTCCCGGCCTGCTTCGGCAATCGCGACGTCGATCGAGTTCTTGTGCACATCCAGTCCGACGAACAGCGTGGTAGACTTCTTCATGGCCTGCCTCCTTGGTGTGGCTCTGTGGTGGTGTTTGATGCTTTTACCATAACCCACGAGAGCAAGGAGGTGGGCCTCTTCTGTTCACGTGTCAGCCATTATGTCTAGGGTCTACTTTGTTTGTGCCACATCGCATTCACTGGGCACACCGGGCGCAAGACCTCCCCTGCGGCGGGCAGGAACCCTCTGGTTCCGGTGCCCTGCAAGGCTGTTTGGAGAGACCCCAGGGGGCAATCCATCCCTCATCGGCGCGGTGCAAGGACTGCCCGTCCGCTCTCCGGGGAGACCCCACACCCGGCTCAGCCGATGTGTCCGTGTAGAACCAGGTCGGTCACACCAAGGGGGAACCTTCCAGGTCTGCCGCAGGCAACCCGAAAGCGGCGAGTAGCGTTGGGGCGAGATCCAGCAGACCCGGAGTCTCGCTGTCATGCCGAAAGCTGGTGAGAAGAACGCCGGGTACCGCGGCGGGATCCACGATGTGGTCTCCGGTCCACTTGTTGCGGTTGTCCTCAAGCCTGCCGGGCGGAGCTGCACCGAGGGCGGTCTGCCAAGACGCTCGATAGCCCTCCCGATAGCCGACCACCAGATCCGGCGCGGCCGCCGTTTGCGGCCCACGAAACACCGCATCGCCCAGATAAACCTGTTGAACCCGCTTTGTCCCCGTGGAGAGTCCGGGATTTGGGAGGGGCTTGGGGACGGGTTGATCTTGAATGTGCGGTATGCGGTGAGGAGGCTCTTCAGGAGCCCGATGTTCACCCTGGTCGCCGTGTTGTCCTTGGGGCTCGGCATCGGTGCCAACACCGCCATGTTCAGCCTGGTGAACGCAGTCATCATCCGGGACATGCCGTATGAGAACCCGGAGACGCTCGTGGATGTGTACGAGCGCCAAGAAGGGTTCTCGGCTGGGACGCTCTCCTATCCCGACTACGTCGACCTTCTGGACGGATCGGAGGGCGTCTTCGACGATATCGCAGGCTCTCAAGTGGCACTCTTGCAGGCCGATGCCGAGGGTGGTGTCGAGATGTTGCCCGGCGAGGCAGTCACTGGGAACTACTTCCCCCTCCTCGGCGTCCAGCCGGCGGTCGGGCGCCTGATTTCCAATGAGGATCACGTTGCTCGAGGCGCACATCCAGTGGTCGTGCTCGGCTATGGCTATTGGCAGCGGCGCTTTGCCGGGGACCCGGCAGCCGTGGGTGCCGAACTGAGGCTCGCCGGTAGAGCCTACACCATCATATGCGTGGTCTCGAAGGAATACACAGGTAACCGGCGCGGCTTCGTTCCGGACGCCTGAGTGACGAGCATGCAGTCCGACGCGCAGCCGCGGGATTCT
>CAYYVH010000476.1:0-2787 GCA_964475075.1 uncultured Anaerolineales bacterium | reverse complement strand
CACATCCGGGACGCGATCCCGCTCCCCTTTCTCCCCCCAATCCACGATGCGGCGCGCCAGTTCTGCTGCCGACCCGGCAGAGATTTCCGAGGTCTTGAAGACTTCGGAAGTCTGCCGGTCTGGTGCTATCTGCTCCCGTTCCCACGCGGCGACGACGCAGCGGATCACGTCGTAGGAGATGTCCTCGGGGAGCAGGGCTTTGATGGGGGAGAGGGCCGTCGTGCCGCCCACCTGGACGATGGCGGCTCGTACCTGGACCAGCACCTCCGGCGGAACCACTTCGCTCACCTCCACGCTTCCTGCGGCGATGAGTTTTGCCAGGTGGCTGTAGATGGTGCTCGCCTTAAGCCCCCGGTGAGCGGCGATCGCCTCCGGGGTCATGCCCTGCCGGAGGAGTTGTTCCGTGTACGCCACCGTGCCGCCGGCCTCTCGCTCCTCCCGCTTGCGCTGCACCTCCTCCGGCCGGTGGTGGCCGGGCACGTGGATGGCGATCACCTCCCGATGAGCCAGCGCCCGCCGCCCCTGGGGGCTCAACCGCACCACGGGGAGTTCACCTCCCACCACCTTCAAGTACCCCTTGCCAACCAACTGGCCGATGACGCTCTGAATCTCGCCCAGGGTCAGATCCGCCAGGCGGCCGTAATAGGGGGAGCGGTCGTAGCCCATGTCCCGCACGGCACGCGCCCGGGAACCTTTCAGGATTTGGGCCAGGCGCTTGCGCCCCACAGGGCGAGGCAGGCGGCGCACCGCATCCAGCGTTGCCAGGGCTACCCGGGCGGGGGTCGGCAGCGCCTCCACGGGACCACGTCGGGGGGCGGGAGCCGGCCCAGCCGCCGGCCGGGCGTTCAGGCAGTTGTCGCAGCAACTCGGAGCCTCCGCCGGGCCAGGATCGCCGAAGTGGTCCAGGATGGGCTGTCGCCGGCAGGTATCCGTCTCGGCGTACTGCACCATGCGCGCCAGTTGCCGGCGCTTGTGGGCCCGTCGCACCTCCACCTCGGCCATGGTCACCCGCAGTCGGGCAGGGTCCCACGGCCCCACCTCCAGCCACAGGCGCGGCCCCTCGTCCCCCAGCCGGTGCAGAGTCCCCATGCGTTCCAGCAGTTCCAGCCCTACCCGCAGCGGCACCTCCTGGACGCCCGTCAGCAAGGCCAGGTCGTTCAGCGTCAAGATCGCTGTGTTTTCCCGCGCTCGCTGGCGCACGGCCTGGTAGATGCTTTCCATTTGTTTGGGGGAGGGGGCGTCATTTTCGATGAACCACTCCTGCAGCGCCCGGTCGCGCGGTGCGTAGAGGAGCACACACCGGGCCGGCTCCGCGTCTCGTCCGGCGCGGCCGGCCTCCTGGTAGTAGGCCTCCAGGGTGCCAGGAATGCTGAAGTGGAGCACGAAGCGAATATCGGCGCGGTCTATGCCCATACCGAAGGCGTTGGTGGCGGCCACCAGGTTCAGCCGGCTGGCCATGAACGCGTCCTGGACCTCCGCGCGCACCTCGCCCTCCAGCCCGGCGTGATACGCCCGGGCCGGGCGCCGCACCACCTCCCGCACGAAGTCCGCTACCTCCTCCGCCTCCCTGCGGGTGCCCACGTAGATGATGCCCGCGTCGCTGTTCTCGCTCAGGAAGCGGTGCAGGAAGCGGAGTTTGTCCTCCAGGTCGGGGGTGTAGCGCACCTCCAGGGTCAGGTTGGGGCGGTTGAAGCCGGTGACGATGCGTTCGGCTTGCGGAAGGCCCAACTGCTTGAGGATGTCCCGTTGCACCTCGGGCGTGGCGGTGGCGGTGAGGGCGACGGTGGCAGGGTGGCCCATCCGAGCGCGGGCGGCGGCCAGGTGCAGGTAGTCGGGGCGGAAGTCGTGCCCCCACTGGGAGATGCAGTGTGCCTCGTCCACGGCCAAGAGGCTGACCTGCGTGTGCGCCAGGGCCTCCGTGAAGGCGCGGTGGCGCAGGCGTTCCGGAGCCAGGTAGACCAATTGGTAGTCTCCCCGTTGCATGTGGGCCAGGCGTCGGGTCTGTTCGTCCGTGGGAATGGTGCTGTTCACGGCCATGGCGGGGATGCCGCGGCGGGTCAGGGTGTCCACCTGGTCCTTCATCAAGGCGATGAGGGGCGAGATGACGAGGGTGGCGCCGGGGAGGAGCATGGCGGTCAATTGGTAGATCAGGGACTTGCCGGCGCCGGTGGGCATGACCACCAGCGTGTCACGGCCGGCCAGGAGGTGGGAGATGGCCTGTTCCTGGCCGGGTCGAAATGCGGCGAAGCCAAAGTGGTGACGAAGTGTGGATAGAAGCTCCATCTCTTAAGGTGCCTCCAGCCATTTGCGAAGGTGCTCCATCATGTCATCCAGCAAAGCGAGGAACCGGTCATCGATGATCCACGGAGCTTCGTCAGGAACCGTCCCAGCTCACGGCGCCAGGTTTCCAGCATCGCCAATACCTGACCTTCATCGGCCCGAGCCAGCAATTTCCGCAGAAGGCGGGCCTCACGATGGTGCACCATGTCCCTACGATCTGCGGGGCGCATCCGTCGCCGTCCACGCCCTTGGCCTTTGTACTCGAACTCCCGGTCCGGATTCGCCAGCCGCTTCTCCACCAGCTTTAGCCGCCCGCACACCCGCTTGCGATCAGAAGGCATGGGTTTGGTCCTCCTTCGTTCCTTTGGTGCGTTATGTCATACTCCGAAGGCGCTGAAACCTGTTTTCATGGGCGGCGGAGGGCAATGTTCCCCACCACCCAATGAACTTTAAAGGGTCTACACAAAATAGTGGGTGATGCTTCCGTTCTCGAGTTTAGATAAATGA
>CAYYVH010000475.1:0-2791 GCA_964475075.1 uncultured Anaerolineales bacterium | reverse complement strand
GCGGGAGTGCGTCCCGCAGAGCGCGCCGGCCACCGAGTACCCACGCCAGTTCGGGCTCGCGGTCCCCGTACGCGGCGGCGTCACCCGTGCCGAGCACGACATTGACCTGATCGACCAAGGCCGTCCCGGACCGTGAGCCGGGCCCCTTGAGGAGCGAGTTCGCGACCAAGCGCTCGATCTGCGGCCTTGTGTGGCATGGCGTCACACCCGCCTCGACCAGCCTGGGATGCCTGCGTAGAGCCCCCGCTATAGCCCGCGCTGCCGCTGCCCCGCTGGTGTGCTCGGCCCTCAGAATCTCGTCGAGCGACCGCCCCGGCCGCGGTGCCGGGGGTCCGGCGAGGCCAGGAACGTGGGCGGCTGAGGGCTGCCGCGAACGCCTCCACAGTGCCGCACCGCTCAGCACGGACAGGAAGACGGGAACGACCGGGAGGAATGTCCAAGGAGGCACGACCACCGGCGGAACGTCCGCCCGGGGCGCTGGGCGCACCAGCCGGGCCTCAGGGAGCGGCGAGGCCACGTGCACCGACGCGGCTCCCAGTTCCAGACGCTCCGGGTGGGCAGGTCCCAGCCCCTCCAAGACGACAGGGCCCGTCTCGTGGTCGCCGGGTCTCCAGGCCGTGAAAGGATAGGACAAGACCCAGAGCACACCGCCCTCGCGGGTCTGCCGGTGCACCTGGACCGCGCGCGCGGCCTCCGTGCCCTTTCCGGTCGGTAGCTGGTCCGGAAACGAGAGGGTCACCCCGTCCGCCACGAAGATCGCGACACGACGCACCGCGATCCGCCCGGGCTCGATGACGGCCGGCTGTACGATATCGGACACGAGCCGCAGCTCGTCACCGGCCCCGATTGCACGGGGGGACGCGGCGAACAGCGCCGCAGCAGCCAGAACACAGGCCCCCGGGCTCACGCAGCGTACCTGCCTCTCGCGGCGAGGCCCCTGCGGAGTTGATCCGCCAAAGGCTGCCTGGCATCGAGCGTCAAGCACGGGCCGCGCGCGACCCGCGCCAGTTCCGCCCACCAGTCGGCGCGATCCCTCGCGCGCTCATGCAGCGCCTCACGAGCATGGGCCGAGCCAGAGTCGTAGAGCGTCGAACGGCCACTCTCGGGATCCACGATCTCGACCGTGCCTACATCCCTCACATCGAGCAGGGTCGGAGCGTCCACACGGATGAGCATGACCGCCCCATGAGCCGCCATGCGCGCAACGGACGTCGTGCAGGCCCAGCGCTGGGCCCCACCGCACCACAGATCGCTCACGACGATCACGAGCGACCCGGTCGGCAGTACCGAAGCAGCCGCGTCGAGACCGGCGGCCAGGTCCGTGCCCTTCCCCAAGGCCCGCAGGTCGGCCAGGTGCCAGAGTAGGCGCCTCAGATGCACGTCGCCTCGCCCGGGCCGCACGAAGTGCTCTACGCGGTCCGTGACCTGGAGCAGTCCCACGGCGTGGTCCGAGCGGACGGACGCCATCAGTACGGCTGCGGCCGCCTCGATGGCCACCTTTCCCGCGGGCCCGGCGGACTCCGCGAGCGAAGCCGAACGATCGAGAATCACCAGGACATCCAGGCCACGCTCCTCGACGAACTCCCGGACGTGCAGTTGACCCCGACGGGCCGTGACTCGCCAGTCCACGGCACGGATCCCGTCGCCGGCCTGATACGGCCGAACGCCGTCCGGCTCCACGCCGGTGCCCCTGAAGAGCGATGCCCATGCCCCCGCCGTCATGCCGCCCAAGACGGCGTGGGCGCGCACCTCCAGATCCCGCGTGCGCTCCTCGACGTCTCGGAAGCGCCGATCCGATCCGGCCGCGGCCCGCCCCCCGCGAGCCCTGGCCCGTAGGCGGCGCAGGATCATGGAACCGGCACCGCGTCCAGGACTCGGGCGACCACCTCGTCGCTGTCCACGCCCCGAGCGTGGGCCTCGAACGTCAGGACCAATCGGTGCCGCAGCACGTCCGGCGCCAGATCCTTCACGTCTTCGGGGAGCGCGAAGTCACGTCCCAGCATGGCGGCGCGCGCGCGCGCGGCCGCGACGAGCCAGATCCCCCCCCTGGGGGAGGAGCCACAGCTTCCGGGCGCCTCGGGGTCGCTCTCCAACAGCTTGACGGCGTAGTAGATTCCGACCAGCAAGGACGTGGTGAAGATCGGCGACGCCAAGATGCGAACCACCTTGTCATCGATCTCGGTCCCGGTCCGCCGGGTCGCGCGGGCCACCACGCTCGTCAGTAAGAGCTTGGCAAGGAAGCCAACCAAGATGGCCAGACCCAGCACGGCAAGCGCTCTGGTCCACGGCTCCGACAACTCGGTGTTCAGCAGATTTTGCAGCCAGTCCATGGGGGCACCTCCCTGTTGACCAACACGAAGTCCTGTCCAAACGGACGCACAAGGCAGGATCCTACGGCGCAGCGGATGCTGCAAGTCTGCCTTCCCACAAGCCGATCAATCCGCGAATCAGGCGCGAACGAACACCAGACCGGCCGGTGCCCTACTCGTACCGAATCGCTACGGCGGGGTCTTCACGCCCAGCACGTGCGGCAGGGAACCATGCCGACAGCACCCCGACCAGGACGGCCAAAGGCAACACCGCCCACATCCAACCGACCGGCAGCATCAGCGGAACATCGAGCGCGGCGACCCGATTCAGACCCGCAACCAACAACTGCGCCATCGGCGACACCAGGGCCAGGGCCAGCCCGGCCGCCAAGGCCCCAACGATCACACCCTCGAGCAACAAGCTGCTGCGCAGCGTCTTGCGGTCCACGTCGCCATCGGGCAGCAGCCGGATCGTCGCCTCG
>CAYYVH010000474.1:0-2793 GCA_964475075.1 uncultured Anaerolineales bacterium | reverse complement strand
CTGGCATGCTGATCCCCTATCGTACACCAGGAGGTCACCGCCGCTACAGCCTGGAAATGCTCAACCGGTACCTGGAGAACACACGCAACGGGCACAGGTAACGGCACACCACCGAGCACAGCCCGAGTCACCACCGCCCGACGGTGACCGGCGTGGACGCTCGATCTTGTTCGAGATCAACCACAAACTGTGGTGTAATTCTCGGACAGGCTCGAGCGTCCGATCGTTTTGGTGGGCGTATCAGGTGCTCCCCCAGCCGCCACCACCTGGCGTGCGCAGACTCAGGACATCGCCGGCCCGGACTGAGAGCGTCGCCTTGCCCGGCAGTTCCTTCTCGGTCCCGTCGCGCAGCAGGACGTTGCGCCCTCGCTGACCAGGCTCTCCCCCGTTGAGACCATAGGGCTCCAACCGTCGTCGCTCCGACAGGATAGTCACCGTCGCCGACGACAGAAACTCGATGTCGCGACGCAGGCCATCCCCACCACGATACAGACCCTGGCCCCCTGACCCTCGACGCAGCGCGTAGGCCCGCACGCGGAAGGGAAAGGCGTACTCCAGAGCCTCGATGGGCGTGTTGCGGGTGTTGCTCATGTGGCTGTGCATGCCAGAGAGCCCGTCCCCCTGCGGCCCGGCACCAATGCCGCCCCCCACCGTTTCGTAGTACGCAAACTCGCGCCTCCTGATAGGATCGTAGCCGCCGATAGTCAGGTTGTTCATCGTGCCCTGGCTGGCAGCGGGGATCAGATCAGGCAGGGCCTGGGCCAACGCGCCCAGCACAACGTCCACAATCCGCTGCGAAGTTTCCACGTTGCCCCCAGCCACAGCAGCGGGTGGCCGGGCATTGAGCACCGACGCGGAGGAAGCTACCACGGTGACTGGCGCGAAGCAGCCGTGGTTGGCGGGCACATCCCCACCAGCGACGCAACGCACGACGTAGTACACGGCCGACTGGGTCACCGCCAGCACGGCGTTGAGGTTGCCCCGCACCTGGGGGCTGCTGCCGGTGAAGTCCACAACCACCTCCTCCCCAGCGACAGTCACGGCCACCCTGATCTCCACTGCTTCGTCCACGATCCCGTCATCGTCCAAGCAGTCGGAGAAGGTGTAGCACCCATCGGGGATGGCGGCTATGGCCCGCCGCGTCAAACGCTCGGAGTAGGCCAGCAGGGCGCGTGCGTAACCCGCCGCCTCGTCGCGCCCGTAGCAGGCTACGATTTCCTTCAGCCGACGCTCGCCCACGCGGTGGGCTGCCATCTGTGCCACCAGGTCGCCTCGCCGCTCCTCCGGAGTGCGCACGTTGCGACAGATCATGGCCAGGAGCGCCTCGTTGAGCCGACCCGCGTCCATGATCCTGAGGGGTGGGATGATGATCCCCTCCTGGTAGATCTCGGTCGCCAGGGGCATCGAGCCGGGGCTGATGCCACCCACATCAGCGTGATGTGCGCGGCTGGCAACGAAGAAGGCAGGGCTTCTGGAGACCCTAAAGGTTTCAGAAACCTTTAGGGTCTCCTTCGTCGGGGTCTCTATGAAGACGGGCGAGACCATGGTGATGTCAGGCAGATGGGTGCCGCCGAGGTAGGGATCGTTGAGGATGACGACGTCACCGGGCTGCCAACGCTCGAAAAGCTCGATGGCCTGCCGGACCGACTCAGGCATCGCCCCCAGGTGGACGGGGATATGGGCCGCCTGGGCCACCATGCGCCCCTGCGAGTCAAAGACGGCACACGAGAAGTCCAGCCTCTCTTTGATGTTGGGCGAGTAGGCCGTCCGTTGCAGCGTCACCCCCATCTCCTCCGCCACCGAGGCGAACAGATTCTTGAAGATCTCCAGCGTGATGGGGTCCCCGTCGTGTTGCTCCATTATTCGATCCCTCATCACCTCATTACCTCGTCAACTCAACCACCAAATTCCGATACCCATCCACCACAGCTCGCCAACGCGGGGGGATCACCGTCGTAGCATCCAGTTGGAAAACGACGGCCGGGCCGGTGATGACGTTTCCCGGCCGTAATCGCTCCCGCTCGTAGAGTGTGGCGTCGTACCACTGGGCACCGTGTCCACCGCTGCCATCGAAACAGACCGCCTTCCGCCCTACCAGGGCCGCTGCCGGACCAGCCTCGCCCACCGGTTCGGCGCTAACGGCCAACCGGTCCGCCCGGCCAATGGCCTTCAGCCGCAGGTTGACGATTTCCACCGGCTCAGCCGGATGCCTGTGACCGAAGCGCGCCTCGTGCATCGCGTGGAACCGTTCCAGTGCCGCGTCCATGGCCATCGCCGGTGTCTCCTGTGCTTCGCTCCCCGCCCCACCCACAGGGACCGTGATCTCGTAGGACTGCCCGACGTAGCGCATGTCCAACGCTGCTTCCAGCCGGGTGTCACCATCGGCCAGCCCTTCGGACTGCATCTCAGCCAGCCCCCGCTCCTGCAGCCCCTCCAGCCTGGGCTGGAGTGTGGCTGCGCTAGCGCTCGTCGCCGGAAGCATCACCGTCTGGGAGTAATCCTTCACCACGTCGGCGGTGACCATGCCCAGGGCGGAGAGGACGCCTGGGTATTGTGGCACCAGGACACGAGGGATGCGGAGGGCTTCCGCCAGCTCGCAGGCGTGCAGAGGCCCCGCCCCCCCGAAGGCCACCAGGGTGAAGACCCGGGGGTCAAAGCCCCGCTCCACAGAGACACGGCGCATGGCCCGTTCCATGTTGGAATTGGCGACTCGAACGACGCCCAGCATCGCAGCCTCAAGGGACAGGCCGATCTGGCCGGCCAGCCGACCCACGACCTGGCGGCTCTTCGTTA
>CAYYVH010000473.1:0-2825 GCA_964475075.1 uncultured Anaerolineales bacterium | reverse complement strand
AAAATTATGATGAAATCCTCTGTGTTTCTTTGTGCATTCTCGGTGCTTCTCTGTGCTCCAATCGACAACCTGAATAGATACCATAATTTTTTGAATGCGACTATTGCCGCAAGATAAGAGGTAAGTAAATATTCCACAACGTTGCCGGACTGAGGGGTTGTTCTTGCACAAAGTCGTTTTGCCATTCGACCGCAGTCGCCATAGGCGTCCCGCCAACTTCAAAGCGGATGGTGGCGCCTGCCTGACCGCAAGAACCGCCGCCGGGACCGTTCCCCATCACATTGACGCTGTACATCGGCTCGCCATTTACCTCCAGAGTCTCGCTCTGTCCGCACAGATTGTCGTCAATCCAGGCGGTCACCGGCATTCCGGCAGCGGGCGTGAAATCGTCGCCGGAAAGAACCGCGCCGTAGTAGGTGGCGGGCGGGTTCTGGAAATTCTCAACCTGCCGCGTCCCCCCTTCATCAGCCCCCTTGAGATACCAGGTGATGGCCTGGGTGGCGCTGATCCAGTAGCCCTGAGCAAAGCGAAGTTCGTGCAGGTCGTTGACCCAGGGGGGGATGGGCGCGGGAGCGTAAACCTTCCAGGGATCGTCGTGGTCATTGACATCGTAGCCGTAGACCATTCCGTATTTGCCGTCGATAGAAGCCATCGCTTCGGTAACGGAGCGGGTTTGGTTAACCGGATACGACACCAGGTTCCAGCCCGCTTGATAGAGGGGGATCTCGAGACTGCTCATTAGAACGTACAATCCTTCGCCGACCACCGCCGCCGAGGCTTCGTTGTATTCCGGATTGAGGGAGGTGGGCAATCTTTCCCAATCCTGTCCATCCCAGAAGTATAGGCTGAGAAAAGTTTCTTCGCCGGGAGGGATTTCTTTGCCTTGGTAGCGGAAATTGAGCGACGTCCCTTCAAAACTGGGCGCGTCGGGCGAGGCGATCAGCCGGTAGCCGCTCCCCACGACCGTGGCCCAGGGGGGCGGAGCGGGCAGGGCGTCCGTCTTTTGCAGGGCGTAGAACTGCCCCACATCGGTCTCTATATTGCCAAAGAGGACCACTTGTCCATCCCCCGAAGCTGCCGGGGCAAAGCCGCTGGTGATCTGGCCCCAACCGATGCCCGTCTTACCCCAGCCGATGCCCGTTTTGCCCCAACCGATGCCCGTTTTGCCCCAACCGATACCCGTTTTACCCCAGCCGATGCCTGTTTTGCCCGGATTGCCCCCTAAAGTGTAACTGGTGATTGTTTCTCGGCGAGGGTCAGTTTCGTCGACCCAAACCTGGATGTAGCCCTCATCGGAGGGAAAATCGAGGCTGAAGAGACCGGTGTAGACCTCGCTGCTCCCCACCTGGTACAGGGTGATAATGGGTGTGGGGACGTCATTGGCCGGGTAGAGCCGCCCTTGCAGGCTTTCGGTGGGGGCGAGGTCGGCGGTGACGCTGATGGCGATGGTGCGCGAGGTGATGGGGGTGACGATCACTTCCGGCTGCCAGCCCGCTTTGGAGACCAGCATCAACTGGTCGTCATAGGTCTCGATGGTTTCGCAACCCAGGCGCTCCGCCGCCGGTTCGTAGACGCAGAGGCGGTCCCCGGGCCGCGCCCCCCAGGTGCGCACTTTGTCCCGGGAGGGGCGTCCCAGGTCTATCAAACGTTCCGGCTGGTAGAGGATGGCTTGCGCGCCGTTGCCTGGCTGATAGCTGGCTCCATCCTCGTCGGTCAGGTAGAAGATAGGCACGTCCACCGTGGGAGTGGTGATGTCGCTGGGCGCGACCTCACTGATCTGGGTGACGACCAGGGGCAGGCTGCGGGGTCCATCGTTGGTTGGGTCGGCGTTGAGCCAGGGGTAGAATTTGAGGATGGTCTCCCAGTCTGAGTATTGATTGAATTGCGCTTGCAGGGTGTGGGGGCATCCTTGGCCCGGGCTTGGCTCCACGTTCCAATCGCTGGCCGGGTGGAACTCGCTGAAATCATCGCGGTAGGGGTCGGCCATCACACTCCCCTCGCAGCCGGAGACCGAGGTCGCCAGCCCGGCTTCATTCAATCCGAAGTAATCCTCCTCCAGAGAGAAGAGATAGTGCCCCAACTCGTGAACCAGGGTGCGGGGCCAGTCCTCGCCGATGACGCCGCTGCTCTCGCCGAAGCGGTTCCAGACCGAGCCCATATTCACAAACCCCGGCCCGTAGGTGAGGGTGTAGGGCAGGGTTCCGGTGAGGGCGTAGGGATTGGCGGTGACAACCTCGGTGTAGACCTCGGTGCGGATGCCCCCCAGGGTGGCGTAAGGGCGCAGGGCGTTGGTGGCGTAGACTCGGATATGCGCGTTGTACCAACTCTCCTGATTGTGATAGATGCTGATCTTGCCCAGGGCGGCCTGCCCGTTAGTAGCGTCGAAGAGGACTTCCGAGGCCCGCCGCAGGTCCGCTTTCAAGGTCTCCAGGAACTCGGTATCGTTGCGGGCGTCCCATTCCAGAGAGACATTCAGATCAAAGAGGATCAGGGGATGTTGGGCGGTGACGGTCAATACCTGCACCCCCGGCGATTGTACAGTGAAGCCCTCTACGCCGGTGGCGGTCGGTTGCAGGTTGGTATGATACAGGGTGTAGCCTCCCAGCGAGCCGCCATCCCAGGTTGCGCCGTTCAAGGTTCCGTCGTTGCCGTTGGCGGTTTGGTCGGCAATGGTTATCCCGGGGTCAGGTTGGTCAAAGTTCCAGTAGGCGACCAGACCCGGCTCATCGCCCTTAAGGGTGTCGAACATATCTGCCTGGATTTCCGCCTGGGTACGGACACCATTCCAGATGCGCACTTCGTCAATATTGCCTTGGGTAAAGTCG
>CAYYVH010000472.1:0-2846 GCA_964475075.1 uncultured Anaerolineales bacterium | reverse complement strand
GCGCCAGGAGCTGGTCGATCGCCTGGCGGTCCAGTTCCGGCCAGCGCGCGGCGAGTCGTCGGCGCAAAGCGCCGGAACCGTGGATCCCAAGCCCCCAGGTATCGGTGTGGTCTTCGATGACCAGCCGCTCAAACGCCGAATGGTCGAAGCGCTCGACGATGATTGCCCGCAGAACGGCGTACTCCTGGGGGTCCAAAGCCTCGTTCAGGTCGGCGCCGTTGGCGGCCAGCGGCAAGTAGAGATCGGGGATGGCCTCGCCCGGTGTGGGCGTGCCGGCGGTGGCGCGTGTGGCCGCGGCAGTGGGGCTGGCCATCGACGGCAAAGGACGGCAAGGAGGGCATTCGGGCACCGGGGTCGGGGTACACGACGGACACGCCGTCGCCGGTGGGCCCGGTGTTCAGGGTGGGGGCCGTGGGGGGCAGTTGCGCGGCCTGCCCGGCGTCGGAGTTGCTGACGCGGTCGCCGTCGTGAGGGGCTGGCGATCGGCGGGCGGGCCATCACCGCTGGTGACGGCACCGGCTGCCGCGGAAGCGAAGATGACAAGTACGAAGGCGGAGATTCGAGTCGGCCAGGCTGACATGTGTGGACCTTCTTGGGCAGGCAATCAACAGGGCGGCTACCGCCTTCTAACGGTACCATGTGTTACGGCCGGGCGCAAGCCGCATGCCGGCGCGCACAGGGTAGAGGTGCACTGGCCCCTGGCCTCCAACCGCAGCGAAGAGCGCACGTTCAGCGTGCTGAGCTCCTTGGTCACGATGATGCCATCGGCGACCCCGGCCGCAACACCCACTCCGACACCGACGGCCTCTACGCCGCCGCTTCGGTGCACGTGCGGAGGCAATCGCCGGTCCGCATCCTGGGGGTGCTGGTGGTCAACGCCGTCGCGCACGTCGCTGTTCAGGACACAGAGCCTGTTGCAGCCAGTGAATGACCGGTTCGCCGAGGGATTCGAGACGGTCGATCCGATCCAATCGAGGTGCTCCTCTTCGTCGGTGAGGATGAATCGAGCAGCTCGCGTGTCCCGCTGTCCCCGATCTCTGTCGCAAACGGGTGCGTTCGTCGAACGCTTTGAGGCGCAACGCACGCGGCCGGCTTCTACCACGGGTGCTCGTGGATCTGCCACCACGGGATCAGACCCACGCCCTGCCGCTCGTGTGACGCGTCGCCGCCGTGGACCAGGCGGAGCTCGATCGAACGGCTCTCGCCGGATGCCTGCAGCCGCTCGCGTAGGCGCACGAGCGGCACGAGCCAGTCGGATGCCACGGTGGCCCCCGACTTGACCTCGGTCAGGATCAGCCGCTCCGCCTCGTCCAGCACGAGGTCCACCTCCGCCCCGCGTGTTTCCCGGTAGTGGTACAGATTGGGGGTCAAGCCGCGGTGAAGCCGGGCCTTGGCGACCTCGCTGGCCACCCAGCTCTCGAACAGCGCACCGCGAAAGGGGTGATGGGCAAGCTGCTCCGGGCTTCGGATGGCAAGTAGCTGACAGGCCAACCCGGAGTCAACGAAGTGGAGCTTCGGCGCCTTCACGAGCTGCTTGCGCACGTTGCGGTGCCACGCTGGCAGGCGTTGGCTCACGAAGGTCGCTTCCAGCACCGATAGCCAGCTGCGGGCGGTGTTGTGCGATACCCCCGCGTCAGCACCCAGCGCGGACAGGTTGACCTGCTGCGCCGTGCGACCGGCGGTCAGGCGCAGGAAGGTGCTGAACGTCACCAGGTCGCCCACGTTGAGTACTTGACGGACGTCGCGCTCGAGGTAGGTGGTCACGTAGTCAGCCAGCCAGCGCTCCGCCGGAATGAGCTGGTCGTAGATGCGCGGATAGCCGCCCTGCCAGATCGTCTCGAACAGGCCATCCGGCACTATAGGGAACTGGCGCAACTCGTCCAGGCTGAGCGGTAGGAGGTACAACACCGCCGTCCGCCCGGCGAGGGACTGCGTGACGGCCTCCGACAAGCCGAGGTGCTGTGAACCGGTGAGGACGAAGCGGCCGGGATCAGGTCGTGCGTCGACCTCCTCCTGCAGGTAACTCGGCAACCCAGGTGCATGCTGGATCTCGTCGATGACCGCACCGGCAGCGATCGTGGCCAGGAAGCCTCGTGGATCGGAATGGGCGAAATCCCGGTTGTCCAGTGGCTCCAGCGAGACGTAGGCCATGTCCGGGAACGCCGCCTGGCAGAGCGTTGTCTTCCCCGATTGGCGCGGTCCGGTGACCGTCACCACGGGATAGTGTCGCGCCGCCGTCAGGAGCGACGCCGTCAAATTCCGAGGGACGATAGCCATACGCTCTCCAGAAGCTGCCGTGGCACGAATTGTAAGTCCGACTGCCAATCGATGCAAGCGTTGGTGCCCGTACGTGCGACGGTCCGTGCTGTCCGGTTCAGGCGGCCGGTCGACCGGGCTATAATTGTTGGGCCACCCACCTACGGTAGATAGGTGGTCCACCATGACAGAGGCGAGGTTGGAGCAACGGGTCGACCAACTTGAGGATCTGATGGCCGAGCTGGCGCGAGTGTCCGCCCGGGCAGGGCGCGAGGTCGAGAGGACCTCGCGCGAGATGCGGGAGTTCAAGGACGAGAACCGCGAGTTTTGGGAGCAGTCGCGGCGTGAGCGGATCGCGTGGCGCCGCCAATGGGGCGAGCTGTCGAACAAGATGGGCACGATGGCCGAGGACCTGGTGGCGCCCAGCATGGGCCGCATCCTCCGCACCGTGATCGGCTGCCCTGAGGACCACATCGACAGCGTCGCCGTCCGCGTGCGCCGGCGCTCGACGGTCGACCGGGGCCGCATGCAGGAGTTCGACGTGGTGGCGGTGTGCGGCGAGCACGCGCTGGTCAACGAGACGAAGAGCC
>CAYYVH010000471.1:0-2870 GCA_964475075.1 uncultured Anaerolineales bacterium | reverse complement strand
AGCCCTCCGGGGACCGGGCTCGCGGTGACGGCGGACTACGACTTCTACCGCCTGTGTCGCGTGGACGGGGAGTTCACGTGGACGGGGCAGTCGAGTACGAGCTACGAGACAGCAGTGAACATCGTAGAGACCAGGTGAATTGCTCCGGCTACTATCGAGTCGCGAAGTCGCCTTGACGCAACTCCATCTGGCTCGACTCCACAGAGGCGCCGGAGTCGAGAAGATGGTGATACGTCCAGCGCCCGCTGGGCAGCTCAAAGTGGAGCGTGTCGTCCACAGTCCGGATCGGGTACACCCGCAGGTTGCCACGGGCAAGCCACGAGATGCGCGCGTCCGCTCGTCGCGGGAGTACGCAGTACGCCCAGCTCGCCTCCATATCGATGGAGACGACCTCGTTGGCTCGCACCTGAATCGGCACAACTTGGAGCGGATGCACCAAGTGCCCGAACACCCGAAGCCTGTAGCGTCCGGGGCCGATTGGTCCCAGAGTGAACCTCCCGTCATCAGCCAGCCTAGCGGCAAGGGGACCGGGACCATGCGTTCGCTCAGCGCCGTCCGGAACGAGATCTACACGCGCAGCCGTACTGCCCCTTGGGCGCAGAGAGACCCTGCCTCGAAGCAGCGATGTTGCAGCGTGCGCGAGGATCGACGCCTCCCCACGCTCCCCTTCACCCAAGTCATGCGACCGGAGCCCCAGCGACTCGGCGGCACGCCCCCGGACCTCCGACGGAAGCCAAGTGAGCCAGCGGACAGACCACGCGGGGCCTACGACAACGGGACCTCCGGAGAGCCCTGAAAACAGAAACCCGCCTTCGGGCTGAGGCGTGGCTGCGTGAATCCGGCCGGTGGAGAGCCCAAGCAGATTGATCGCGTCACTAGTAGATCCAGCCTGGCGCGTCACCAACAAGGACGAACTTGCAGGGAGTGCGAGTGTCAGGTGCTCGCGCGACTCACTCGCAAGGTCGCGCTCTGCGCTGGCGTGCTCCGAATGCGAAGCCGCGACTCGAAAGCTAAAGCCAGGTGGAAAGACGAAGGTACAATTCCCTTGTGAGTCTGTCTGGGCTCTCTGGAGCACTTCTTCTAGTGAAACCAGTCCGGTCGGCGTGATCCCGACTCGACCAAGACGGCCACTCCGAGGCCAAGCGCCCCTCATGCTTCGCTTCAGTACAACATCCGCACCGGCGACGGGCACGTTGGCCCCGTCCGCGACAACGGAGACAACCAGCGTGCTCGCTTCGACCTGCTGTGGCACCACTGCCTCCTGCCCAGTCAGATGGTCGATAGACAGAGGATTCGACACCCACGCCTGGAGTGCATCGACGACCGCCCAGAGAACGAGCCGCAGGCCCGGCTGAAGACCTGCCTGAACCCCAGGAGGCAGGCGGAAGATCAAGTCACCGGAGTCGTCCGCTGTGAGTGTCGCAAGATCCGGGAAGGTGGCAGGTTTCAGGGACGCATCAAACAAGCCACATCGAACAGATGTTCCGGCCATTACCTGACCGAGTGAGATACGGATGGAACCAGCACTCGGCTCCAAGACGACGGGAACCACCGAGTTGACGGGCGTCCTGGGGCTCACCATCTCGTGCTTCGCACGATACCCGGGTGCTGACACAAGGACGCGATGTGTGAACACTGGCGGGAAGGACACGCGCCATTGGCCGGGGCTATCGGCCGGAGAGACCTCCATCGGGAGGAGCTCGCCGGGTCGATATGGGTGTTGCAGCTCAAATGACACTCGTTCGATCGGCCGCTCCTGCGGGTCTGTAACTCGGAAAACCCTAGAGTCCAAGTCGGACAGGCGCACTTCTACCTCAAGGGAGCCCGCCGCCCCCGCAGGGATCTGGACCGCCGCGTCCGCCTGCTGCCAAGCTACGCTCCCAGGGCGCAGAGCCCAGACCACGACACTCCCAGAGAGTTGGGGGGGAATGACGAAGCGCCCCTCCCCGCTGGTGGTGGCGCGCCCATGTGCGGGCGGTGCCATGCCCTCAACAGCCCCGGCTGCTACGTCCGCCCGACTGAGCGCCGTCCAATGGACAGTCGCGTTTGCGATGGGCACGCGACGCTGATCTACGAGCGTCGCAGTGACCCCGGCGCCCCGCTGCAGCACGACCGTACCAGCGTCCACTTGCTCGGCGGAACCGGAGATAGAGAGGCCAAGCCAGTTGTCCGCAAACCCGGGCTTGCTCACGCGAAGCCAGCCCAGACCTGAGTGACCGCCGGAGTGGCGCAGGAAGAAGTCGCCGTTGTCGCCAGTCTGCACCTCCCCCAGTTGCGCGCCACGTCCCAAGGTAGAGACCGCGCGGAGCGCTACGGTCGCACTTGGAACCGCCTGCGCTGCTACATCCACGACCCTCCCCCGGATACCCCGATCTACGAGCAGCGCTGCGTGCGACTGGGGGGTAGAGGCCGCCGGAATCGTCCCGCGGCCGGAGAGCTGGGCGGCTGGAAGAGGTTCGCTCTCTATAACTGGGGGACGGACCGCGCGAACGTCATCCTCGCCCACACCAACCAAGAGAAAGACGAGCAGCGCGGCGCCAAGCGAGACAACCAACAGAAGCACAAGTCTGACACGCATGGGGTCTCCCGCGATGCCACTGGAGGCCCTCAGTACACCTGACCCGGCCGCCGCAAGTCTGCGGCGGCCGGGTGCTACGAGTGTGCGGGGGGGCGCTCCGCACCCGCCTACCCAGTCTCTGATTATCGGCCGTACGCTCCGCTTGACGGGTTTCCGCAGGCCCCGGACCCCTGGTAGTTTCCGCCGCCCGAGGTCCCCCCCGGATTGAAGTTGAACGTCGCCCCGGGAGGCGCGCTGCTGACGTAGTTGCCGGCTCCGAGGGGGTCGTTGATGGGATCATACGGAACCCAGA
>CAYYVH010000470.1:0-2909 GCA_964475075.1 uncultured Anaerolineales bacterium | reverse complement strand
CAGCCCGTCGGGGCTGCGGTTGGTGCGGGTGATCTCCAGGGGCAGCCAGCGGTCGGCGTAGTCGAGGGTGGTATCCACGCCAGGCGGCGCGAAGCCCAGGTAGGGAAAACGATGGGTGAGCAGGCCGTCGTCATCATAGACGTAACGATAATGGGTGTCCGGGCCATCCACGCGCCGCAGGTTGCCGTCGGCGTCGTAGGTGTAGTCGGCGGTGGCGGTGTCGGGATAGGTCAGTTCAGTCACGCGGCCGAGGGCATCGTATTCATAGCCCAGGTAGAGGTGCAATGCGGGCGCAGCCAGATGCGTGTCCACGACGATGGGGCGATCGGCCGCGTCGTAGTGCTGCGCGATGTCGGCGGCGGCGTTGCCGATGGCGGTGATGTTACCGTTGGCGTCGTAGCTCACGCTCACGTCGTCCGGGCCGGGGTAGTCGATACCGGTCAGTTGGTTCGCGGCGTCGAAGGCATAGGTGGTGGTTTGGCCGCGGGCGTCGGTGCGACTGTCCAGGTTGCCGGCCGGGTCATACGTGTAGCTGGTACTCTGCCCCAGCGCATCCTCCACCCGAGTGAGTTGACTCTCCAGGTCGTACTCGAAGCGAGTGGCGAAGCCCCGGGCATCGGTGACCCTGGTCAGATTGCCTAGCGTGTCAACCGTAAAGTCGGTGCGCCCGCCCATCGGATCCAGCGCCCAGTCCAGATGGTTGAGGCCGTCATAGTCCATCTCAATGCTCTCCGATTCGGCGTCGGTGACCCGGGTCAGGTTGCCGTTGGCGTCGTAGTCCAGCTCGAGCATCCGCCTGGCGCCGTCGTCGACCCGGCGCAAGCGATCCAGAGCGTCGTACTGATAGGTGAGCGCCTTGCCCTCAGGGCTGGTCGCCGTGGTGAGCCGGCCAGCGTCGTCGTACTCCAGGCGCAGGGCGTGGCCCAGCGGGCTGGTAATGACGGCCGTGTTGCCGAAATCGTCGTAGCCGAAGTGGGCGGTATTGGAGAGGGCATCGGTGAGGCTGAGCAACTGGCCGTGGCTGTCGTAGGCAAAGGTGGTGGGATAGCCCAAAGTATCGGTGATGTGGGTCAGGTTCCCTCGGCCGTCGTAGGCCAGGGTCTGGGTGTAGCCCCTGGCGTTGCCAAAGGCGGTGGGGTAGCTGTAGGCTTCGTCCCAGGTGTAGCGTCGGGTGCGCGACAGCGGGTCGGTCACGCTGAGCGGGTTGCCGTGGTCGTCGTAGGTCATGTGGTAGGTGTGGTCGTTTTCGTCGGTGAACGAGGAGAGATTAGCGTCAAAGTAGGTCCACACCAGGTCCAGGGTGTGCCCCGAGGGTGTGCCGATCTCCGTGGGCAGGCTCTGGTCGTCGTAGGTGAACCGCCAGGTCGGGTTGGTCCCGCTCCCCAGGATGTCTACGGCTGTGGTCGTAGGGCGGGCGTAAGAGAAGCTCTTGCTGGCTCCGGCTGAAGAGACAGCCGACACTCTTGCTTTTTCCAACACTGTAGCAGGGTAGTAGCTGATGATGCTTTCGGCCCCCCGGGGGTCTGTGATGCCGGTGAGCAGATGGTCCCCATCGTAGCCATAGAGTGTCTCGTTCCCCAAGGCATTGGTCACGCTATGCAGGTTGCCGCTGCCGTCGTAGGTGAAACCGATCACCCTGGGCGGCGTGGTGCTTCTATCGGTGACGCTGACCAGGAGATCGCCGGCATACTCGAGTTCAAGGAAGCGACCGGAGGACTCCTCGACCCCAGTTAGCCGGGACTCGAGGTCGTAGGCGAAGTGCAACCAGTTGCCGTTGGGGTCTTCCATGCGGGTGATCTTATTGTGCCGGGCTGATTCGAAGTAATACTCGACACCCTGCTCGGTGCGCAGTACATATCCCTCCCCACCGAGGCACTCCAATGTGTCATGCATATTAACGCTCAGAGAGCGATAGCTACCCCAGCAGGGATCGATTAAAATAAACGCCCTGAAGCGTTCCTCCTGTCCGGTCTCCCGGATCACGTTGACACGGTGAAGCTGTTCCAGGAGCTCACACGTAAGGCCAAGAATACACCGACCGCCACCCCCCCCTCCCTCGCCGCCATGCCAGATTCTGTATGGTGTGAAACTCCGATAGGACATATTATAATTGAACTGCCAGCCCGGGCCGACAGGCGATTCTTCATCGGCTCTGCTACTGTCATAGTAGAGGCTGAACTCAAGGGACAGGCCCTGCCCGGGGATGATCAGATCGGTGCGGTTGTAGAGCAGATCACCAGTGTGCGCGTTGACAAATGTTCCTCCCGGTGCAGTCAGAAGCGTCTGCCGGTACAAATGGGCGTCCGTCGCCGGGGGATCACGGACCTCTACGCTCACGCCTCGAGATGGCGCGCCTGCGGGGGCTGGCGGCTGCCGGTTGGTTTGTGCCGCCGCGGAGGGCTGAGTCGCCTGGGTTGGCGTGGTCTCGGTGGAGGGCTGCTGGCTGCTGTCATTGCGAGCGGAGCGAAGCAATCTCCCACCTACAGGAGCAGGCTGCGTTGGGGATTGCTTCGTCGCTTCGCTCCTCGCGATGACGGGATTCGATGAATTCTCAGACGGGCCCTGAGGCGGTGGGGCCGCAGCGGCGCGTCGGTTCGGAGTTGTCCCCCACCTGACGGGCTGAGCGTACACCGGCAGCGGCAGCATCTGCACCAACAGGGACAGGATCACCAGCCGGCAGACCATGCGGTAGGCCCAGCCCTTGTATCCTGGTACAGTGCTGCGCAAGTTTGCAGCGAAATCCGCTCGTGCTGGACCTTCCTCCAGGACTAGGGAGTGTGTCAGCAGGCGACGGAGGCGGCGGACCTTTGTCCGCCGCGAGCAGAAAAGTGAGACTTGTTCGCTCGCGCTGGACCCTTCGGTTCCGCTTAGGCCCGGACTGCGCCCAGGCGAATGGGCATGCCTTAATC
>CAYYVH010000469.1:0-2914 GCA_964475075.1 uncultured Anaerolineales bacterium | reverse complement strand
GAAATCCACCCCTCAAGGAGTTCAGCCCCCGTCGCTGCCTAAGCGAGCGGGGTTGGGGGTTCCGGTAGTTTTGGAACAGGAACCTGTGATAAGGAACCCCGGCCAGTGTCCCCTGGCGGCCTGTCACCCTTGACAACCGTGTAGCTTCTCCAAGAATCGGGCACAGCAGGCTCTCGTCCGCTTCTCACGAAGGGGGTGCCGCCGTGCCCGTTCAGTTCCTGACCGAGGCCCACCGGGCCGAGTACGGACAATACACTGAAGAGCCCTCGCCGCAAGAGTTGGCTCGCTTCTTTCATCTCGACGAGGCAGACCGTGAGCGGCTGTTGCGCTATCGGGGCGACCACAACCGCCTGGGCTATGCCCTCCAGCTCGGAACGGTGCGCTACATCGGCACGTTCACCCCCGACCTATCCGACGCACCGAAGGCGGTCGTCCGATATGTCGGCGGACAGATCGAGGTCGCCGATCCGCTGGCCTGCCTTCGATACTACGACAACGCCGACACTCAGCAGCGACATGCCCGCGACATCCGGGAGGCGTACGGCTACCACCGTTTCGCCGACCAACCCTACCACTTCGCCCTCGTACGGTGGTTGCTCTCACGAGCCTGGCTCAGTGGCGAGCGCCCGAGCGTGCTGTTCGATGCGGCGACCCGGTGGCTCGTAGAACGCAAGGTTCTCCTGCCCGGGGCCAGCGTCCTTGAACGCTTGGTGGCCAGAGCGCGCAACCGAGCCAATGCCCGACTGTGGCGCCTTCTGGCCTCGGCATGCGATGCCGAGCAGAGAGACAGCTTGCAGCGTCTACTGGAACCGGATGACACCGGCTTCAGCAAACTCGACCAACTGCGGCGAGGCCCGCGACGGGTGAGCAGCCCGGCACTCGTCCGGGCGCTGACTCGGCTGGAGGATATCCGGTTGCTCGGTGTTGGCGAGTTGGATCCGAGCCGGATTCCTCCGCGCCGGATCCGGATGCTGGCGCGCTACGCGGCTGCAGCCAAGGCGCAGGCCATCGCCCGCATGCCCGATGAGCGCCGGATCGCGACACTGGCTGCCTTCGCCCGGGAGTACGAGATCGTCGCGCAGGATGACGCGCTCGATCTGTTCGACATGCTGCTGGCCAAGCTCCTCAACGAGGCGCGCAGCGAGGGACAACTAGAGCGGCTGCGGACGCTGCGGCAACTCGATCAGGCCGCGTTGACGCTGGCCCGGGCCTGCGAGGTGCTGCTCGCGGAAGGACGCGAGGAGATCGACGTGCGTAGCGCCGTCTTCGCTCGGGTGCCGCAGGACGATCTGGCATCGGCCCTTGAGACCGTTGGCACGTTGACCCGGTTGCCGGATGACCACTACTACGACCAGTTGCTGAGCCGCTACAACACAATCCGTCGCTTCCTGCCGATGTTTCTAGAGGTGCTTGGCTTCCAGAGCGTAGACACCGCGCGGCCAGTCATGAAGGGCCTTGCGTTCCTGGAATCCATCGAGGGAGAGCGTCAACCCGATATGAACAATGCCCCCATGAGTGTGGTCACGAGGCAATGGCGTTACTTGGTGGTCCACCCTGACGATGGGGTGGATCGCAAGGCATACACGTTCTGCGCGCTGGATCGCCTGCGCACGGCTCTTCGGCGGCGGGACGTCTTCGTCTCGCCCAGCCACCGCTGGGCTGATCCGCGCGCGAAGCTGCTGCAGGGCCCGGCGTGGGACTCCATGCGGCCAGCGGTATGTCACGATCTGGGTCTTCCACTGACCCCCGAGGACCAACTGGCGCAGTTGGCTCAGCAGCTCGACGCTGCTTACAAGCGCACGGCGCGCAGCCGACCGGACAACGCGGCACTACGCATCGAGTCTGTGAATGGGCGAGACGAGACAGTCCTCACCCCACTCGACAAGCTGGAGGAGCCTCCCAGCTTGATCGAACTCCGCGATCGCGTCGCTGCGCTCGTGCCCGAGGTGGAGTTGCCGGAGCTCCTGTTGGAGGTGGACTCCTGGACGGGCTTCACCACCGAGTTCACGCACCTGGGAGAGGACAGCGCCTGGATCGAGAGCCTGCCTACCAGCGTGTGCGCGGTGCTGATGGCCGAGGCGTGCAACATCGGCCTCAAACAGCTGGCACGGAAAGACGTGCCGGCCCTGAGATGGGATCGACTCCGGTGGGTGCAGCAACACTACCTTCGCGCGGACACGATCACGAGCGCCAACGCGCGCCTGGTCGACGAGCAGGCCTCGATCCCCCTGGCGCAGGTGTGGGGCGGGGGCGAGGTGGCGTCGGCCGATGGCTTGCGCTTCGTCGTACCGGTGCGCACGATCACCGCCGGTCCGAACCCGAAGTACTTCGGGAGTGGGCGCGGCGTGACGTACTACAACTTCACCAGCGACCAGTACACCGGCTTCCACGCCGTCGTCGTCCCCGGGACGCTGCGCGACTCGCTGTTCATCCTGGACGGCCTGCTCGAGCACCAGACCAGCCTGCAGCCGACCGAGCTCATGTCCGACACGGCGGGCTATAGCGACGTCGTCTTCGGTTTGTTCTGGCTGCTGGGGTACCAGTTCAGCCCCCGCCTGGCCGACCTGCGGGATCTCCGGTTCTGGTGCATGGATCCGATTGCTGACTACGGTGTCCTGAGCGGCCTCGCGCGGAATCCGATCAAACCCCACCTGATCGTGCCGCACTGGGATGACCTGCTGCGCATCGCCGGATCGCTCAGACTTAGCACCGTGCGGGCCAGCGAGTTGATGCGTACGCTGCAGCGCGGCGGTCGACTCTCCACACTGGCCAAGGCCATCGGCGAGTTGGGCCGGATCGCCAAGACGCTCTACCTGCTTGCCTACATCGACGACGAGTCCTATCGGCGCCGAATCCTGAACGTAACCGTATAGCGAAGCTGCGCCTCAAACCGACAAGTGCCGAGACTCGACCG
>CAYYVH010000468.1:0-2927 GCA_964475075.1 uncultured Anaerolineales bacterium | reverse complement strand
TTTGAGCGGCTCACAAACTAAAGCCCCCGGCTTTGCCGGGGGATATTTACTCCGGACCCGTGGCCCGTTCATCCGCCATCCGCCGCAACGCCTCCCGCCCCACGAGCAGCGCGAACTGGACCAGCGCCAGCTGCCGCCGCCAGCGCCAGGGTTCCGTGACTAGCCGGAACAGCCAGATCAGGCTCAACCGCTTCACGATCTCGGGCGGTCGGGGGCTCCGGCCGGCGATGAAGTTGAAGGTGCCGCCCACCCCGATCGCCACCGGAATCCGCAGCCGCGGCTGGTTGCGGGCTATCCACAGATCCTGCGCCGGGGCGCCGTAGGCCACCAGGAGCGCGTCCACCGGTTTGGCCGCCTCGATCCGCCGGCAGATCTCCTCCTCGTGTTCAGGCTGCGGCGTGCCGCTGAACGTGCCGGCGATTGCCAACCCCGGATTGGCTGCCGTTAGCCGCTCCCCCACCGTTGCGGCCACACCTTCCTCGGCGCCCAGCAGGAACCAACGCTCGCCCCTCTCCGCCGCCCCCAGCGCCATGCGCGGCACGAGCTCGCTCCCGGGCACCACCTCCCGCAGCGGCTCGCCCAGCAACCTCGCCGCCCACTTCAGGCCCACCCCGTCCGCCAGGGAGAGGTCCACGCTCTCGATGAGCTCGCGTACTGCGGGGTCGCGCCGCGCGAGCATGACGTACTCCGGGTTGGGGGTCATCACGTGATGCGAACTGCCCTCGCGCACGAAGGAAACGATGTGTGCCAGGGCTTCCGCCCAGCTCACGTCGTCCACCCGTACGCCCAGGATGCGACGGCGGCGGTGCGGTGACTTTGTCACGGACGGTGGTTCGGACATAGTGCGGGACCGTGAGCTGAATGGGTGCGGATGGGCTCTCGAGCGATTATAGCCGGACCGTCCGAAACGGGCAGTGCGCGGGAGGACCGTCTGTTGTGGGCCGGGTGTGCGTGTTGCCAAGAACGTCGAAGGAACCTACACTCTACGGCCATGTCGGCCGGACCTGCGACGGGAGGTGGGACGCTGCACCGGGCGAGGCGGTCGCGCCGCTTCGCCTTCGGGATGCTGGCCTACCTGGTGGTGACGGTTGCCGTCTTCTACCTGGTCTACCGGTACACCAGGCACCTGGCGGCGTTCTACGGTTACGACATCGAGAACGTCTGGCTCCAGTACGGGCTCTACTTCGTCATCTATTTCGTCTTCACCGCTGTCCTCCACGCCGTGGTCGCCCTCCTCCCGTTCCCCCTGAGCCGGGAAAATGTGCTGCGCCTGGCTTTCCTGGCCGGGCTGACTTTGGGCGCGATCGTGGCGCTATACCAGTCGCGCTATGGCGCGTTCAAAGGTCTGAACTACTTCGCCGTCGGCAGCCTCGGCGCCTTCGCCGCCGCGCTGGAGTTGACGCGGCGCCGGTTCGGTCTGGTGGAGGTCATCTCCCGCCCGCTGCCCGAGGTTCTGGCCGAGGTCGAGCGTGCCCATGCGGGACTGGAGCTGGAGGATGGCTGGTGGGACCGCGTGAAGCGGGTGCTCGAATTGCTGCTCGCGGTGGCACTGATCATCGTCTCCTTGCCCATCTCGGTGCCTCTGGCCATGATCCTCATGCTCCAAGACCCGGGACCGCTCCTGGTGGCCAAGGTGGCCGTGAAGCGTGCGGGCGAGAGCTTCCACCAACTCAAGCTGCGGACGATGGTAAAAAACGCCGAAGAACGGTCCGGACCCGTGCCCGCCGCGCCGGAGGACCACCGCATCACGCTCTTGGGGGGTATCCTGCGCCGGACCCATATCGACGAGCTGCCGCAGATGGTCAACATCGGCCGTGGTGAGATGAGCCTGGTGGGCCCACGGCCCGAGCGGACGGTTTTCGTGCAGCGCCACCTCCGGAACATCCCGCGCTACGGCCGGCGCCACGCCGTGCGGCCGGGGTTGTCCGGCATGGCCCAAGTCTACGGCGACTACTACTCCACGCCCCGGCAGAAGCTTCGCTACGACCTCCTCTACATCCGGCGCCGCAGCTTCGGCCTGGACCTCAAGCTCTTCACGACAGCTGTCCTGATGGCCCTGTTCGGGATCAGGCCGGGCCGGCGTCGGCACCAGCGGGATCGGCACCTCGAGGAACAACAGGGCCGCCGCTGGCGCCTGGCCTACGAGGCCCTGCGCGGCGAGAAGCCCCCGCCGGAGGAGAGCTTCGCACCCAGCGCAACGCCGGGCGTGGAGGCAGCGCCCTCGCCGGTGCCCCGTATTCCGGATCCTGAAGAACGTCCCCTGCAATAACACCGTCCCCGCCGTGCGCCTTTTCGCGTTTACCGACGTAGTGCTATGCTGTGTTTGCCAGCTTGCTCCCGCTCGTGAGCATGTACCGCCGCTGTATGAGGGCTGGGTTAGTCGATGGGGTTCTTGCGCAGGCTGCTCGGTCGCGAGCAGGCCGAGCTACCGTCAACGCCGTCCCCGGTTGACGCACCGGACCGGTCCGGCGCAGTCGTTGATGGCGTCTCCTTCAAGGAGCTCATGTGGCAGCTCGGGTCGGCCAGCGAGCAGACCCGGGGCGAGGTGGCCATTCTGCTTTCTGCGTTGGGCCACCGTGCTGCCATACGACCGCTGATCCGGGCCTACGGGGCCTACGGTGACGAGGCCCTCCTCGAGGCCCTGCGCGCCTTCGGTCCGAAGCTGACGCCGGTGGCGGCCCGTGAGGTGCGGGACCAGAGCCTCTCGCTCACGCACCGGGCACGGCTGATGGACGTTCTGGGGGCGAGCGGTGACCCCGGGGCGGTTGCCCTCGTGCTACCTGTCGCCGATGAGGATGATCCGAAGGTCCACCTTGCCGCTTGCAGGGCGCTGGCGCAGCTCGGGGAGTCGAGGGGGGTCGACAAGCTCGCCGACGATCTACTGCGGTTCGAGGACGAGGTGCGGCGTCGAGCTGTGCAGCCCCTGC
>CAYYVH010000467.1:0-2929 GCA_964475075.1 uncultured Anaerolineales bacterium | reverse complement strand
GCCAGGTGGGGAACATCCCGCCGGACCGTTCGGACTACTACTTCCGCATGGTGGATGTGGACTTCAGGCCCCGGCTGGTCTACCACGCCGTCCGGGAGGCGACGCGCGGCCTCGACGTGGCCGGGCCGGGTTACTACGAGGAGACGCATCCCGCCGTGCAGGTGGAGGCCCCCCGCCGTGCGGAACAGCCGGAGGCCGTCGCCACACCCACCCCCAGGCGGTGGCGAGCTGTTATCTCGCCGGAGGCCAGTGGTGGTGCCCTGCTGGAGAGCCGCACCCCAGGCGCAGCGCTGACATTCGTCTTCGCCGGGAATAGGGTGGCCCTGGTGGCCGAGACAGGGCCTGAGGGCTGCCGGCTGGTCGTCACCCTGGACGGCCGCCCGGTGGCGGGATTGCCGCGCGATGAGAAGGGCCGCTCCTTCCTGGAGCTCTACAGCACCGAGCGCTGGCCTCAGCGTCGAGTGCCTGTCGTGGCGGGGGTGGGGAGTGGTCAACACGCCCTGAGGTTGGAGGTGGTGGAGGAGTCGCCCGCGCCGTCCTCAGGGCGGCGGTGCACGGTGGATGCGTTCGAGGTGCGGTCGGTCGCGCGAGGCACATTTCCCTACGCGGCGGTAGGGGCGTTAGTGCTGGCTCTGCTGGCTGTGGGCTGGCTGTTGCGGGAGAGGTGTCTTCACCAGAATCTCGGGCGAGGTGGGGGTGAATCCGACTCTTAGCCGCGACAAGCCACAGAGCGGTGTTCGGCGGTCACCGAGTTATCCCAACCACACGTAGGCACTAATCCTGAAGATCCTCACAGTGACCATCCGGACCACCACCTCGCAGGGTTCCGCAGTGTCACCACTTTTGACTGGGGTTTTCACCGGTCGGACAGGAAATCCCGTAGAACCTGAGTTGCGCGTTGAATGAGCCAGTTGGGATCGGCCCAACTGGCTGCGTCAACAGCCCCCACGGTCTGGCGATCCCACACCTCGACCACCACATAGCTCTTCGGCGTCTCACTGGGCATGGATTCCTCGACCCATGCTGGCGTCCATCGCACAGGAGTTGTGGGATCCTGGAGCAGCGCCAGGGCTCGTTTCAGAACATCCCTGCTGTCAAGTTCCTGTTTCCTCTGACCATCTCTTGAGGGACCCGCCGGAACAAACGAAAAGCCGTGCCCACCGCCGGCCGAGAAGGTAAACACGATACGGCCCATGTAGCTCTGGCCTGGGACCTCGCCCAGCAACGGCCTGGCCGAGTAGCGCACACCGTAGGGGGCTAGTGGGATGCGCTGCCCCTGTAGCGCGGGTTCGGTTGCCTCCTGGAGCCTCTGAGGCGCTCGTTGGGCCAGGTCCGGCACTGGATCCGATCCTGTGAGTGACTTCGCGATTCGAATGAGATCACCGCAACTGAGGCCTAAATGAGAGTAGCCGATATGATAGGTGAAGCCATTGGCTGACCACTCCAACGCTCCAGCGTCTGCCGTATCCATCCATTCCTGGTGTTCGTTCCATGCCCCCTGTACACAGATGGCCGCCCGACCATTGACTGTAACTTGCTGTTTTGCAGCCTCGGAGTAAACGTATCCTCCCTCCCGTGGGCCTTGGGTGGTTTCAATGCCGAACCCACCCTCTCCTCCATTCGTGCGGCCATAGAATGTCTGCGCCCAATTCGGCGGGCTGACGTGTGCACTCTTAAGTTCTAGTCCATCTGGCAACCACCTTGGCTGGGGAATCGTAAACGAAACTTGTCGCTGTGCCTCGGCGAGACTCACGACAGGTATTACTCGTTCCTCTATTTCTACGGGTATTTCGGGTGCCACAGCACCTGCAGAGGGCATGGCCGTGGTCACTAGCCCCTCTGCTACCTTGAGCAGTTCCTGGCGAGGGAGGTCCCCGCGCAGCTCAATCCAGGTGCTGCCGTCAACCCAGGTGAGTGTCAGGACCTGGCCATCCGTCTGCAGCGTTGCATCCTGGCCGTTTAGCGTTGCTGCCTCACCAGCCGGGAGCACCTCGCCCGGCAACGCGGCCCGCTCGAACAACTGCACCTCGCGCCCATCCTCGGCCCGATAGACGATTATCAAGTGGGCCTCTTGCCTGCGGCTGACTTCTGTCGGCAGTGAGGGCTCCGTCTCATCCCTCACGACCGCTTCGCTGACAGCCGGCAGTTGCCATCCGCTCTCCGGGCCTGCACCTGGGTTATACGTGACCTTGACACGCTCGAACCCTGCCGGCAGGTAATCCGGTTGCTTCACGATGAAGGGCGGCGTGGGTCGGAACTCGACAGGCGTCGTCGCGCCGGGCCCGGCACTGATGCCCGCCACCACCTGTCCGATGAGCTGCCGAACGCTGCTGGCCGCGCTCGCTCGCAGTTCCGGTGAGGCCACCCACACGCTGCTCCCCATCACTGTCACCGCGAGCAGCGCCATCACCGCTGTCACCGTCCACCGCCGGATCGCCCCCAACCGTCGGCCCTGCCGCAACTGCGCCTCCAGCCGGGCTGCCACGGCCGGCCAGAGGTCCACCGGCGTGGGAACCAGCACGTCGGCCTCCGCCTCCAAAGCATCTCTGATTGCTCGCTCGTCCATCGCTCGGAGCCCTTCTTCCTATTGGGTATTGTCCATTTGTTGTGGATAGAAGGCCAATCGTATTGGCTGTTGCCCTTGAAAAGCGCCCAACACGGTTGGGCTAACTACCCAAACCCAGAGGATGTGGGAAATAGCCTTTTGTCGAATACTTACAATTCAGGTGGCGCGCAGCCTGGCGAGCAGCACACGCAGCCGGCGCAGGCCATACGCCAGGCGCGACTTCACTGTGCCGCGTGGGATGCCCAGCACCGCCGCCATCCCCGCCTCGCGAAGGTCATCGTAGTAGCGCACCACCATCACCGCCCGCTGCTTGGGCGGCAGCGCGGCGAGCGCGGCCCGAACGGCGGCCCGGGCCTCCGCGCG
>CAYYVH010000466.1:0-2935 GCA_964475075.1 uncultured Anaerolineales bacterium | reverse complement strand
AGGAATTGGGGCTCATCGGAACCAAAGAGGGATGCAACAGCGGCGACTGTGGTGCTTGCAGCGTCATCCTGGACGGCGTGCTAAACTCCGTTCAGCCTACCAGTCGGCGCGAGAGCGCTGACTGGCGCAGTCACGAAGCGACTGGCGTCCTGGTCAATTCCTGCCTGGTGCTGGCGGTTGAGGTGGAGGGCAAGAGTGTGACCACCATTGAGGGCCTGGCCCCGCCCGGGGGCCTGCACCCCCTCCAGCAGGCATTCCTGGAACACGATGCGCTCCAGTGCGGCTACTGCACCCCGGGGGTCATCATGGCCGCCAAGGCCCTGTTGGATCAGAATCCGGCCCCCACAGAACGAGAAGTCCGCTACTGGCTCTCCGGAAGCCTCTGCCGCTGCACCGGCTACGACAAGATCGTGCGCGCCGTCCTTGATGCAGCCGCATCCGCAGCGGATGCGGGCGCCGTCACGGAGGTGACAGCATGACGCAGATAGATTCAATCCGACAAAACCCCCGACAAGACAATGCTCAGGAGAAAACGTACCGCGTGATCGGCACGCGCCCCATCCGCCATGATGGCACCGACAAGGTCACCGGGCGGGCTTCATTCGGTGCCGACATCCGGCTACCCGGCATGCTCTATGGCAAAGTGCTGCGCAGCCCCCACGCCCACGCTCGCATCCGCTCTATCGACACCAGCCAGGCAGAGGCACTGCCTGGCGTCAAGGCCGTCGTGACGACCGCCGACCTGCCGGACATCGCCGACCCGGGCGAAGGGGAGGGCCTGCGCTATCAGCGGGCCAACATCCTGGCGCGGGACAAGGTGCTGTACCACGGACATGCCGTCGTCGCTGTGTCGGCCACCAGCCCCCACATCGCCGAAGAGGCCCTGGCATTGATCAAAGTGGACTACGAAGTGCTGCCGCCGGTGCTGGATGTCCGCCAGGCCATGGCGGACGACGCACCGATCTTGCTGGACGACCTGCGCACCGATGAGATGGGCCAGAAGGGTGAGAAGCCCACCAACATCGCCAGTCACATGCAGCACCAACGGGGCGATGTGGAGGGTGGTTTTCAGGAAGCGGCCGTGATCGTCGAGCGCGAGTTCCACACGGCCACCGTTCACCAGGGCTACATCGAACCGCAGACCGCCACGGCCCTCTACAACGCTGACGGTCAGTTGACCATCTGGTGCAGCACCCAGGGCGCGTTCGGCGTCCGTGATCAGGTCTCCGACATCTTGCAGATGCCGGTCTCCAGGATCCGCGTGATCCCCATGGAGATCGGCGGTGGCTTTGGCGGGAAGAACAGCGTCTACCTGGAGCCAGTAGCCGCGCTGCTGTCGAAGAAGAGTGGACATCGACCGGTCAAGATGGTCATGACCCGCGCCGAGGTTCTGGCCGCCACCGGCCCCGGCTCGGGTTCCACCATCCGTGTCAAGATGGGTGCGGACGAGCGGGGGCGCATCACGGCGGCGGAAGCCTCCCTGGCCTACGAGGCCGGTGCGTTCCCGGGTTCGCCGGTCGACTCTGGCGCAAGCATCATCTTTGCCCCTTACCGTCTCGAGAACGTCCAAATCGATGGCTATGACGTGGTGGTCAACAAACCCAGGGCTTCTGCCTATCGCGCGCCCGGGGCCACCAACGCCGCCTTTGCCGGCGAAGTGGTGATTGACGAGCTTTGCGAACAGTTGGGGATGGACCCGCTCGAATTCCGCGCTCTCAACGGCGCGCAGGAGGGCGACCGCCGGCCCGATGGCCCTGTCCATCCGCGCATCGGCTACCTGGAAACCATCGAGGCAGCCAGAAACCACCCCCACTATTCCGCCCCACTGGAAGGCCCCAACCAGGGCCGGGGGGTGGCGACTGCTCTCTGGGGCAATTGGGGCGGGCGCTCCAGCGCCACGGCCAACGTCAACCCCGATGGCACCGTCAACCTGCTGATGGGCTCCGTAGACCTCAGTGGCACCCGCACTTCCGTGGCCATGCAACTGGCCGAAACGCTGGGCATCCCCGTCGAAGATGTCAAGCCTCGGGTGGCGGATACAGACGAGGTGGGCTACACCGAAGGGAGCTATGGCAGTCGGACGACCTTCGCCACCGGATGGGCGGCCTACGAACTGGGGGAACGCCTCAAGTGCGAACTGATCGAGCGCGCAGCTCAACTGTGGGACGTGGACCCGGACGAAGTCACGATTGAGGACGGCGTCTGCTCGTCGGGCGACCAGCGGATCACGTTCAAAGAGCTGGCCGCCCGGCTGGACGAGACAGGAGGCCCGGTGATGGTCAGCGCGACGGTCTTGCCGGACGGCTATGGTCCCGGCGTTGCGGCCCACATCGTGGACGTAGAGGTAGATCCAGAGACGGGGAAAGTGGACATCCTGCGCTACACTGCGGCGCAGGACGTCGGTAAGGCAGTGCATCCCAGCTTGGTCGAGGGCCAGATCCAGGGCGGGGCGACTCAAGGCATCGGCTGGGCGTTGAACGAGGAATACGTCTACGACGAAGAGGGCCATTTGCTCAATGCCAACCTCCTGGACTATCGCACCCCCACCTGCCTGGACCTGCCGATGATCGACACTGTCCTCGTGGAAGTGCCGAATCCGGGCCACCCCTACGGCGTGCGCGGCGTAGGCGAACCGCCCATCATACCGCCGCCAGCCGCCATCGCCAATGCCATCTATCGCGCCGTGGGCGTGCGCATGAACGTGCTGCCGATGTCGCCGGCAAACATTCTGGAAGCACTGTGGGAAAAAGAGGCGGAGTCAACCACCCTCCCGCAGGTTGCATGAGCGATGCTTCTGTGCCTGGAGATACGGACTCGGGACAGCGATGCTCAGCCAGACGCCGCTCAAACCTGCGGGAGGGTGACGAGGGGGTAGCTTGGTATGGCTGTGGTGTGGATTCCGGCTCTGCTGCGTGACCTGACCGATGGGCAGACA
>CAYYVH010000465.1:0-2951 GCA_964475075.1 uncultured Anaerolineales bacterium | reverse complement strand
TGTTGGCGGGGATGCTGCTCAGGTCGAAGCGCAGCAGTGGGTTGTCGCCGCCATCACGGTCCAGCACCATACTCTCGTTCTGCCCGTAGTTGACGATGTGCTGCGGTGGTGTGTCCCAATCGGCGGCGCTGACCCAGGTGTCACGGACGCCCGTATAGCCGTCCAGTCCCTGCTGGAAGACGCGCGTCTGGTTGACGGCCGGCGCGGTTGCTGCCTGTCCCTTCGACAAAGCCTGTCCTGAGTCTATCGAAGGGCTCAGGACACCGCCTGAGTAGCCGGAGGCGTATCGAAGGGCCCCTCCAGCGAGCAGCAAGATCAGCGCAAGTGCGCCGAGTGCAAAGCTGAGTGTAGCTGCGCGAAACATATCTCGCTCCTTCATTGTGATTAGACTTTCACATGATGTTTCATGCTCGTAGTAACGATTTCAATCGTTTTGGCGGGCTGAACGACTGAAGTCGTTACTACGAGCCCCGAACGTTTTCCTGAACATCTATCTGAGACCTGACGTGAATCAGCGAAACCCGCGCCGTTCAGGCGCCGGGAGGCTCCTGGCTGGCCCAGGTTGGCGTCGCGAGCAGTTCTCTCTTATTCGGTAAATCCTTAAAATTCGTTGTTATATTTTCTCCTCTCTATCCATAGTTTAGTCCGGGCCGTGGCCAGGGTTGATGGTCAATTGGTCCAGGTCGCGCACGGTGACGAAGGGGACGTAGCCTTTGGCCTGCGACTTGGCATAGGCGTCGTCCACGTGTGCTGACGTGGTCGCGTAGTCTGTCGTCAACACCAACTTGCCGGCGTTCTTGAACACGTCGAGGTAGCCTTCCAGTTCGGCGGTGACGGGCGGTGGCGTCATCACGTCATCGTCATCGTAGCCATAGTAGATGTCTTCCTGTCCGATGCCGTCCACACTGTTCAGGTACGCCGGCACCAGGGTCGCCAGTTCAGGCGCGTTCTGCGGGAATATGTAGAAGTCGGGATCGCGTGCGCGGGCGTGGGCAGCGATGGCGGCCACAAAGTCGGCCATTTCCAGGGTGGCTGTGGCGCGGCCCTGGTCGGCGTAGTATTCGTAGGCGTCAATGATGTCCAGGTACGCGCCGTCGAAGCCGGCGTCCAGCAGCCGGTCGGTGTAACTGAAGACGATGGCCTGCCAACCCGGGTCCCAGTAATGCACTTTGTAGTTGCCCGGCCAGTTGGGGTTCTCGACGTCCAGCCAGGCGGGATTCCCCGGTGTCCAGCCGCTTTGCCAATAGAAGCGATAGTCCTCGGCCTCGCCTATGCTCATATAGGCCAGCACGATCTTCTCGCCGCCAGGGCTGTGCTTGAGGGCGTTGATCTGCGCGGCAGTGAACTCGCCCGCTTCGCTCCCGTCGGCCGAGTAGTCCATCACCACCAGGTCGTAGGCGGTGTTGCCGATGGCCGTCAGGTTGAGGTTCTGGAGCTGGTAGAGGAAGTCGTTCACTGCCGAGAGGCTGGGTGGGGTTGAGCCATAGCCGGGTGGGGGCGTCGTGGTCAACCGCGAAAGAGAGCGGCGGGTCACATACGGCACGTACCCTTTGTTGATGGCGTTGGCGTAGGCGGTGTCCGCATAGGTCAGCGCGTACTCGCAGTCGAAAACGGGTACACCAGCGTTCAGGTACTGATCAAGGTAGCCGATGTAGTAGTTGACGAGAGAGGCGTCGTTCACCGAATCGTACCCGTCGGGATCGTTCCAATCGTCAGTAGCATCGCCATCGTACCAGATGGCCTCTTGCGCGATCGCGTCAATGACGTTGACCAGTTCAGAGTGTCCGTCAAGCAGAGAAGCAGCGTTCTGCTGGATGATGAGAAAATCAGGGTTTCGGGCAGCGGCGTACTGTCGCATCTCCTGGATGAAAGCGATCATCTGGACGGCCGGGTCTTTGCCGGCTGCCTGGGCTGCGGCTACGACGTCCTCGTTCTCAAACGCTTCCACCCAGTCCAGGTAGATACCGTCAAATCCGTCCTTGATGACTTCGTCAATGACGCTGGTGTAGTCGCCGTAGGGATCGCTATTCTGATTGTTGCCGTAGATGACGATGTCTTTCCAGTCCGGGTGCCAATAGGCGACCGGGTAGTTGCCTGTCCAGCCGTCGGGATCGCAGGCGATGATCCAGTCTGGCCAATCGGCCGGCGGATCGCCCACACAATCCCACACCGTGGACCAGGTCCAATACCAGCGCCAGTCCTCGGCCTCGCCGATGTCTATGTAGGCCATGACCAACTTGCGGTGGACGCCGTCGCTGGCTTTGCTGTTCTTCAGCCGCGTGACCATCCCCTTCGTGTCAAAGAACTTATCGTCCGATGACCAATCGGTTCGGGTCGGCTCCAACACCAGCATATCGTATTGAGAGTCAACCAGGGCATCCACAGCACCCGGCGCACTGATGTCTTGAATCTGGTAGGCCCAATAGGTTACGTCAGCCAGCGACATAGTGGCCGTGGCCGTCGGTGTGCTGGTGGGCGTTGAGGTAGGCGTGGCAGAGAGCGTTCCGGTGGGTGTGGCCGTGACCGTGGGGGTCGAGGTAGGCGTGGCAGTGGGCGTTGCCGTCGGGGTGCCCGTGGGCGTGGGGGTAGCCGTTGGCGTCGAAGTAATGCAAGACTCCCCCCATCGGGCGGCGACCAGCATGATGTCGCGAACGGTGACCCGTCCGTCTCCGTCACGGTCGAAGTCGGGATCGGTTGTGGCTGTGTGCCACCGCGCCGCGATGATCTGGATGTCTACGCTGTCCACAACATCGTTGCCGTTGAAGTCGGGGCACGGCGAGACGTTCGGCTCCCAGATGAGCACCCCGCCGCTGTCCGCGTGGTAGGTGGTGCCAGTGCTGATCGTCACCTGTATGTCAATGCCCACAGTTTGCGTCACCACGTCGTAGCCGCCGTTGGGCGTCAGGCCGGTGATCAGGTGTCTTGCGGTGCCGGCGGGTGCGGTGTACGTC
>CAYYVH010000464.1:0-2966 GCA_964475075.1 uncultured Anaerolineales bacterium | reverse complement strand
ATCCGCCGTGCCAGACGTCCCGCGTATGAGCGATGAGTCCATCATGTTCCGCGGCCAGGGCACCATCTCCCTCGGCGGCCCGCCGCTCGTCCGGGCAGCCACCGGCCAGAAGGTCAGCGCGGAGGAGCTGGGTGGAGCGGATGTTCACACGCGTCAATCTGGGGTCGCCGACCACCTTGCCGAAGACGAACTCCACGCCTTGGAGCTTGTGCGCCAGTCGGTGGCCAACCTGAACCGCCGCAAGAACCCGTGGGTGGCGGCCCGGGCGCCCGAGCCACCGGCCTACGATCCACGCGAGCTGTACGGGGCAGTCCCGGCCGACCCCCACGAAAGCTACGACGTGCACGAGGTGATCGCGCGGATCGTGGACGGCTCCCGGTTCGACGAGTTCAAGGCACGCTACGGGCCGACGGTCGTCTGCGGCTTCGCCCACATCTGGGGCATACCGGTCGGTATCGTGGCCAATAATGGCCTGCTCTTCAGCGAGCCGGCCCTGAAAGCCACCCACTTCGTCCAGCTCTGCGGCCAGCGCGGTATCCCACTCGTGTTCCTCCAAGACATTAGCGGGTTCATGGTGGGCAAGAGGTACGAGAACGAAGGCATCGCCCGTGATGGGGCGAAGATGGTCACGGCCGTGTCCACCGTGCCGGTGCCAAGGTTGACGGTGATCATCGGCGCCTCCCACGGGGCCGGCAACTACGGCATGGTGGGCCGCGGCTACGATCCTACATTCTTGTTCACATGGCCGAACGCGCGGATCAGCGTCATGGGCGGTGAGCAGGCTGCCAGTGTGCTGTGGACGATCAACCAAGACGGAAGGAGCCCGTTGCCGGAGAATGAGCAGGAGGCCTTCACGAAACCGATACTCGAGAAATACGAGCGGGAGAGCGACCCGTACTACGCCACCGCGCGGCTGTGGGACGACGGGATGATCGACCCGGCCGAGACGCGGACAGTTCTCGGCCTAGCTCTCTCGGCCGCCCTCAACGCCCCGCCTCCGACCGGGCCGCGGTACGGCGTGTTTCGCATGTAGTGGTCGCGAGAGGCCGCGTGATGTGAGAACGTCGAGGGGGTAAGGAGTTGGGTGATTGGGAGTTGGGAGTTGGGAGCTGGGAGCTGGGAGTTGGGTGATTGGGAGTTGTGGGCTGAGAGCGTGGGATAGGGAGGAGTAAGGTGCAAGAGACGACGATTCGGGTGGACCGCGAGCGTCCGATCGCGACTGTAACGCTGGCCCGGCCCAAGCAGCGAAACGCCTTCACTCAGCAGATGATCGCCGAGCTCACGGCAACCTTCGAGACGCTCGGTGGCGATGACACCGTCCGTGTCGTGGTGCTTGCCGGCGAAGGACCTGTCTTCTCGGCTGGTGCCGACGTACGGTACATGCGCTCCGCGGCCTACTTCGACCACGACGAGAACGTGGCTGACGCGCTGCTCCTGGCCGACCTGTTTTCCGCCATCACCGACTGTCCTAAGCCCATCGTGGGCCGCGTCCACGGTGCGGCCATGGGCGGCGGCGTGGGACTAGTCGCAACCTGCGACATCGCCGTGGCCGCGGAGGGAACCCGCTTCGCCATCAGTGAGGCGCGCCTGGGCGTCGTGCCCGCCGTCATCTCCCCCTTCGTGCTGCCCCGCATCGGGGTGGCCGCCGCTCGCGAGCTGTTCCTGACGGGCGAGACGTTCGACGCCGCAATCGCGCGCGACCTTGGGCTCGTATCGCTCGTCGTGCCCGAATCGGAGCTCGACGGCGCCGTAGCCGAGCGCGTGGGAGCGCTCCTCCAGGCTGCACCGGGGGCGCAGGCAGCGATAAAGCGGTTGATCCCGTTCGTGTCCAGCCATCCGTCCGGTGTCCGCGAGCGAACCGCCCACCTAACCGCAGAACGCCGGGCTTCGGACGAAGGGCGCGAGGGCCTGACCGCCTTCCTGGAGCGCCGCCAACCCCGCTGGGCCGAAAAGGCAGCTCCCTTTCTCGCCACCTCACCCGATTTCCAGCCAACACCCTCGACACCGGACGAACCAGACTGATAGCTGATGGCCGATAGCCCAGAGACCCAAGAAACCGCCATACTATGATGAGTCGCTCCATCCACACCGTTCTCATCGCCAACCGGGGCGAGATCGCCCGCCGGCTCTTCCGAGCCTGCCGCGAGCTGGGCCTTACCAGCGTTGCCGTGCACTCCGACGCAGACACCGGTAGCGTCTGGAGCCGCGAGGCCGACCTGGGCGTCCGTCTGCCCGGTACGAGTGCCGCCGATACCTACCTGAACGCGGCGGCAATCCTGGCCGCCGCACGCGAGGTAGGTGCCGACGCTATCCACCCCGGATACGGCTTTCTGTCCGAGAACGCGGATTTCGCCGAGGCGTGCGCCGACGCGAGCTTGAAGTTCGTCGGACCGACCCCGCGGGCGATGCGGATCCTCGGATCCAAGTCCAGCGGCCGGCAGGCGGCTGCGACCGCGAGCGTGCCGGTCATTCCGGGCGTGGACGGGCTCAACTGCAGCGACGAGGAGCTCGCCACCCAGGCAAGCCTGTTGGGCTACCCGGTCCTGATCAAGGCGTGCGCGAGTGGTGGTGGCCGCGGAATGCGAATCGTCGAGGAGCCGGGCGCCTTCGCCGAATCCCTACGCGCTGCTCGGGCCGAGGCCCTGTCGGCTTTTGGCAACGACCACATGCTGCTCGAGAAGTTCTTTGGGCACGTACGTCACGTGGAAGTGCAGCTGCTGGGTGACGAGCACGGCAACGTGGTGCACCTATTCGAGCGCGAGTGCTCCATCCAGCGCCGGCACCAGAAGCTGGTCGAGGAGTCACCGTCGCCCACTATCGACAGCGGCCTTCGCGGGGCGATGACCGAAGCCGCCGTCGCCCTGGCGCACCGTGTGGGCTACACCAGCGCCGGCACGGTGGAGTTCCTGGTAGACGAGGACGGCCGATTCCACTTCCTGGAGATGAACACCCGGCTGCAGGTCGAG
>CAYYVH010000463.1:0-3003 GCA_964475075.1 uncultured Anaerolineales bacterium | reverse complement strand
GTGATGACCAGGGAAGCGGGGGGCAGCTCGAAGCGGTCGTAACCCGAACTGATGACGCCGTAGCCCCGCGTAGACATTTCGTCCACGCTGAGCACTGCCTGCACCTGATAGAAACCGTACGTACTGGTTGGCGGCAGGGTAAACGTGACCCAAGCGGCGGTAGAAACGGCGGCCGGCACGGTGAAGGGGAGCGTCGCCTGGTAGACAGAACGCCCTCGATCGCTCACCTGGAGGTGAAGGAATGCCTCCAGGTTCGCTCTCTCCTCATTGGTCACATCGGTGCGCAAAACCACCTCATCGCCGGCGGAATAGGTCTCCCGGTCGGTCTGCAGCTCTATCGAGGCAGAAGGCGAAACGCGGCGGGCGGCAAAGGAATCCGTGTCCACCTTGTTGCCGTCCTCGAACAAGGCGGCATGCAGCGGATCCGCATCGCGTGTGCGGTAGACCATGACGGGGTTGAACACGACTGTTCCCTCGCCTGACGCCGGGATGGTTAGTGTGCCTGTAAAGAACTCACCCGGCCCCTGGAACGAGCTGCTTTCCTGGTATCCCTGGCTATGAAAGCCCCACCGCACCTCCACGGTGCGGTCCGTGTCGCTTTGGTTATAGGCATGGATGGTGAACTCGGCGCGGCTGCCATTGATGAAATACTCGGTCGGCGCCGTGATGCTCAGGGACAGGTCCCGATCCGGGGCGATGAGAGCGTCCGGATTGCTGACCACGAAGCGGGCCGCGCCCAGGCTGGGCTGGACCTCCTCACCGGCCGCGTCCAGCAGCGCGTAGTCCACCCACCAGATTCCGAGGGCTTCTCCGGCCGTGGTCTCAAAATCGATGGTGGCGCTGCCGCCGGCCGGGATAGCCAGGGGAAGGGTCTGCTGCTCGACGACGTTTTTGTCCGGGTCGAGCAAGGTGAGTTGGACGGTCGCCGCGTTGCTGCCGCTGACGTTGGTCAGGGGAAGGGTAACGGACACCGGTTCGCCTGGCCTCACCTCGGGCAGGGAGGCCGGGTCCATGCCCCAGGAGATGATGTCGCGCACCAGCATGCGGGCGTCCGGGCTGCCCTGGTAGTTGTTGCGGCCCCAGTCCTCGTACATGGTGGTGGCGATGACCCAGCCCTGGCCGTAGGGATAGAGGATCAGGGCCGGCTGGCCGTTCTTGTCGCGGCGCAGGGGGGCGATGGCATCCTCGGGCAGGGTGGTGAAGAAACCATCCACGTGGGCACTCAGGGTCGTCCCACCGAGGTGGCGATTTAGATGAGATTGGCCCAGGCCGGAGAGAATGGGGTGGTATTCCGAGAAATAGAGTGAGGCTCTGTAGCAACTGTTGTCCTCGATCCAGCCATAGCCGTCCACCTGGCCGCCCGGCAGTAGATTGAAGTCTTCCCCTTGCTGTTGGGCGAAGACCAACAGGGTGCCTCCACCGGCCACGTAGTCCTCCAGTTGGGCCCGGTAGTAGTTGGAGTCCCTGAGGCTACTAAGGCCGCCGGTGGGGATGACGAAAAGCAGCGGTTCGTCCTCGCCCGGCGGTTGGAATACACGATGTTCTCCGTTGAGACCTAACACGAATACCGCGCTCTCGTTAGCGTAGCCTTGGCCGAGGAAGACAATCTGAGCTTCTGGGTCTGGGATGCTAGTGTCGCCACCTGCCATCTGCGGAGAGGCTGCCGAGCGATTTTCATCCGGATGATCATCTCTGCGTTGAGCTCCCCCCCCTCCCCCTTCTTCTATTGGGATTTCTCCCAAGAATATTGGGTAATCTGCTCCCTCGCTGGCAATGACATCGCCCGTCACGCCCATCACGATACCTGGGAGGACGTCTTCGGCGGAGGTGGGAGCCGTCCCCATGTTGCCCGCCGCCAGAGCTACCGCGCCCGCTCTTTCCACGGCGCGTTGGCGCTGCTGGTGATACTGCCCAATCCCCCGCTCAACGTTCCCTTCGTTCAGGTTGGTTGCAATGTCGGCCGTCTGCTGGAAACCTTCCTCCGTCCGGGGCGCCATTATTACTGGCAAGGCCATGGCGCCGGCGACAATGGCAATGGCGATGACAGCGCCTACTATCTGTAGGCGCAATTGCTGAAATGTTCCCTCTGGGTCCACGTACCTGAGAGGGTTGTTGTGGGCATAGGGATAGGGGCTGGGCTGCAGGTAGGATATGATGGGGTCCCTAGAGAGGAAACGGCCGAGGGTGGAGTCGTAGTAGCGAGCGCGGTAGAAGTAGAGGCCGCTTTCGGCGTCCCACTCGCGGCCCGTGAAGCGGAAGGGGTTCTCGATGCCGCCGTCGTCGCCGCCGATGATGTTGCCCCAGGGATCGTAGACGTAGCTGGCCACCAAGATGTTTCCGCCGTCGCTCAGGCCGATCACCGAGCCCAGCCGGTCGTAGAGGTAGTAGTAGGTCGTCCCGCCTCGGGCCATGCTCAGGGGGTGGTCCAGGTAGTCGTAGACGTAGCTGGCCAGCACCGTGCCGCTGGCGTTCACCTCCTGGATCAGGTTCCAGCGGTCGTAGGCGTAGTAGATCGTGTCCCCGGCCCGGTCGGTCTTGGAGACACGCCGGCCGATGGGGTCGTAGCTGTAGGCGCTGAACGTGCCGTCGGGATAGTCTATGCGGGTCAGGCGGTTATCGTAGTCCCAGGTGTAGGCCGTGGCGCCGCTGACGGTAGTGCGGGAGGTGAGGTTGCCGTTCTCGTCATAGGTAAACGTGGCATCCGACGAGGCCAAGAGTTGATTGGCCGCGTCGTAGGTATAGGTGATGACGGTACCACCGGAGCGGGAAAGTTGTGTCCGATTGCCGACGGGATCATAGGCGTATCGCTCCCAGGTGCCGTCCGGGTAGGTTACGCCGCGCAGGCGGTGCAGGCTATCGTAGTGATAGCTGGTACTGGCCCCGCCATCGTTGACCTCGAGGAGGTTGCCCACCCCGTCGTAGCTGTAGGTGAAGTCATGAAAAGTTATCAGCCCGTCGGGGCTGCGGTTGGTGCGGGTGATCTCCAGGGGCAGCCAGCGGTCG
>CAYYVH010000462.1:0-3031 GCA_964475075.1 uncultured Anaerolineales bacterium | reverse complement strand
CCACCACCTGTCCGATGAGGATCAGCGGCGGGAAGCGGCGCGACAGCCCGGTGGTGTAAACGAGATCCCCCTCGACGACGTTGGGTTCCTCTCCCGGCCTGTTCTGGCGTATGAAGCGCATCTGCAGCTCGCCCGTGGTCGAGCCGAACACCATGCCGGTCTCCCGCGAACGCTGAATGCGGCCCCAAACAGCGCTGCCGGGATCGGTGATGAGTCGTACGTCACTCCAGTATGTGCCGGACCGTGCGATTTGGCCCACGAGGCCGCGGCTGACCGCAACCGGCATGCCGCCGGCGACCCCGTCGTGCGTGCCGACGTCGATTCTGATCGTGTGCATCAAGCTGCCAGGCTCAGTAGCCGACCTGTTTCCGATGACGCTGGCGCCGCCGAGCTCGAGGTCCACCCGATCGCGGGCGAATTGGAGCTCCTCGCGAAGCTGGCGATTCTCCCGCTTCAGCTCCTCCAGTTTCGTGATCTCTACCTCGAGGACGGCAATCTGATCCACCATCTCGCTGTTGCGTACCCGCACGCCGTCCAGCTCCCGGATGCCCGACACGACCTCGCTCACGCGCGCCGACGCGGATGTGAGCACCCGTTGAACCGGCGTGAGAGCGCGTCCGATCGCCTGGTCAACGGGACCCGGAGCAGCACTGCGCCGTACGGCGAGTCCTGTCATGCCCAGAACCATGAGAGCCATCAACAGGAGTTGGCGTTCCTGGCGCCGCGGCATGTCCCCTCCTACCTCCGGCCGAGCGCCGAGCGCTGCGTGCTGGCCAGGACGGGGGCCAGCGCGTCCAGGTCTTCGAGCACCAGACCGGCGCCCCGGGCCACACATGCCATCGGGTGCTTGGCGACCTTGACGGTCATCTTTGTCTCGTCGGCCAGCCGGGTGGCCAGACCGCGCAGCAACGCGCCCCCACCAGCAAGCATGACCCCGTGCTGCATGAGGTCGGCCACCAGCTCGGGGGGCGTGTCGTCGATCGCATCCCGCACGACGTCGACGATCGTCTGCAGGGGTTGGGCAAGTGCCTCGCGGATCTCGATGGACGAGACCTCGATTGACTGAGGCAAGCCGGAGAGCAGGTTGCGCCCGCGCATGCTCATGGTGAGCTCCTGCTCCAGCGGGAACGCAGAGCCGATCTCGTGCTTGATGCTCTCGGCCATCCTCTCGCCGATGAACAGGTTGTAGCGTTGGCGGGCGAATGCCATGATGGCCTCGTCCATCTCGTCGCCGGCGACCCGCAGGCTGCGGGAGACGACGATGCCGCCGAGGGAGATGATGGCGACTTCGGTCGTGCCTCCACCGATGTCCACGATCATGCTGCCCATCGAGGCCGTTACCGGAAGCCCAGCACCAATTGCGGCGGCCATGGGTTCTTCGACCAGGAAGGCGGCCCGGGCGCCGGCGTTCAATGCGGCGTCGTGCACCGCCCGTTTTTCGACTTCGGTCACACCGCTGGGAATGCCGATGACCACGCGCGGTTTGGGGAGGGGGGAGAGACTGCGCTCGTGGACCTTCCGGATGAAATAGACCAGCATCTTCTCGGTGATCTCGAAGTCCGAGATCACGCCGTCGCGTAGGGGGCGAATGGCCACGATGTTGGCCGGTGTCCGGCCGACCATCTTCTTGGCCTCACTGCCGATGGCCAGCACGCGTCGCGACCGCTTGTCAATGGCCACGACCGAGGGTTCGTTGATGACGATGCCCTCACCACGGACCATCACCAGCGTGTTCGCGGTGCCCAGGTCGATGCCGATGTCGTGCGAGAACAGCCCGAGCAGCGAGTTGATTGGACTGAACACCAGCAGCGCTCCTGCACCAAGTCCGGGGACCGGCCCCCGATCAGGGACCAGCTACGTCTGCGGGCGGAAGTATACCACAGTACGCGACTGGTTGGGGAACGCACGGTGGCACGACGTGCAGGTCAGCCCTCGTCCTCTTCGCTGTCCTCGAGACGTGTTTCGTCGGCCTCAGCTTCGCCCTCAGGAACCTCCTCGGTCACCACCGCCTCCTCTTCCTCAATGAGCTCTTCCGCCAACATCTCCTCGGCCATGGCCATCCTGGAAGGGGCCAGACGTGCCACGAGATCATCGGGATCGTTGAGTATCGTCACGTTCGCGCCAACCTCCAGATCGCGGATGTAGACGGCATCTTCGAAATCAACGAAGCGGGCGCTGTCGATCGTAAACGCTGCCGGTAGGTCGCCCGGCAGGGCCTCGACCATGACGGTGTTTACCGACATCTGGAGAACGGCCTCGCCCTGGCGCACCGGAACGGGGGTTCCCTCGACGACGATCGGCACCTCGGAGGAGATGAGCTGCGTAACGTCCACTTCAAGAAAATCGGCGTGGATGGGAGTCAGGCGCGTGACGTGGCGCTGCACCTCGCGAGCCAGGGCCATGCGCGGCTTGCCTTCCCCCGCGACCTCGATTGCGACGAGCTGAGTGCCCCCTGCCAAGGACAGCACGTTCACCAATTCCTTGGTCTCCGTCTGCAGGCTCACAGACTCGGCACTGCCGCCGTATACCACGATCGGCGTCAATCCAACTCGCCGGAGTCGTGATACGTTCTTGCCACGAATGGTGCGTAGCTCGGCGTGAAGCACGGGGTAGTCTGCCATTCACAAGCTCCTGAAGCGTCGCGAGATTACCACGGCGATTATAGGTCTCGGGCCGCAAGGGCACAAATCAGGGCGGGTACTTGCCCGCCACCGGAAAATACAGACCATTTAGCGGGATCGCGGTGGGCGATGCGGTGGGTGTGGCTGTCCGGGTCGCCGTCGGGCTCGCCGCTCTGGGCGTGTCCGTGGGGCTGGGCTGGGCAGTGGCGGTCGGTGTGGGGCCGCCGGGCGTTGGCAGCGCTGGGGTGGGGGGCGTCGGGGAGGGTCCGGGGGGTGCGGGTGCCGTGGCGATCGGGCTGAGAAGCTGGCCGCGGATCCAACCTGCGCTGACCAGGCAGGTGACCACCGGCGGGGGGGGGGCGCCCCGGGTGTGGTTTGTTTTCGGGGCCGTTGAGCGTGGCTCCCAGAGG
>CAYYVH010000461.1:0-3037 GCA_964475075.1 uncultured Anaerolineales bacterium | reverse complement strand
TAGGTCAGCGAGCACAGAGCCGGCCGACTCCGTCAGCGTCACAGCACGGGTGAGCACCAGCGGCGGCGCGCAGGTTTCGGCCGGCCTGCCGGTGGCCTATTACCTGGATGGCACCCTGATCGGCACGACGGTCACCACCCAGGACCTCGGCCCTGGCGAGTCAGAGGATATCACCGTCACTTGGGATGGGGACACCCCCGGCGACCACACCATCACCATCGTCGCCGACGATGATGGCACCGGTATCGGCCAGCTTGCTGAATGCATCGAGGCTAACAACACTGTCCAGCAGACCGTCTCCATACTGGATGTGCCCCTGGTCGAGTCGTGGAACCTGATATCGTCCTACGTCAACCCCTTCAACACCAATGCCAGCGTCGTCCAGCGTCCCATCGCCGGCCAATACGTTGTCATCCAGGGCTTCGACCAGGAGGCCCAGTCCTACTACCCCGACCTGCCGCCGCAGGTGAACACGCTGACGGACATGGACGCCGAGCACGGGTACTGGATCAAGGTAAAGACGACCACCGACCGACGACCGACGACGACCGATGGTCCGGCGGTCGGCCGTCAGCGGTCGGCGGTCGCGGCGGAAGCTGCCACCCTGCGGGTCGTGGGCAGCAAGTACGCCGAGGACCGACCCATCGAGCTGGCCGCCGGGTGGAACCTGGTGAGCTACCTGCCGCGGGCCTCCCTGGCGGTGACCGAGGTGCTGCAGAGTATCGCGGGGCAGTACACCGCCGTGCTGGGCTTCGACCAGGGGGCGCTGTCCTACTATCCCCACCTGGACCCTCGCTTCAATACGCTACGCACAATGGAACCACTGCATGGCTACTGGATCAAGATGACGCAGGCGAGCGGCCTCCGCTACCCGGTCACCGGAGGCGGGCTGACGACCTCGGAAGACAGTGCGGCGGTCGGCGGTCGGCGGTCGGCGGTCGTCTTCATCCGCCAGGCAGAGCGCGCGGCCGGCGTGAGGCCCACCCACACCTGGGTGAACTTCTATGGTGCGGGGCATCTGCAGGATGGCACCTCCTTGCCCGTGGGTGCCACGCTGCAGGCGCTGGACCCGGACGGGGTGGTGTGCGGCGCGGTGGTAGTCACCGAGGTGGGTCGCTACGGCCTGCTGGCCTGCTACGGCGACGACCCGACCACGCCTGAGGATGAGGGCGCGCGGCCCGGTGACGCCATCCGGCTGGCCGTGGACGGCCAGGTGCTGGGGACGGCGGTGTGGATGGCCCACGGGGACCTGATGGAAGTCAACCTGGGGGCTGAGGGGGTCACGCGGCCGTGGCGGGTGTATGTGCCCTTCGTGGTGCAGGGAGACAGTGTCTCTTCACCTGTTGGCCGGCCTGCTCTGGGCGGCAAGGCCCTCTCCCAGGCGCAATGGCCCCAATGGGTGGACTTCTGGAGTGGGAACACCACCCTCGACGACCAGCCGGTACCAGTGGGAGCCGTGGTGCGCGCCTACGATCCGGTGGGGGTGCAGTGCGGCGAGTTCACCGTCTGGAAAGCTGGCTGGTACGGGTCTCTGCCCTGCCTGGGCGACGAGGCCGTGCGCCTTGTCTCTTGTGCGTCCCCACCGCGAGCAGAGAGTAGATAGGGTCCGCCGCGAGCAGAAAACAGGAAGCTCCTCGTAATGATGCCGTGACAGGAACTGGGGGGAAACGTCCGTACCGCGAATGTTCTGTGACCGGTCGGTGAGTTCGTCCTCCGCCAGCGCCCCTCTGCCGTGAGTGACCGGAGTCCCTCGTGAGCGACCGGGGCGAGCAGGAGACTCTGCCGTGACAAATCACAGCACCCGGCCCAGAGAAAACGTGAGCACACCGTGACTGCCCTATGCTATCATAACCACAGCTTTGCCAAGAGCTTCTCTCCAGAGGGAGTGCCAGACCGGTGTCACACCAGGCCCTGCAATTCATCATAGGCACAGCTTTGACCGACGGCGAGTTCTGCCAGCAGTTATTGCTGAATCCAGAGGAGGCCGTGACCGACTTCGATTTAACGAGGGCGGAACGTGCTACCGTCGCTGCCATCAGGGCCGATCGCCTGGAGGACTTCGCCTACCAGCTCCACCAATGGATCACCGAGCAGGAAGGCGTCCTGAACAACCATCCACCCCGCTCCCTCAATGCCGACCTCCCCCCGATGCCCTGGCCGGCGGTCTGCCTTCTCTCGCTCCGGCCGTAGCCTTCAGGGGGACCACTTGACCTTCACGGCGAGCGATTTCAATGATGGCGCTGCTTTCGTCTTCCTCGAACTGACGCTGTCCAACGGCAATAGGTTCAATGCGGCTGTCGGTACGAGCGGCAATACGCCAGAGAAGATTCACATCCTCTCGCCTGCGTTCATCGTCAAATCGTGGTGATACTACCAACAGGTCTATATCGCTCCAGGTATGGGGATGACCGCTCGCCTGAGAGCCAAAGATAACCCCATAGCGAACAGGGATCCCGCGTCTTGTCACCATTCGGAGATACTTCCTTACTATCTCTATAATTGATTCATCAGCCATTGGTATACCTCTTCCGCACGGCGCAGATAACCTCTCGCTTCGCCTTGAGAGAGCAGAGGCATAAGCGTATCGGGATAACGCCCTTCAATATTGAAAGCATTCATTTCCGCCAGGATGTCTATGTGAGCCTCGCTCAAAGGAAGTGCAGCCAGTTCAGCGAGCCTGACCAAGTTGTGGATCCTGGGAGCCAGGTCCTGGGTATGACGGCATACATGGGCCTTAAGCATCTTCTCCAAGGTCAAATGAGCGAAGAATAAACCATGGCGTATCCTTCCGCTGTCGATCAACTCTTGCGCTACTTCCCAGTCTTCAACGGCTCCACCTCGCCAGTAAGCAATCTGTCTTTCAATGTTAATCATAGCCTATCTCCGTTGACCATGATAGAGCATACGAGAGATCTCGGGCCAAGGTGTCACATCCGCTCCGGCGCACTCACCCCCATCAGTCCCAGCGTGCGAGCCAAGACTTGCCTGGCGGCTTGCACTAACTTGAGACGGGCTTTGTTGAGCTCGGCATCCCCTG
>CAYYVH010000460.1:0-3041 GCA_964475075.1 uncultured Anaerolineales bacterium | reverse complement strand
GCTTGGGTCAGTTGGATGTACTCCTTCCAGAGTTCTTCGTCCGTCCAGCCGTCCACGTTGGTCCGCAGCAGATAGCAGCCCATGCTCAGGGTCGCCCAGTCGCAAACGTTTTCCACCTTCTTCCACGTCAGCCGCGCGTGCCCCTTCTCTGTTGATTCCACGTTCACCTGGAACCGCTTCGCCGCCCGCGTGTTGTGTCCGGAGAGAACGGACATGTATACGTCCTCAATGCCAGTGGCGTGCGCCGGACGGCCACTGACGGGCAGCTGGTGCACCAGATCCCGGCGACCGGCCTGCGCGAGATCGCCATCGATTCAGCCGGAAGCGTCTACGGCGCCCGAGTCAACGCCGTCCAGCGCCTGGCCGACAGCGGCTTGACCGTATGGACGCAGCCCGTGAGGGGCCGCGTACCGTCCATCCGCGTCGGCGAGGTGCCACCGTATCTGGCCAGCATGGCGTGGAACAGCCGCCTTGCCGAGGTCACGCTGCTCTTCGACCATTGGGATGAGACCCTGCTCCGCCATCACACCACCAGCGGCCAGTGGCGCGAGGAAGGGCTGGGCTTCCCGACGCACACCTATTGGGACATCGACTATCAGGGCGGGCGGGCACTCGTCCTCAACCGCGCCCTGCGCACGATCGAGGTATACCAGGACGGTGTCTGGCAGTCCGTCGTCCCCTCCAGGGGACTGCTGCCCGCGCCGGCCGAGCGGATCGCGCCGGGCCCGGACGGCACCTACTTCTTCTTGTCCAACCGCCGCTGGGTCTGGCGGCTCGACGCGAGCGGCAAGGTCATCGACGTCTGGGACGGCACCGACCCCGAGCCCGGGAGGACGGCCTCGACGGCCACCGACATCGCCGTCGACGCCATCGGCCAGGTGTATGTTACGGACCCGGACCGCGGCCAGGTGCGTGTCTACGGGTTCCACCCGCTCATGGAGCCCGGAGCACCGCCCGATACGGAACCGGATCCGGACCGCTGCCAGACCGTGCCCATCAAGTTCGCCAACCCGAACTACCTTACCCTGGGTGAGAAGACGAAGGTCACCCTCCAGCTGGGGGGTAGCTGCCCCGCCCGGGCCGAGAAGGCGGACATCTTAGTGATCGTGGACCGCTCGACCTCCATGAGCTGGGAGGACGAAAGCGGTCAACCGAAGATCGTCGCCGCCCGCAAGGCAGTGAGTGTATTCGTCGGACTCATGAACCTGGAGCGGGACCAGGTGGGCCTCGTGACCTTCGAGTCCACGCCGCAGCTGTTGGTGCCGCTCACTCAAGACCGAGCGCAGATCGAACGGGCCATAGGCACGATCCGGCCCGAAGGCGGAACGGACATCGCGGGGGGAATCCAGGTGGCGTCGGCGGAGTTGCGCAGCGTGCGGCGCCGGCCGGACGCGAAGGCAATCATCGTCCTGTTGACGGACGGCAACCCGTTCAACACGACGCGCCTCACCACCGTCGCCGCCAGCGACCAGGCGCGGAACGCCGGCACAACGATATACACGATCGGCCTGGGGGAGGACGCCGACCCTTACCTGCTCAAGGTCCTGGCCACGACCCCCCGGCACTTCTTCTTCGCCCCGACGGCGGGCCAGCTGGAGCACGTATACCGCGAGATCGCCCACCGCATCTCAGCCTCGGTGCTCCTGAAGCAGGTCACCATCGTAGACCGGGTGCCCACGAACATGGAGTACCAAGACGACGGGACCACAGTGCCGCCGGCCGTCTGGGACCGCGGCGCCCGCACGCTGACCTGGACCTTCACCCAAGTGCCGTTCAGCGGGATCGAGATGAGCTACTGGCTGAGACCGCTCGATGTCGGGGATTGGCCAACCAACGTCCGGGCGGACTACGACGGAACCGGCGGGCTCGACCAGCCACAGGAAGGGCCGTTCCCCATCCCGCACGTGATCGTGGTGGCGCCCACGTCCACACCGACGATAACGAACACTCCGCCGCCGACCCCGACCGGCACCCGCCCGCCCACCAACACCGCCATCCCGACGCCGACCCCCCGGCCGACGTGGACACCCGTCACGCCGACCGTGACCACCACGCCGTCACCGACCGCCACGCCGGAGCGATACTCGATCTATGTGATCATCGTGTTCAACGACCAGTGCTTCCAGCGCTACACCGACGTGGTGCTGGTGATCGATGCGTCGACGACCATGCTGTTCCAAACGCCGGACGGGATGTTGAAGCTGGATGCAGCCAAGGCAGCTGCCCACGTCTTTATCAAGCAGCTCGCGCTAAGGCCGGACCTGATGGGGCGGCACGACCAGGCGGCCATCGTGTGGTACAACGACACGGCCGGGGTGGCGCAATCGCTTACCAACAACCGGGACGGCGTGGAGCTGGCCATCGACAGCATCGCGGCGGCGGAGGGCACGCGCATCGACCTGGGGATCGAGTTGGCCCACGCCCAGCTCCTGATCGCCAAGTCGCCCCGACGCCGTATAGCCAACACGCCGGCGATCGTGCTCCTGTCGGATGGTATCCCCAACCGGACGACGATCGAGAACGTGATCCACGCGGCCGACGAGGCCAAGAAGGACGGCATCGCCGTCTACACGGTAGGCTTCGGCGCCGACGTCCGCGAGGACAACCTGCGGCGCACCGCCAGCCAGCCCGGGATGTACTTCTACGCGCCTACCGGGCGCGATCTGGCCCGGATCTACAACCAGATCGCCGGGGACCTGGTGTGCCGGTAGTCCGTATCCGAAGGGACCTGGCGAGAGACAAGGTGAAACGAGTCATCGGACCTGCATCACGGGGCGCTGCGCCCCGACTGTGATGCGGGCTGCGCACGCCTGGCATGGGGAACCCGGCAGTGTGGCGCAGTCGAACCGTCATCTGCGGAAGCAGGGGCGAGCGAGTAGCCAGCAGCCCTGGCTCGCCCCCATCCAGCGGCAGGATCCAGACGTCCACGTCCCCGCCCTGGGACTCCGTGTATGTCAGGCGGGTGCCGTGCGGAGAGATCCAGTCGGCGGTCTTGTCGTGCGTGTATGCGCGCAACTTCTGTGTGTCACATGACCGACCTG
>CAYYVH010000459.1:0-3042 GCA_964475075.1 uncultured Anaerolineales bacterium | reverse complement strand
CGATCAACAGCAAGAGGGAGTTCAGATCACCCGCGGGACGTTCTACCCGACTGTGATGGCCAATACAGTTTTTACGCGTACCGGCCAAATCGAGTTCCGGGCAGTCGGGTCTCCAGGGGACTGCCCTTCAGGAACCGGCCTGGTAGGATCGATCCGGTTCAAAGCCCTCACCGACGCCGATCCGACAGACGTGACTTTCGATTTCACGCTTGGCGATACGACAGACACCAACACTGGCCAATGTGGGGACGAGACAGGCCAGGACCGCCTGGGATCCGTCTCCAATGCTGAGTACGTCATCGACCCCATCCCCGAGGATCACAACGACTCCTGTGAAGAGGCCCCCGAGATCGTGGCCGGGACCGTCTACACCGCGACGGTCGGCGGTCCACAGGACCTGGACTTCTACGGGTTCGACGTGGACGAAGCCTACACGACCATCAGCGTCACAGTCACCGACCCCGATGATGTCCTTGAACTCTACCTCAATCGCGGTTGTGGCCCCGACATCGGCTCCGCCAGACACATCGGCAGTGCCCGTCACATCGGAAATGCGCAAGAACTGGCCTACAACGTCAAGACCCACACCGGCACCTACTATCTGGAGATCGGCAGTCAGGACGTCCCGGCCATCTACCCCATCCCCTATGACCTCCAGGTCACCCTGGAAGCGCCATCGCCCGACGAGATCCATACCCTCATCCTGACCGGGCGGGTAGAGATGGTGCGCCTCTACGGTGCTGAGGCCTTCAGAGTGCTGGATGAGAAGCTCAACACTCTGGCTGCCCATCCCTCGGTCCGGGGGCTGCGGGTGGACATCGAGCGCGACACGGATAGCGTTGTGGGTGATGCCTATCGTGACTGGCTTGAGGCCAAGAGCGCTATAGGTGCAGCAAACGGCCTGGCCGATGCCTTGCACGATTGGATCTGGAAGCTGCGGCGGGATCGGTTCCCCCGGATTCAGCACATCGTGCTGGTTGGCGACGACGGCATCATCCCCCACCGGCGGGTGTGGGTGGGGCCATCCGATGGCGACGAGGACCCGGACTGGAAAAAGGAAAGCGTGGATTACTACGACGAGCCTTTTGTCCCGCCAGACACGCCGGTGAGCGCGGCCTTGGGGCACGATTACACCCTCACGGATGACGTGTATAGCACGGCGCAGCGCCCTCCGTTGCCCAGGATGTACGTGCCCGACATCGCGGTGGGGCGACTGGTGGAGACGCCTTCGGATATCGTGAAGATGATTGATGCTTTCCTGGCATCCGATGGGGTGGTGACGATCACGTCAACCCTGGCTGCGGGGTATGACTTCATGCAGGATGCGGCGACTGAAGCCGACGACGTTTTCCGCCAGGCGGGGCTGCCGCTGAACAGCCGTACCCTGTTGCTGCCCCCTTCCTTTGATGCCAATGACCTGCAACGCGAACTGGTTGAGGCCGATCTGGCAATGGCAGCCGTGCACGCCGATCACTTCACCTATGGAACGCCGGTGGATCCGCTGCTGGCCGACGCCCTGTGTCCTGTGCCGCCCGACGCCGATGGCGCACTGGTCTATGCTGCGGCTTGCCACGCCGGGCTGTCGTTCCCCGGCGGCGATTGTACGGCGGGGCTGACCCAACCCATTGACCAAAACGCTCAGTACCTGGACTGGCCACAAGTGTGGGCCGGACAGGGCAGGACCTACGTGGCCAGCACCGCCTGGGCCTACGGTGGCACGGTACAACTGGCCTATCTGGAAGAACTGTTGACTATGTTTGCCGAGCGATTGCTGGCCGGTGGAGGGATCGCCGTGGGCGATGCGTTGGTGGCAGCCAAGCGGGATTACTACTTGCAGCAAGACCCGGCCGACCAGTGGGACGAGAAGACCCTCATCGCCACCACGCTCTTCGGACTGCCCATGACGCGCGTGCAGGTGGAGGGCACGTCGTCAGGCCGTTCGGCGCAGCAGGCTGAATCGGCGACCCTCAAGTCGAGGGTCTACGCACCCCCGGAGGTGGCGCGAAGCGTGCCTGGGCGTGGCCGTCTGGCCGACGACCCGACCTTGCCCCCTGGCCTGATCAGGGTGGAGATAGCCCCGAGCTTCCCGCCCCTAGATGAGCACGTCACCGAGGATGGGCGGTACTACACGTTAGGGGACGAGCGGCCTCGGGCCGAGCACCGGGAGCCGATCCAACCCCGCTTCAGGGCCATCCTGGGGTTCTCGGTCAGTGGGTTGGACTTGAAGGCCCACGGGGCGATGTTCACCGGCGGGACTTACCAGGACATCGAGGGCTTCGACCCGGTCATCGAGCGGGCGGGGGTACTGGGGGCTCCAAGGGTGCAGGAAGAGCCGCCTTTCGAGGCCCCCAACTGGTATCCGGCTGTGCCGGTTTCGTTCCGGCGGCTGGAGGTCCAGCCGTGGGCGGGGAACGTGCTGGAAGGGGTGATAGACGAAGCAAGCCTGATAGGGTATCTGGGGCAGTATCACAGCGAAGAGGGGACAGAACGGCTGTACAGTCGCCTGGCCTTCGACATCTACTACTCGGAGTCCGGCGACTTCGAGGCGCCGCACATCGTGTCGCTTGAGGGGGATGACGCCAGCCGAGAGGTAACGGTGGTCGTGACGGACACGGTGGGGGTGTACCGGGTGGTGGCGACGTACACGGAGGATGACGGGACGTGGGAGAGCGTGGACCTGGCGTGGGAAGAGGAGACAGACACGTGGCAAGGGACGCTCCCGACCCCCAATGCCGTGGAGTACATCGTGCAGGCGGTGGATGAGGCGGGGAACGCGGCCGTGGATGACAACGATGGGCAATACTACAGACTGACAGGGCGCCGGTATCTCTACCTGCCTCTGGTCGTGAGGAACTCTAGTTCGTTACATGAGTGAGAGGAATCAGGCCAGAGAGGACGAGCGCGAATTGATTCGGCGGGCCAAGGAGTATGACGAATCCGCCTTCGCCGAAATCTATGAACGCTACTACCAGAGCATCTACAACTATGTGTACTATCGCGTAGATGATGGCGCACTGACCGAGGATCTGACATCCCACGTTT
>CAYYVH010000458.1:0-3052 GCA_964475075.1 uncultured Anaerolineales bacterium | reverse complement strand
AGGCTGAGCGGCATCCTCTGGAGAAGGTGCTGGCCGAGTTCAAGCGCTACTTCGGGGACATCTGGGTGGACCTGGAGCAGGCCGAAGAGACTGAGGGCCGGCGTTTCGTGGACGCCCTCCTGGACACGGAGCCCAACCGGCTGGGCGAGGCCTTCCGGCAGGCGTTGTTCCGGCACACCGGGGGCCATCCCCTGTTCACCATCGAGCTGCTGCGCGACATGCAGGAGCGGGGCGATGTGATCCAGGATGGAGAAGGCCGCTGGGTCGAGGGGCCGGCGCTGGACTGGGGGACGCTGCCGATGCGGGTGGAAGGGGTCATCGAGGAGCGTATCGGGCGGCTGGAGGAGGAGCTACGTGAGATCCTGACTGTGGCCGCCGTGGAGGGGGAAGACTTCACCGCCCAGGTCGTGGCCCGCGTGCAAGAGATCCAGGAGCGGCGCTTGCTGCGGGCGCTGTCGCGGGAACTGGAGAAGCGCCACCACCTGGTGCGAGAGCGAGGTGAGACCAAAGTCGGTCGCCAACTTCTGTCGCGCTACCAATTCGTCCACACCCTGTTTCAGCAGTACCTGTACAATGACCTGAGTGCCGGAGAACGACGGCTGCTGCACGGCGAGATCGCTGAGGTGCTAGAGGAACTCTACGAGGGGCGGATGGACGAGATCGCGGTCCAGTTAGCACATCACTACGCCGAGGCGGGGGAGACGGAGAAGGCGGTCCACTACCTGCTCCAGGCGGGAGACCGGGCGCGGGGCCTGTACGCGCACCAGGAGGCGATAGGCTATTACGAGCGGGCGCTGGCGTTCCTGAAGGAGCAGGGGGACCACGAACGGGCGGCGCGGACGCTGATGAAGCTGGGCCTGACCTATCACTCCGCCTTCGACTACCGGCAGGCGCGCCGGGCCTATGAGGAGGGCTTTGCTTTGTGGCAGCGGGCAGGGAAGACTCAGCCTGCTGTCCCGCCACCGCCTGCGCCCCACGCGCTCAGGGTAGATTGGACGGATCCGCCGACTCTGGACCCGACCATGGTTGGGGACGCTACTTCGGCCGCTATAGTGAGGCAGCTCTTCAGCGGGCTAGCACAGGAGACTCCGGAGATGGGCATCCTGCCCGATGTGGCCCGAAGCTGGGAGATGCTGGAAGGCGGGCGAAAGTACGTCTTCCACCTACGAGATGATGTCGTCTGGAGCGATGGGACCCCCGTGACGGCAGGGGACTTTGAGTACGCCTGGAAGCGTGTCCTGGATCCAGCCACCGACTCGCCCGTTGCCAGCCTGCTGTACGATGTCAAGGGCGCCAGGGCCTTTCATCAGGGCGATGCCCCCGATCCAGACGGCGTGGGGGTGCGAGCCCTTGACCAGGTCACCCTGGTCGTGGAACTGGAAGAGCCAGCGGGGTATTTCCCTCACCTGCTGGCCCACATTACCACTTACCCTGTGCCCCGGCATGTGGTGGAAGCGCACGGCGCGGCGTGGACGGAACCGGGGAGCATCGTCACCAACGGTCCTTTCAGACTGGAAGCTTGGGAGCCGGGCGACTCCATGGTCTTGTCGCGCAACCCCAAGTACCACGGCCGGTTCACGGGGAATGTGCAACGGATCGAACTGTCCTTGCTCGCGGATCCGTCTGCCAGATTGGCGATGTATGAGTCCGACGCCCTGGACGTCTTATACCTCTTTCGCCTCTCACCTCTGGATATGGACCGCGCGCGGCAGCGGCACGCGGGAGATTATGTCTCGATACCAGAGCTCTGTACCTATTACGTGGGATTTGATGTGAGTCGCCCACCGTTCGATGATCCTCAGGTGCGTCGAGCCTTCGTCCTGGCCACAGACAGGGAGACGTTCGCGGACATAGCTTTGAGAGGCTTCATGTCCCCGGCCACGGGCGGGTTCGTGCCACCGGGGATGCCCGGACACTCACCGGGGATCGCGCTGCCCTATGATCCCGAGAAGGCGCGCCATCTCCTGGCTGAGGCCGGCTATCCGGAGGGTCGTGGCTTTCCCGTTGTAGATGCGCTGGTGCCTCGTGGCCGCGGTCCTGAGAGCAAGCATCTGCAGACGCAATGGTCGGAAAACCTGGGGGTAGAGATCACTTGGGAGACCATGGAGTGGGAGATGTTTCTCGACAAGGTGCGTAGAGACCCACCGCACATGTCATTCATGGGGTGGGCGGCGGACTATCCTGATCCCGATAACTTCCTGAGGGTGAGCGTGGCCCTACGTCGAACCCGATGGCGGAGCAAAGCCTACGACGGGCTGGTAGAGGCGGCAAGACGAGCCACGGACCAGGGGGAGAGGATGGAGGCTGTACGGGCAGGCAGACAGGATCCTGGTAGAGGAAGCACCGGTCATGCCCCTCACCTACTCGCGACAGCAGTTGCTGGTGAAGCCGTGGGTGACAAGGTACCCCACGACGCCGATGGAGAACGAGTACTTTCTTGGGAAGGACGTCATCATCGAGCCGCATTAGACTGGGAGGACGAGGTTGGTTGTTGCCGTCTTCGGTGATGTGCACGGACAACTGGATGGGATGTACCAGCTCTGCCAGTGGTGGGAGATAGCCCAGGGCCAGCGCATCAGGTTGGTGCTTCAGATCGGCGACCTGGGGGTCTGGCGCGACGACAGCACGCTGGACCGGGCCACGCGGCGCTTCGCCGAGCGCGACGCCACCGAGCTGGGTGGCCGTGACTACGTGGAGGGCCGGAAGGATGCCCCTATCTTCACCGTCTTCATCCACGGCAACCACGAGGATTTCGACTTCCTGCTGTCCCACCGGAACGAGTCGGTGGACTACAGCGGCAATCTGTTCTACCTGGGCAGTGGTTTAACGTACACGTGGGCGGGCGAGGGAGTCAGGCTGCGGATCGCGGGCCTGGGCGGCATCCACCTGCGCGTGCCGGTCAGGCCGCACCACTACAAGTACTTCGGCAACCGCTACATCCACGCCAACGATGTGCGCCGCCTGATGAAGCTATCGCCGGGCAGTGTAGACGTGCTCCTGACCCACGACGCCCCCGAGGGCTACGGGCTGGCCGACAACCCCGACACCGGCT
>CAYYVH010000457.1:0-3058 GCA_964475075.1 uncultured Anaerolineales bacterium | reverse complement strand
TCCATGATCTGAAAGTCGTGAGAGGTACACAGCGCACGACTCCCCAGCGCCTCATTCCGTAGCCGTCTCATCTCCTCGAACGCATCTAGCGCGAGGTCTGTAGTGCGGCGTTCTCTAGCTAATTGCACCTCTGCTCTGCGTCTGGCATCGCGCTCGGCCTCCAGTACGCGGCGCAGATCTTCTGCGGTGGCAATGCAGACCTGGCACTGCTCACCGGCCGGGATCACCCGTCCACAGATGCAGGGATAGGCATGGGGCCAGGATCTCATTCTCCCGTCTCCTCGCTGGTGGTAGGCGGGACAACCCCGAGCAGCCGGGCCACACCGGCCTCGATGGCCCGGGCGATGCGCTCCTGAGCATCCGCGTTCTGCTCGCGCAGCTCTATGCCGCGGCGCCAGTCCAGGAGGCGCGCCTCCTTTTCGATCCGGTCGATGCCTTCGAGCGCCTGGATCGCTGCGGTCAATTCGTCCAGCTTTGCGAGCAGGTCGTCGAGGGTCGCGGTGTCCATCACTTATCCGCCTTAGGATCGTGGGCGTGCTTCGCCTCCAGATGGCCGCGCATCTCATCAAGCGTCGCTGCCACTTCATCGGCCTGCTCTTGCAGCCACTTCGCCCACGAGCCGTCGCCAAGCTGATCAGCCATTCCCGACGCATGAGTCAGCGTCTCTCGGTAGGCCAGTCCGTTAAATAAGCCATCCCCCGCATCGGCGGTCTCAGGGCTGTTAACCGGGGTTGAATCTTTTTCGGCCGCACGGACGATGGCGTGGAAGTCCACCAGCTCGTCCGTCATGCCCTCGGCCAACTCGCGTAACTGCTTCGACTGCACGTCCGAGTCGAAGTGCTTGCGCAGCCTAACCTCAAGGATTCGTTGCTGATCCTGCCGCCCAAGTCGGTATGCAAGACGGGCCGCTCGGTAGATGTCCGTGTCCATGCTGTTAACCTCGTCGGCTGTTAAACGCTGAGTCACTTCGGAATGCCTTCGGAATGCCTTCGGAATGCCTTCGGAATGCCTTGTCTGGTGGGAGCCACTCCCCGCGGGCGATGGCGTTGGCGAGGACATGCAATGCGAACAACTCCCCCTGCCATTGGTGCCAGATTTCGTCTTTGATGTAGTCGTCATTCGGCCAGGTACCCTTTCCCCTGTCCAGCTTGGCCTGAATCTCGCTGGCCATCTTGGCGATTAGCGCCTCGATCTTCTCCACCGCATCGGCTCGCCCTTGTTGCTGGCCGGCTAGGTGGGCGGCCTTGATTCCGGGCTTGCGACGGCAGTGTTTGTGAGTCCACTCCGTGGCCGCTCGGCGCATTGCATCGGTGGGGTCAGGCATTGCGCATCTTCTCCCGCCTACGGCGCTGATACTCGCGGTCTTTTTTTCGCTTCATACCAGTCATGCTACCCCCCCATCTTCGCTGTCAGTGTGGCCGTCGGCGAGAGCGGCATCGACCATCTGGCAGACCAGTCTCCCGGCGTGATTATCGTGGCGTCCTATTCGCCGCCTCAGCTCCCGCAGCGCCGCGGCCAAGCGGTCCCGCTCCTCGCAGCCGGCCTCGAGCTCCCTCACATAGTCGTCCGACCACTCTGCGTTGTGGTCACGCTTTGTGGTCATTGGATCCCGTCATCCTCTCCGGCCATGGCCACTCCGCGCACCATGTCGTCTATTTCGCCGGCCATGTCGTCCCTGTCGTCGTCCAGCTCGTCACAGAGTCCGCCCGCAAGCACGCCCTCACACGGCTTCCATAGGTCGGCGCAGCGGCAGTGCTTTGCGGCCCCGGCAATCCATTCAGCCTCGGCCACCTCCATCGCGCGTAGCGCCTCCTGCTCCTCGGGGCTCATGTCGGGCTCGACCAGCCCGATGTGCTCGGCCTGGCACTGGATGAAGGTCAGCCGTTGGTCACGTTTCTTCATCAATCCACCCAGTCGTACGTCTTCTCGAAGATGTTGCGGCCGATGGGATACACCTCGCCTTCGACGCCTCGGATGATGAGATCACCATCCGACGCAACGAGGAGCCCTTCGCGAGTCTCGACATACTCTCCCGGGACTGCCTCCCTGGCTTCGACTACGATCGGTTTCTTCCTGCATTTTCTCCATGTCATGGCCGTCTTCTCCTGGTCACGTTTTGTCACGTTTCGGTACCTCCAAGGCGCGGTCGTCAGACAGGCGCCCGCGCGCTACCAGATTTGGGTGTGCTGTCCCATCGCACCACGGGCAGCGGTCGAGGGCGGTGGCCATGGCTCCTCGTCGCCAGTGGGACTCATCATCGCATGGGCGGTCACCGTTGCAGCACTCCCGGCAGCTCGCATGGCTGGTCGTCGCGTCGATGTGCACCCGAGGGATGTAGCTCAGGTCACGCTCTGGATGCCGCCGCATGGATCGTTCCGTCATGGATCCGTAACCTCCTCGCGCTCCCGCTCGGCTCGGGCCAGTCTCGCAAATAGGCGGTCGTCGTCGTCCCCGACACACCACGTACCTCTGGGATGCTTGTGCCGGTACGGACGCCCAGCGGGACCATGTGCAACCGTGCGTCCGCAGAGGTCGCACGCCTGGCGAGTGATCGCCATGCGGTCGAGCGGAAATCTGTTTGGGCATCTCGTCTTCATCGAGGATCGCTCCGTCATCTTCTCCGCCAAGGCACATCCTCATCTGCGTGTAGCCCGCGCCAGCGGCACCACGCACAGATTGCCCGCGGCTTCCGCTTACCGTCGCACTTCGGCGCTGGTTCTGTGTCGCGTCGCAGGGGTGTCGGTTCACTCGTCATGGTGATCACGATTTCGTTTGGAAACACTCAGGGTGAGTCGCCGATGCCGCGTCAATACGGCTCCGGTGCACGAAGCCGCAAGATACGTACTCTATCAACGTGCGCCTGCTTCGGCACGGCTGTCCGGGGGACGCCTGGCAGGTGGGGCACCATACGCTCAGCATTGCCTCTGTCACGGCGTTGTGGATCATCTTCATCCACCACTGGTTTCATCCGTGGTGTCGGCACGTTCGGTGCGGGCCGAAAGTTGTGCTCTCCACGCCTCGATCGTCAGTGCAAGCTCGCCGCGGGCGCGGCGTTCTT
>CAYYVH010000456.1:0-3084 GCA_964475075.1 uncultured Anaerolineales bacterium | reverse complement strand
CGGTGCGGCCACCCCGCTCTGTCCAACGGGATGGAGCCTATCTTCGAGCGCGGCTTCATCCACGACAGCTACGCCAACCGCCTGGGGAAAGGCACCCACCGCGCCCTCGATCGTTGCACGCATTTCATGCGCCGCTGTCGGTACGTGCTGCCATGCGACGTTCGCCAGTTCTTTCCGAGCATCGACCATGCGGTTCTGCGCCACATCATCGCGCGGCGCATTGGGGATCGTGATGTGCTGTGGTTGATAGACCAGATCCTGGCCAGCGGGGCGGGTGTCCTGTGCAGGGAGTATGACATGATCTGGTTCCCCGGCGACGATCTACTGGCCGTCGACCGCCCGCGTGGTCTGCCGATCGGCAACCTCACGTCGCAGTTCTGGGCCAATGTGTTCCTGAATGAACTGGACCACTTCGTCAAGCGTCAACTGATGTGCCGTGCCTATCTCAGGTACGTTGATGACTTTCTTCTCTTCGCGGAAGACGCCCGGCAGCTCCAAGATTGGCGGAATCTCGTTGTGGAGAAGCTCGGGGAGCTACGCGTCACAATGCACGAGCGGCGCTGTCATCCACGCCCAGTGACTGAAGGAGTCTCCTTCCTCGGTTTCACCGTGTTTCCGGACCATCGGCGCCTGCGACGGCACAAGGCCGTCTATGCCCGCCGCCGGTTTGTGCGGCTAGTCGAGGAATACGGAAGCGGTAGGTTAGGCTTCGAGGAGTTGGATGCACACGTACAGGGCTGGGTGAACCACACACGCTACGGCGACTGCTACGGCCTCCGGCGAGCCATCCTCTGCGCCACGCCCATCCGTCGGCCCCAGCGGCTGACCGACCCATGAGGGAATCGCCCATATTCGCGCGGACGTACGACCTGCTGCAGTGGTTGCTGCACGCGACCGAACGCTTCCCCCGGAGCCAGCGGTTCGTCCTCGCACAGCGCATCCAACAGACCGCATTCGAGTTGCAGGAGACGCTGCTTGAGGCAGGTCTGGCGACGGGTCCTTCACGTACCGACAGCTTGCGCCGAGCCGACCTGGAGCTGGCCAAGCTGCGATTCTATCTCCGTCTCAGCATGGACATGACATGGTTGAGCATGGCACAATATGAGCATGTCAGCCGAATGGTCGACGAAGTAGGGCGGCTGTTGGGCGGCTGGCAACGCAAGGAACGCGAGAACCGGCCCTCGCCCTGAGGGGGCGGAGCCGTTGCTCGGGGGCCGGGCCGGACGTTGTGCGCGGCGGCTCCTGGAACAACAATCAGAGGAACGCCCGCTGCGCCTGTCGTAACAGGAACGAACCGAACAACCGGAACAACAACCTGGGCTTTCGGGTCGTGGTCGCCCCTCACGCCCCTCCGTATCCGATGGGTTTCTGACTTCTGGGGGGAGCCTCAGGGGGGCGCCGCCCTCAGCGGGACTAAAGCTCAGAGCTGCGTGTCCAAATGGACTCGTGTGGAATGGGCTGACCCCAGGCGAGGCAGGCGATTCGGTGATCTGCCGTCACCTTCCACCAATTGCCGGCAAAACTGCCGTCAAACGCCCGTTTTGAGGTCTGCCAGGGAAACAGCCAACCCCCCAACTATCCAGTAATACCAACATGGGGCGGGTGGGAGTCGAACCCACACGAGGGCGTACCCTCAGCGGAGTTTAAGTCCTTCTCAGGGCTTTTCGCCGGCTGTCGCTGGATGTCGCAACACGTCGTTCAGCCCGTCGTATCAGCATTCTTCGTGACGCGTGCTGTCATCGCATGTCGCCGGTTGTCGCCCCAATGGGCGTCAAAATGGGCGTCAAATACTCGACTTCCGCTAGCCGGCAACTGCCGAACCAGAGGGCGGTAGCCGACCGTTCGTGCGGCGGTGGCCTCGACGACGCGTGGTGCGTCTGAGTCAATGGTGAGAAATGGCCGCCTGCGGCGTGGACCCGACAGGGGCGTACGGCGCCACGGGTCAACCGCAAGGTTCAGGTTCACAGATCCTCCCGGATTATCCGCGCCAGATCCGGGATGAGCAAAGCGCATCCGGACGCCAAATCGCGGGTACTCACCGGAGACTCGGCAGTTGCGGGGCCTGCGGCGCAGCTCTGGGAGATGCATGTCCTTCCTTCAACCCATATCGACTCCGTTCTCGGCATCGCACGCACACCCGGGCCCATCATTCACGACGAGCTGAGGGGCCGAAGAAAGGAATCCCATGCCTGTTTCTTATACTCGACGGAAGGGGCCTAGTGCGACCTTGCCCACTCGCCGCGCTCGTGCAGATCTCGACGAAGCGCAGACGCCGCAGTTGCGTGTCGTTGCCATGATGCTGTATTTTTGATTCCGGTCTCGGTGCACAGCCACACGACGGACGGGACACAGTCTTGCTGCGCTCCGGTTCCTGAATGAGCGCCCGGAGGTGGTCCATGCGATACAGCGTCTGGGCCGTAACGCTGCTCGCGCTGGCGAGCCTTGCCTTCGGCGGCGCCGTCAGGAATTCGGCTGCGGTCCCCGTTTTCATTCAACCCCACCGGCGCACTACTGCCGCACAGCTCCCGATCGACACTGTCCGCGACTCGTGCGGCACCTTCAACCCTTTCTTCGCGACGACGAGCTTCGCGTACACCGGAGGCGGCCGGGCGTGGGCTGATGACCCGGCTATCGTGGCGTTTCGAGACTCCGAGGGCGATAGCCCGCTACCGCGCATCGTGCTGGCGGACCACAGCCAGGTAGGAGCGGTCTATGGCCTGGCCTACGATGCCGAGCGTGGGCGACTCTACGCGGCTGCTTACCACAAGCGGAGCACGGTCCTATGGTCGGCGGGGCCAGGGCAGATCTACGAGATCGACTTGGCCACAGAAAGCGTGCGCCCTTTGGTCGAGCTCCCTGCGGGTCCCGACAGACACGGGTACGCGGACTCCGACGACGAGCCGGCAGCGAAGTGGGTCGGAAAGACCGGCCTGGCTGACATCGAGATCGACGGCGACGGGTCGACGCTCTTCGTGACGAACCTGCACGACCGGCGGATCTACCGCATCGGGTTGCCGGACGGAACGGCGCTCGGCTCGGTCGATCACGGCGCAGCGGGAGCGGACTGGGCGGGCCTGCACCGAG
>CAYYVH010000455.1:0-3092 GCA_964475075.1 uncultured Anaerolineales bacterium | reverse complement strand
CCTCGGAGTGTGCCGCGCCGCGACGCGCCGGGGGGGCGTTCGCAGTCGCGCCCTCCTCGGCCGCGCGCTGCCCGGCGGGGTGGGCAGCGGATTCCTCGCCCGGTGCAGGCCCGATGGCCGGAGCCAGCAGGGGTCGGGCGTAGTAGCCGACTAACAGTCCGATCACCAACATGGCCAGCCCCACGATGGGGGTGGCCGTGATCCGGATGCGCGTGCCCGGCGCCGGCGGGGACGTGTTCGTGTCCTCGCCGGTGTCCGTGGGCCCCAGACTCTCCGGTGATGCGGACTCTTCGGGGCCAGGAATATTATCGGATTCAATTCCAGTCACAAGTGGTCCTCCGTTCGCGTAATTCAAGAAGCCGGCCCCATTACTGCTCCACCATCTCGTTCCCCGCATCCCGCCAGGCATTGAAGCCCCCGTCCAGCTCCAGTACGTTCGTGTAGCCCAAACCGGCCAAGGTCTGGGCCGCTTCGGTGCTCATGCTGCCGCTGCGGCAGTAAAGGACGATCGAGGCGTCCTTGTCGTCCGGCAGCTGATCGAGGTGGTCCGCGATCTCATCGAAGGGGATGGAGACGTCGGTGTTGGGTATGTCCCCATCGTGCGGCACGTGGACGTTGACGAGCGTGAAGTCCTTGGCCGGCATCATGTCGGCCAACTGCTCGACAGTGATGTCGACATAACCGTCGGCGTTCTTGTTCGCGGCGGCATCCGGGGTGGTGTCGGACGGCTGCCCGCCGCAGGCTGCCAGCAACAAGGCCAAACCGGCGAAGGCAGCCACTACGAGTCGCACACGTCGTGCAGGCATGGATCACTCTTCCTTTCAGGGATGCAGCGGTTCGTGGGCCGAGCGAGTATAGCTAACCAGGAGTCGTCCGTCTATTCTATCGTGGGCTATCGGCCTTATTCCAGTCCATCCGGCACTGGTGGAGCCTGGGTGCGGGGTGGGATTCGCGAAATCGTGTACGAGCCAACGTCGGCCTACGGGATTATTGTGCCCCTCAGGTCAACGGCGACCTGCGGTGCCGCGGGGTCGTTGGAGGCGATCGTGAGCTGGTGGTTGACGTCGGTGGACCCGTGGGCCATCATCACCTCGGGATCGTGCGTCACCACCAGTTGCGTCTCACCACCGGGCGGCACCACCGTCAGCTTTACGTAGGCCGACGTGCAGCTGCAGTTGGCCTGGACGTCCGTGATCATGAGGTCCTTGACGCCGTCGTTGCGCAGCACGACCGACGCGCTAACCGGCCCGTCAGCGACTGGTGCTTCGCCGAAGTCAATGGTGTAACCCGCAGCGACCAGCTCGGGCAACGCCAGGCGTGGATTGTCCCCGATGGGCACGTCAATGCCCGCCGGCCGGCTCACGAAGTCCTGCACCGGGGCAGCCGGTGCAACGGGAGCCGCTGCTTGGGGTTGTTCCGGGGCGACCGGTGCCTGCGCTGCGGATGGCGCGGCATCCACACGCGGTCGCCTCCCGAGCTGCCAACCGAGGCCGAGTACCACGATGACCGCTCCAAGAAAGGTCAACAGGAGGAGCGTGCGTTTGGCACCCCTGCTCATCTCGATGGCGACCAACCCGCCGCTGCTAGTGCCTGATTCGTGGTTTGTCATCTCAATACTCCCTTTCTCAATCGTCGGCCGGTCGTCACGGGCCCCAGTCTGATTTTGCGACGAGCACCGGTGCCGGATTCGCCGGGTCGTTGGTGCGCAGTTGGATCTGGAACTCGTGCGGGCCATCCATTCCGGCGTGCATCGAGTAGTCCATTCTCAGAGTGGCCGTCCGTCCCGGTTTGATTGTCGTCGAACTGACGACAGCCTTAGGCGGTCAACAGCCCTCGATCAGCTTCACCTGCGGCTCGTCGAGGATCTCAAGCGGTTGATCGCCGACGTTGGTGAGATGGAACGTCGTGCGCACAGGTACGTTCAGCTTGTTATACCCCTCGTCGATCACCGGCTGATCGACCACCAACCGGGGTGCGCCGTAGACCTCGGGTGTCGCCGGCGGCGCGGCCTCGGTCCAAGGTTGTTGCACAACCACCCCGCCGATCAACAGCACCGCTGCGCCTCCAACGATCAGCCACGGCCAGGGTGCGCGGCGCTTGTTTCGGCTCTTCCTCCCCGTTCGACGGGCCTTCTTGCTCACAGGAATCTCCAAACTCGTCACTTTCCGAACTGGATTCGTCCACACGCGTCTACGCCATCTGCAACCTTACACGCGTGGGCATCCACAACCGTAATGGACGAGGATGACAACCACTTGAAGGTAGTGTGAAAGTTTGATGACGGTGAGGTGGTAAACCGGGCTCGAACGGTCCGCAAGATCGGCGGTCTCGGATGAGGGATGCACCTTCACCTTCCCGTCGCCCCCAAAGGGCAATCGCGCACGTCTAACACGCATGCCGTGCCCTTCGGTCAGCACACCCGACCTTCACGGAATCTTCATGCTTGCGTTACCCGACTGTCGCACGTGCCGGCTACGCTGGCTGCCTAGGGGCCGTCCGAATGTTCTGCGAGTAAGGGGGACGAACGATGAAAAGGCTGATCGAAATCTGTGTCCCGATCCTACTGGGTCTGTTCCTGACCGCCTGCGGCAGGCTGCCCGCCATTGCTCCACAATCCGAGGAGGCAGCGCCAGCCTCGGCTCAAGAGCAGCGTGATATGCAGCCGACTGGAACTGAGCTGGGCACGCCCGGTAGTGCCGATTTCTCGGGCGGCACTGGACCAACCGTCCTGGCGCTGTCGAGCCAGGAGTTCGACTTCGGGGACGTGGTCATGAGCCGGGGGATCGTCTCGCGGACGATTGAAATCGCTAACACCGGCACCGACCCGCTGCACATCGACAGTGTGGAGCCGACTTGATGCTGCCTGACAACCGAGGTCTCGGTTACAGATTTGCAGGCAGGCGATGTTGCCCAGTGGACGGTATTCTTCGACCCCCGCCACCACGGCACCCTCGGTGAACACAACCACTCGGTCGTACTGCACACCGGTGACCCTGACCAGCCACCGCTCGAGGTGCCGACCTTGGCCGAAGTACACGAGTAAGGGCGTGTCAACAAATAATCCCGGCAATTCGGCCACCGCTGCATCCGGC
>CAYYVH010000454.1:0-3100 GCA_964475075.1 uncultured Anaerolineales bacterium | reverse complement strand
GGGTTCCATCGTTCCTCGGCGTGTCCCTTGGTGACGGGGACCGGGGCTCGGGAGGCGATTGCATGCCGCCGGCCGAGCCGTCGGGTGACAGCGGAGGCCTGATCTGGCGCTTCTTCCTGCTGGTGGGGATCATGGTCGCCTGGGTGCCCATCTACCTCACCTGGGCGCGGCGCTCCGCCCAGGACGCCGGATGACGGGCACGCATCTGACCGCCTTCTACCTGGCGGTGGGCGCCTATCTCGTGCTCGTATGCGGCATCGGCCTGTACAACTACCGGCGCGCCTCCACGGAGGAGGGGTTCTTCGCCGCCGGACGTAGCCTGGGACCGATCATCGGCGGCGCGACGCTGATGGCCAACCAGGTCAGCGCCGGTGCCACCATCGGCATGGTGGGGTTCCACTATTTCTCCGGCATCAGCTACGCCTGGACCTGGCCGCTCGTCTGGGTGGGGTGGGTCGTCGCCGCGCTCTTCGTGGCGCCCCGCATCCGGCGCCTCAAGGGGCTCACGCTGCCCGACTTCTTCGCGGTCCGCTTCGAGAGCAAGGCCACGCGGGCCGTCGCCGCCCTGTTCATCCTGGTCGTGTACGCGGTCATGCTCTCTGCGCAGTACCAGGCGGGCGGCCTGCTTTTCGGCCTGGTGGGTGGCATGACGTACGCCCACGCCGTCCTCCTCGTCGCGGGTATCACGACCGCCTATACCGTGCTCGGAGGCATGTACTCCAACGCCTACGTGGGCATGTTCAAGGCCGTGCTTCTGCTGGGCAGCTACGCCGTCGCCGTGCCGTACCTGCTGGCGCACGTGGGCGGGCTCGAGACGATGGGAGAAGCGCTGACCGCGCTCGACCCCCGCCTCAGCGCCAACTGGTTCGGTTGGCGCCAGTTGATCGCAATCTCCATGGCGATCGGTCTGGGACTCGCGGCCTCGCCGTACGAGATCGCCGCGATCTACTCCATGCAGAGCCGGCGCACGACCCGGCTCGCCATCGGCTACTCCTTTCTCTTCCAGGCTTTCGTGGGCATCGGCGTGCTGCTCTTCGGCCTTTCCATGCGCGTGGCGATGCCCGAGTTGCCCGACCCGGACCTCGCCACGCCCGTGCTCGGCATGAGCGTGCTGCCCCCCTGGATCGGCATCCCGGTTCTGCTCGCGGCGGTCGTGACCTTCACGCGCACGGGCGGCGCGATCCTTCTGACCGTGGCATCCGCCGTGTCCCACGATCTGTACGCGGAGTTGCTCCGCCCCGGGGCGAGCGAGCAGGCGAAGGTGCGGGCCGGCCGGCTGGCCGTTCTGACGTTCAGCGCCATCCCCGTCGCGCTGGCGCTCCGCCAGTTCGACCTCGTGAACTTCATCGTCATCTGGGCTGCGAAGCTGATGGTGAGCTTCCTCTTCATCCCCGTCGTCGTGGGCCTCAACTGGCGGCGCGCGACGCGGGCCGGCGCCCTCGCCTCCATGCTCGGGGGCATGGCGGCCTGTCTGATCTGGTCGCGGCTGGGCACGCCCTACTTCCTGGGCCTGGATCCGGCCGAGGCGGGTGTGCTCGCGAGCGCGACGCTGATGTGGGGTGTTAGTCTGATGTCGTCGCCCGCGTCGGAGGACACCGTGCAGAAGTTCTTCGGCAGCGGGGCGGAGGTTCCCACCACACCGGCGAAGCCGTAACGGCGACCGGACCCCACCACAGGGAGGAAGTGATGAAGGAGATCGTGGGGCTGATCTTCAGCCTGGGCCTGATGGCCAACGCCGGGCTGTTCGTCATCCAGGCCGTGAAGATCGTGCGCGCGCGCAGCTCGGAGGGGGTCTCCACCTTCACCTTCGCGGGCTTCTCGATCCTGCAGGTCACCGGCATCCTGCACGGCTACTTCCAGCAGGACTGGTATCTGCTCTGGGGCATGGTGGCGAGCCTCCTGGCCTGCGGCACCGTGACCGTTCTGTCCCTCGTGTTCCGGAAGGCCGGGTAAGACGGATCGGCCTGGTGGCCCGTGGCAAGAGGGTGGCGGCTCAGGTGACCGGAACCGGGTGACCGGCTCCGAGGGCGGTCAGCTCACCGGCCTCCGCCGGATCGCCACCCCGGGCATCACGCCCTCCACCAACGCTCCGTCCCGCACCACCAGCTGCCCGCCGACGATCACGTAGGGAATGCCGGCGGACGGCTGAGCGGGCTCCGCCAACGGGGCGCGGTCCAGCCCAGCACGGGGTGGTAGCGCTCGGGGGGGGTCTCGATGCCGAGGCGCGCTGCCCGGAGCCTCCAGTAGTCTTCGCGACACAGCCGGTTGGCGTAGAGCCTCTCGTCATTGAAGGGCGCCCAGCCACGGGCGATCGACACGCGCGCCACGGCTTCCAGGACCCCCAGGGCCAAGACGGCGGAAACGACCAGCGCCAGGTTGAGCTGGAACGTCGCCCGGGAGCGCCGCTTCGCGAAGGTCCAGACGCCGAATCCAAGGCCGATGAGACCCGCGACGCCGCACGCCGCGAGAAGCGCGAGCTTGAGCGACGTCGACTCGGACATCGCCACGTTGGTGGCGAAGCGGTCGGCCCGGACCGCGAGCCGAAGCACCGACGAGAGCAGGGTCAGGCCGCCGAGGACCCACACGGAACCGAGAACGATGTTGAACCAGACCGTCACGGGGACGCTTCGATCCTTTGGCCGAGCCGACGCGGGCTGGAGGGCGATCTCAGGAGCGATGCTTCTTCTTCATGCGAATGAGGTCGCGCACGCTGAACAGCTGTTCCTTGTCGGCCTCGATCGAATCCCAGGGGTGAAGCATGTTGTGCAGCGAGATGTTGCGGGGCCGCAGCATGCAGCGGTCACACTCGCAGCCCTCGAGCAACTCGTTGGGCACGGGCAGCTTCTTCGCGGCCTCCCGGAACGTCCGGTAGTTCTCCGACGCCCAGACGTCGGCGAAGCCCTGGTTTTCGGTCACGCGTCCCACCGGCGTGGAGCACTGGCAACACGGAAGGACCGAGCCGTTCGCCAGCACGAAGGTGAAGTAGTATCCCACGTAGCAGGGAACGGTGCTCGGGCCCACGATCCGGTCTTCGATGTAGGAAGGGGCCGTGGCCGCAAGGGTCGAGACATTGCTCTCGATCCCGAGCTTCTTGGCGATC
>CAYYVH010000453.1:0-3102 GCA_964475075.1 uncultured Anaerolineales bacterium | reverse complement strand
CGAATGGCGACGAGCCCCGCCACCGCGCCACCCACCTCGCGGCCGGGATCGACCGCGCCGGCACCGATCGGTCCGCCCCAAACCGCCACACCGACGGTGGAGGTGACGACCACGGCCACTGCCCCTGCCCCGACCGCTTCACCCGATTCCCCGCCGAGCACTGCACCGCCCGAACAGCGGATCCTCCTCCCATTGGTGGGTCGGGGTTACCCTCGTCCCGGATCGAGCCTACCCGGTGCGACGCCGACATGCCGGCGGTATGCGCCTCGGATCCGCGACGGACGCGGGAGCCCCCTCACGGGCGAGGACGTCCGCTGGTGGCTGCGTGCTTTCGGCACCGGCCACGGCCAAGGGCGCACGTTCCAGGGCTCGGCCGACGTTTCGGTGTGCATCGCGCCGCCGCCGGAGCGGGCTGTTGCCTGGGCCGAAGCGCCAGGCTTCGTGACCTTCCCTCCCCAGGACCTCGACCTGAGCGCAGACCTGTACCTCGTTGCGGCACCCAACCTGGTCGCAAACGGCGGATTCGAAGCCGGCTTGGATGGCTGGCTACTCTCGGGAAGCACCCTTCCTCAGGGATCGGCGGACGCGTTGTCCGGGTCGGGCGCGGTCGTTCTGGGGACCGACTTCGTCGGCCAACCGGAACTTGGGGGCGGCGGGAACAGCACGATGTCGCAGGAGTTGCTGCTATCGGCGGCCGCACCGACCCTCTCCTTTGAGTACCGCTTTGACAGTATGACAACGTGTGATCTCGGGACATGTGAGCATTTGGACAGGCTTGAGGTTATCGTGGTGGCGTTAGATGATCCGGCGCTGCCCGCCTCATACCTGACTGGTGAGGAGGGCGTTCGCGAGCCGGCCGAGCGGTGGACGCACCGCTGGTTTGACCTGTCCCTGTGGGCAGGGCAACGCGTAAGAGTGATCCTGAACCTATACCAGCCGGACGATCATGACCCTAGCCGGCTGTGGCTGGACAACTTGGCGGTTGGTGCGGCGGTGCCTACTATCATGGGCCTGGCTGACGCCGGTGCCAATGGCACTGCGCGGCCCGGTGAGACGTTCTGATGCCAACTGAGGAGTGAGCCAATTGGCCAGGAAAAAGCAACGCAGGAATCGCGGGCGATCTCGAGGTGATACCGGTACCCAAGTCGAGATCGGTCTACGCGGACTGATTGTTGGGTTGGCAGTGGTCGGCGCGGTGACGCTGGCTGGCTGGTGGCTGCTGCGGGGGACACCACCCGTCTTGCCGGATAGATCCGGGCCCTCGCCAGCGTCTGGGACTCCGACTGCCGCGGGTACAACTGGTGCGTTGCCCGATGACGGCTCCTGGCAGACAGCAGATGGTGTTCCCGCCATCGGATCACCTTCGGCGCCGGTGACGATCGTCGAGTATGGTGACTATCAGTGTGGGAACTGCCGGGCGTTCGCCACGGGGGTCATGCCTTGGCTGAGGGAGACCTGGGTGGCGCGGGGCTTCGTCCAGGTGATGTTCAAGGATTTCGCCATACTCGGACCAGAGTCGAACCGCGCCGCCGAGGCCGCCCACTGTGCCGGGGAACAGGGCCGCTTCTGGGCCTTCCACGAGGCGCTTTTCGAGGCGCAGTCGGCCGATACCGGGGGCGCCTTCAGCGGCGAGAATCTCAGGTCGCTCGCGGAACAGCTGGGCCTGGCTGGGGAGGCCTTCGAGGACTGCCTTGCGTCAGGGCAGTATGGGGACAAGGTGACGGCCTCGACGCAGGCGGCGCTCGATAGTGGTTTCGAAGGAACGCCGACATTCGTGATCAACGGACGCTCGGTCGCCGGCAACATTCCGATCGAGGACTGGGATGATCTCTTTAGGGCGTACGAGAGCGATTTCGCTGCCGCAACGGTTGGCGCTCCGTAGGAGCGGTGTGACATGTGGGCGACGGGGCGAGCCGACGAGAACGCGGGCGTGTTACACTCCCGCCGGCGGGACGCTGCCGTGGAGCACCTCGATGCGGAGGCCGGCACAGACCAGCTCGGCGTGGGCAGCCGTATTCTCCACAAGCGCGAGGGCTTCCTTGAGCACACGAAGAATCTCATCCCGCGACGCCGGTCCGCCGTACGTGCCAGGGTAGTCCACTATCGTGCCTTCAGCCGGCATGGCCACCTCCATGTTCCAGGATTCTAGGCCCGTGGCAGCACACCACCAAACGCCCGGCGCATCGTGCAACCCGCGGCGGGCAGCGTTCGTATACCCGCGTTGGTGGCCCTTGTGAGGAGGTTTCATGGCCATGACCACCGACCGAGCCTGCGTGGAGGCTGCGCGCCAGGGCGATCACGGTGCTTTCGCACAGCTGGTGGAGCGCTATCAACGGCCCGTCTATAGCCTGGCGAGCCGGATGCTAGGCAATTCGCGTGATGCGGAGGATGCCGCGCAGGAGGTGTTCCTGAAGGCGTATCGCTCATTGCGTGCGTACGATCCGAGCAGGCCATTCTCAACGTGGTTGCTCGCGGTTGCGGCGCACCACTGCATCGACAGGCTCAGGCGGCGGCGCATTCAGGCAGTCTCGCTGGACGTGCTGCCGCCGTGGCGGTGGGTACCCGTCGAAACCGTGGATCCGCAGCGTGCGGCCGAGGATGCCGACGAGGCGGATAGAGTTGCGGGCTTGCTGGCAGGCCTTCCGACCGACTACCGACTGGTCCTGATACTGAGATACTGGCACGACCTGGGATACGCCGAGATCGCGGAGGTTCTGGGTGACTCCGAGTCGGCAGTCAAGAGCCGCCTGCACCGCGCCCGCCGCCAGATGGCGACATTGATCGCGTCGGATAATGGTCACGCGACCGGTCGCGCGGCAGGTGACGGACGCCGGGCTACGCCAACTGCAACTGCGAAGGGAGAAAGAAGCCCATGCGCTGCAATGATGCCCGCGAGCTGATGCTGGAGCAACTGGACGACGATGACAAACGCCGCCTCCGGGAGCATCTTGACGCGTGCCCGGAGTGCGCAGCGGAGTGGAACGCCGTGGCGGGCGTAGAGTCCGTCCTGCGAGCACAGGTGCTGGTTGACCCGCCGGTGGGGTGTGCCGCGCGAGATGAGAAAGGCATAGCCTTGTGGTGTGAGCGCCCGCCACCACGCGC
>CAYYVH010000452.1:0-3111 GCA_964475075.1 uncultured Anaerolineales bacterium | reverse complement strand
GCTCTAGCCGTAACCCGCCCGCCGTGGCTACCGTCCCGATCTCGTATTGCTTCGCCTCAGCCGGCTTGCGGACCGTCGCCTCCAGCTCCTTCTCACGACGCAGGATTTCCTGCTCCTGCACCTCGACCCTCTTCTGCTTCTCGATCACCTCGACCTGGAGCGCCTCGGCCCTGACTGTCTGATTCACGATGTTCTGCTGCAACGTGTAGGCCAGCTCGGCTTCGGCATTCTCCTTGTTCACCTCGGCGTCGTAGCGCGCCTTCTGGACCTTGAAGCCTTTGTCCGCCTCCGCAATGTGCGTCTCGGCTTCGAGCTCGGCTTCCCGCGCCGCCTGCATGGCGATCGCCGCCTGGATGCGGGCGTCGCGTTGAGCGTTGGCCTCGCCAATGGCCGCGTCACGCTTGACTTCCGCCGTACGAGCCTTGCCCAAGCTGTCCAGGTAGCCCTCCTCATCCCGGATATCGCGGATGGTGAAGGAGATGATCTGCAAGCCCATGTTGGCCAGATCGCCGGCCGCGACTTCCTGGACCTTCTGGGCGAAGGCGTCACGGTCGCGGTAGACCTCTTCAACGGTCAGGGTTCCCAGAATGGCGCGTAGATGGCCCTCCAGGGTCTGCAAGGCCACGTTCTTGACCTCGGCCGTATTCTTCGACAGGAACTGCTCGGCCGCCGTCGCGATGGAGACATCATCGCCGCGCACCTTGACCTGCGCCACACCATCCACCGTGACCGATACGCCCTGTACCGTGTATACTTTGGGCGTGACGACCTCTATCGTCATCAGCTCCAGCAGCAGCTCGTCGACCCGCTCAAGCACCGGTATGATAAATGTGCCACCGCCCTTGACGACCCGGAAGTTCCGCGAGACCTTCTCGCCCGTTCTAGGATCCGTCACCGTGCGGCGCCGGCCGGAGATTACCAGAACCTCGTTGGGCCCAACCTTGATGTAGCGCCGGGCCATGACCAGCGCGGTGACGAGAAACACGAAGAACAGCCCGATAATGGCAACACCTGCTGTAACCTGCGCCATACCCTTTCCTTCCTTTCGTCCGGCTCCCGCCGGCTACCCGTCGGTCCCCTCGACCGCCGGCTCCGACTGCAACGGTCCCACCAACGCCACGCCGCCGACGACGTTCTCGACCTTGACCAGGGCACCCCGCGCGATGGCCGTTCCCCCTGTGCTACGAGCGGTCATGGTCACCCGCGCCCCCTGGGCCACGAGGGCGATCTCTCCCACGCTGTCGGCAGGGATCGGCGTGATCACATCGGCCGTGGCCCCCACGATGTCCACGCGGGTCACCTCACTGGAGCCCTGGGGCTTGATGAAGAAGTAGATGAACGCCAGGTGACTCACCAATCCCACCAGCACCCCTCCGACGGAAGCCCAGACGAGGCTGAGGGGTCCCGATGCGCCAAACAGGCTCTGTGCGATCAATCCGAACGCACCGAAAGCAGTCACGAAGCCGGCCAGGGTCACCGGGCTGACGTTCGTGACATCCACCGAGCCGTGCAGCGCGTCGCCACCGCCGAAACCGAAATCGTGGCCGAAGTCTGCACCCACATCGAAATCCGCGGCGAAATCGTGCATGCCACCGGTGACGAGAATTACCAGGGCATACATCACACCGACGGCTAGCATGGCGAAGTACACGCAGGTGAGCGAGCCCACGTCCGCCAGCACCGTGATCATCTCCATTCGATCATCCTCCCGGTACCTGCCTCGTCGATCTCCCCGCGCCACACGTGCGCCGAGCATCCTTGCGCCCCCGGCGGGGCGCTCCTATAATCCAGTCAGCTTGGCGATGTGGCGTTCCCGGCACGCTGCATCGTTGACCCGAAAGGAGGTCCTACCCTTGGCACGACGACGCCGAAGCCGCTCGCGCAAACGCACCTTTAGCGAGAACGTGATGATCGTTGTGGGCCTGCTGGTGGCCCTCAGCATGATCATCAGCCTCTTCGCCTACGTCCTATACTAAATACGCCCGGATCCACTCACCGCCGATCATCACCCCTGCCACGGGGTTCCCCCCGAAGCGGTACGCCAGATCCCGATGGTCGGAGCTCGCCATCACGATCAGATCGGCAGGCCATCCGACCTCTAATCGGCCCGCCTGCCGCCCCATCCCGCTGGCGTGGGCCGCATTGCGCGTGGCCGCGACGACGGCTTCCGCCGGCGACAGACGCAGGTACCGCGTTGCCAGCGCCAGCATGAACGGCATGCTCTCACACAGGCACGTGCCCGGGTTGAAGTCGGTCCCCAGCGCCACAGGTACACCCCGCGAGACCAACTGCCGTGCGTCGGCGTAGTGCGTACTGCCTAGACCGAATGTCGTACCCGGCAACAGCACCGCCACCGTTCCACTCGCCGCCAGCGCGTCCATCTCTGCTGGCGGCGTCACCCCAAGGTGATCGGCGCTCTTGGCACCCAACCGCGCAGCCAACCGCGTACACCCCAGGTGCGCAAACTCGTCGCTGTGGACCTTCAGCTGCAACCCCAGCTCAAGTGCCCGACGGAGAATCCGCTCCGTCTGCTGGCAGTCGAACGCGCCGTCGTCACAGAATACGTCGCAGAAAACCCCCGGGTTGCACCTGGCCACCGCGGGCAGCATCTCATCGACAACGAGGTCTACGTAGGCGTCCGCCCGATCGCAGTATTCACCGGGCAGGGCGTGGGCACCCAAGAAGGTGGCCACAACCCGCACCGGATGGCGCCGGTCGGCCTCCGCGAGCACGGCCAGGTGGCGCAGTTCATCTTCGAGCGAGAGTCCGTAACCGGTCTTGGCCTCCACCGTGGTCGAGCCATAGGACACAAAGCTATCCAGGCGGGATAGGAGCGCCGAGAGGAGCTCGTCGTCGTCCGCGGCGCGAGTCGCGCTCACGGTGCTGGCTATCCCCCCACCGGCGGCCATGATCTCCAGATAGCCGGCGCCCTTGACGCGCAGCTCGAACTCCGCTGAGCGGTCGCCCGCCCACACCGGATGCGTGTGCGCGTCCACGAAGCCGGGCATGACCAGGCGCCCCTGGACATCCAGCACGTCGGCCGGCTCCAGTGTGGGCCATACGGCGTCGCGCCGCCACACGTGCGCTAGCCGCCGCGCCGCCACCTGGTGA
>CAYYVH010000451.1:0-3114 GCA_964475075.1 uncultured Anaerolineales bacterium | reverse complement strand
GGGAAGGGTGTCGGCGCGCCCTCTCCTGCGCGGGGTGGTGTCCGCTCGAGAGAGCGGGGAAGCACCCGCTCTCAAAACCCCCCCCAGCCAGATCTCCGAGCTCTGCCGCCCGCCCCTACCATCAACCCGCGCTGTCGGATGCTTCCCGGGTCAACTGTCTCGCCAGTTCCTTTGTCGCGCCCATGTCCCTCTTGCCGCTCCCGAGTAGCGGGATGTTCTGTACCTGGAACACGTCCGTGCGCTTGGGCTTGAAGACCGGTGGCAGGTTTCCCAGAGCCGATAGCAGTTCCTCCGTGGAGCAGGGCAGCTCATCGTGCAGCACGACCAACCGCTCCCCGCGCCGCGAATCCCCAACCGCCACGACCGCCACCAGCCCGTTGCCGTCGTGATGCTCGTCCAGGTAACGTTGCAGGGCCGACTCCACGTTGTCCAGCGGCACCATCTCACCACCGACCTTGGCAAAGCGTGCCAACCGGCCAGTGAGGTAGACGAAGCTGTCCTCGTCCACCCACCCCACGTCGCCAGTGTTGTAGCCGCCGTGCACGAACACCTTCCGCGAGAGATCATCCTGGCCCAGGTAGCCCAACATCCGTGCCGGTGACCGAACGACGAGCAAACCCCTCTCACCGGTGGGGAGGATCTCCTCCGTCCGGGGATCGACCGTGAGCACCTCGACCCCGGGAAGCGGACGGCCGACCGACCCGACCCGATTGGCCGCCGGGCTGTTCACCGACACGACCGGGCTCAGCTCCGTCGTGCCGTAGCCTTCGTAGAGCGGTACGCCGTAACGCTCCTCGAAGGTCTCGACGAGCTCGTGCGGACAGGCCTCGGCACCCACGACCGCGAACCGGAGGCTGGCGAACTGCCTGCGCTTCACCCGGCGCATGTAGCCGCGCACGAACGTTGGGGCACTGATCAGAAGCGTTGGCTCCGTAGCCTCGGCCAGCTTCCCGAGAGCCTGGCCGTCCCTGGGGTCCGCCTGAGCGGCAATCGTGAAGCCTTTCACGAGCGACAGCCACATGCCCGGCCCCAGCCCGAAGACGTGAAACAGGGGCAGCGGCGTCAGCACGACGTCTTTGCCCGGATGTAGCTCCAGGTGCTCCATGACCGCGTCACAGTTGGCCAGGATCTGCTGGTGCGTCAGCTGCACCCCCTTGGGCTCACCCATCGAGCCCGACGAGAACACCAGCGCCGCCACCTGCGTGGGTTCGGAGCGATCGAGCCAACTCGCCGGCAGCAGTAGGACCTTCAGCATGGCCCACAGCACCGACAGCTTGCCCAGGTTCCCTAGAAGGTCCTCGGCATACAGCGTTCGACCTGGTAGTTCCAGTGGACCGATCCGCTCCACGTACACCCGGGACGACACCACCGTCCGCAACTCGGCCACCTCACACATGCGCGTCAGCTGCGCCTGGCCGATCGTGTGGTTGAGGTTGACGGCGGTACGCCCGGCTAGTGCTGCCGCCAGGTTCATCACCGTTCCGCCGCGACCCGGCGGCAGCAAAATACCGACCCGTTCCTCGTCGTCCCGGACGCCGAGGAACGGCCACAGCGCCAGCGCGGCACCGGCGAGTTTCAGTCTGCTCAAGGACCCGCCGAAGTCCTGCACCGCCATCTCGAGAGGTCCCCGCCGCACCTGCCGCAGGCACTCAGCACCCAGCGTGCGCGTGTCCCTGTCAGCACGTGCTTGGGCTCTCTCAAAACTCATTCGTTCCATGACCGCCGCACTCAACGCCCATCGAATCGCCGTAGCAGACCCACCACCCAATAGGGCAGTTTCTGAACGCAGGGCAGGACCGGGAAACCGTCCGGCTCAATCCTCCACCGGGTCGATCACCTGGGTGGCAATCTACACCACGAACGTAGCGTCCGCAATTGCGCGGTCGGCGTCCTCGCGGGCGTATTGCTCGGGACGTGCGGTGCCATCTGCTCCTCCACTGCATCGAACTCCCCCACCCGGGGAATCCGCCCGCAGGGCAGCGGGTCGGCAATGATCAAGAGGTCCAAGTCCGACTCGGGCCCTGGCGTGCCGCGGCCCGCAGAGCCGAACACGATCAGCGAAACCAAGCGGTCGCCATAAACTCGCCTGCATGCTTCGACGAGCGGCGCTTCCAGCCTCTCGAACTCGGCGGCAATGCTCATGGCGCTCTCCATCGGTCTATCGTAGGTCAGCCCGTGGGCGGCGTCAATAACCTGTGTGCAGAGCAGATCGCAACCAGCCTTACCCGAGCGCCCTGATCACCTCGATCACCGCGCTCGCGTCGGTTAGGATGTAGAAGTGGATGCAGGGCGCCTCGGCGGCGATCAGCTCCTCGCACTGGCGAACGGCCCACATCAGCCCGATTTCCTTGACGTGGTCTGGATTCGCCGTGATTTCGTCCACGAGATCCTCGGGCAGGTTGACTTGGAAGTTCTTCGGCAGGCTCGTCAGCTGGCGCACGCTGTTGAGCACCTTGATCCCGGGTATGATTGGCACCGTAAGCCCGATGCCGCGACAGCCTTCGACGAACCTGAAAAACACAGCGTTGTCGAAGAACATCTGCGCCACCACGTAATCGGCGCCGGCCTCGACCTTTCGCTTCAAGTACTCGAGGTCGGTCTTCAGGTTGGGGGCCTCAACGTGTTTCTCCGGGTAGCCCCCCACTCCGATACAGATGTCGATCGGGTCGCTGTTGACGATCTCCTCGAGATACTCCCCGCGCCGCAGGCCGTCGAGCTGGTGGCACAGCCTCACGGCGGCAGAGCTCGCGGTGGCGCTGGTGCCGCACGGTGTGTGTGTGCTGTCGCGGCTCCGTCGTGTTGAGCTCCTGGAGGGCGTCGTTGATTTCGGCCAAGCGCTCGCCACCCGTGTCTCGCATCGGAGGCGAGAACAGGTCCGGTTGATGGGCCTTGGTGAGCAGTTTGTGGGCGGACGTGCGAGCGTGCGCCTTGCGCCTCCGGGAGCACGGCAATCCGTTGTGCGGCCCGCGCGACCCGGGCGCTATGGTCCCACAGCAATAGGCCCGTTTCGCCCCGCCTAGTGGAAATGCACAAATCCGAGCGCGCGCGGTCCCAGAGGGCATGCGCCTTCATCGCGGGCCCACCGCACACTTGGCCAAATAAATCGCCTCCCTC
>CAYYVH010000450.1:0-3118 GCA_964475075.1 uncultured Anaerolineales bacterium | reverse complement strand
GCGCTGTACAGCGCCAGCCTGGGCTGGGCCGCCGGGCCGATATTCTCCAGACCGACGTGATAGTCGAGGCCGGCCGTCGCCTGGAAGCGTACCCAGTCTTCGTCGCCCGGCGTGCAGAAGAGATGGGCCTGAGGATCTCCGTTGACCACGATCTCGCGAGCCGTCTGGCAGGTATCGTCGGGCTCGTAGCCATCGCCCGTGCACCGCACCTGTACTGACAGATCGTAGTGGGTATCCGGGCCGTAGATCGGATCGTGATGGGCGACGCGCACGTAGTACGGACCGGTGGCCGGGCTGGTCCAGATCAGTTGCGCGTTCGGGCCCAGGGCCGGATCATCACCGGCCAACGGGTCTTCGTCGCAAGCGTCGTACAGGGTGAGCGTGGTATCGCCATCAGTGCCCACATTACTGGTGGCGATGATGTATTCCAGCCCTTGCACCATGTCAACGCGGATCCAGTCTTCGTCGCCAACGGGGCAGAGGGTGTGGCGGTAATGCACGCCGTCAGGCGCTACGAGGCGGGCGGTGCCGCACGTATCATCCTTCTCATAGGTGTCCACCTGGCACTCGCTCCCGCCCCCGATAGCCAGGAAGGCCAGGTTGTTGTTCTCGTCCTCTTCGACCACCGTGTTATCCCGATCCACCCAGGCGTACAGGCGATGCCTGCCGCCCGTGGTGAACGTGTACGCCTTGCTCCAACTGTAACTACGACTCGGGAGCAGGGGGGCGTGAAGGCAATTGTCGTAGGTGGGAGGAGTGGTGCGGGTGGGCGGGTCATCGGTGGGGTCCACATACAGGTAGGAGCAAAAGTCACGAGCCGGGGCCGATCCCTGGTTTAGCACCGTGACGGTGATCATCGCCTCCTGACCCGGCTGGGGCAGTGGTGGATCCACGCCGAGCTGTACGGTCAGGTCGGGCAACGAAGTAAGCCCTATCAGCTCCGGTCGCGGATGAGCCGTAGCGGCGGGGGTGGAAGTCGCGTTGATAAGCGCTAAAGCTATCACGGCGATAACCGTCCCCGAAATTGCCATCAGCCATTTGTGGGTCGCTATCAATTTCCTTCTCCTCACTCGATTGAGGATTTCTAGGCTACGGGCTAGGTATGGTGACCACCGGTGGTACGGTGACCACTGTTGGCGGGCCTGATGTCTCTGGATACCAGTGGAAGACATGGGTTTCACTGTACTGACTGCGCTCGGTCCCGGTGGGATTTGCACCGTTGTCGCCAAAGTTCGGGTTGCCGGCTGATGAACGGGCAACGACCACCTGCCACTTGAGATCTGGCCCAATATCAGGGTCAGAAAGCCATTGTTTACCGCCTCTCACGTCCGTGGAGTCGTGCGAGGCGTCGTACCAGGTGTTTTTCGTCCAGGTAAAATCCGCTCCCTTTTTGTGATAGATGATGAGCACGTAGTATTCGTTCTCCGCCAATAAGTGGCCTATGTCCGACCATCTAAATAGCACCTCCGCATTCCACCCGGAGAATTTAGCTTCATCTTCTGGTGCCAGCAGGGTGGGGGCCGGCAAGAGACTCGGAGTTGGTGCAATCGGTCTGGGCGTGGAAGTGACTGCCTTTGTCCGACTCGGTGTCGGCGTTGGCGGCACTGACGTATCGGTTGGTCGGACCGACATGTCCGTTGGTGGAACCGGCGTATCAGTTGGTAGAACCCGAGTGTCTGTTGGCACGACTGGCGTATCGGTCAACAGAACCGGCGTGTTCGTTGGTGGTACCGACGTATCAGTTGGCAACACCGGAGCGAGTGCGGAGGTGGGCGCGGGCATCGACGGTGTGATTATGATTGGGCGTTGAGATATGCTCCAGATCAGCGCTACAATCAATCCAATCACGGCCAGGATAGCCACTGCTGTATTTGCAGTTCGAATTTGAATCACGGTACCCCCATCTCTCACGTGCGCATACATGCTCTCGTCGATGGTAGTCACCTGTCGGGTTGGGGCACCGGGAGCGCCGGCCTCCCGTGTCAGCCGAAAGGCGGCGTAGACGGCAATGCTCAGGTTGACGACTGCCCATACCACACCTACCGCCGATTCGGCGAGTTCGGCCATGGGCTCGGGAAACGATGTGGGTTGCAACACGGCAACCAGCCAGATGAGCAGGTTGATGACAGATGCGATCAGGGCTACGATTGCCAGAACAATGTCCACGCGTGCTCTTTGTTCCATAGATCTACCTTGTCCTTTTGGTTCGCCCAACGGTCGATGCACTTCTGCAGAAGACAGTAGCCGAGCGCCGCACTGCTCGCAGAACAGGGCGCCAGTGGGATTACGATGACAGCAGTTCGGACACAAAAGGCGACCGGATGTGGACATCGCGGACTTCCTCATCTCAATGCTTCCCCACACTGCCGGCACCACCGATCGCCGGCCTCCGCGACCGTACCACACGCCGGACAGCGCGCCAGCGTGCCCGACCGCTCGATGCGAATCTGATTCATGCCGCTCTGCACCTGGATAGTGCGTCCCGATCCACCCACGCCGCCGCGCATGATGATGACGCCATCCCCACTGATCACCGGACCCTCATAGTGGTGGTGGATCTCCGGCGGCCGGCCCGCCTGCAGCCGCCCGGCCAGGGTTACCGGCCGCTGCCGTCGCCCCCGAGCGTCTGCATAGCGCGCCGTCACCTCCAGAATCGCCGAGCCCGACTCTGTGGGCACGACTTCGATAGCCGCTACCTTCTCTTCATGTGCTCCCAGGCTGCCCAGGTCGAGCCGGCCGGCGCGCTTCACGTGTCCGCGATAGCTCAGCACCACGTCGCGGGCCAGCACTGAGGTGAGGTTGCAGACGCGCACCTGTACCTCATCGGGCTGGCCCAAGGTGAGCGGTGGCAGGTTTGCCGCCTCCAAGGCGAGCAGCGGGGCACCCCGCCCGTTCGCATCTTTCAGACGACACTGCTGCACCTTCGCCGGGTTCCCCTCCAGATCCCATGCGTCAGCGGCTTCCGCCCACCACGCGGCGGCTTCCATCGGATCGCGGCACTGGCGGGCCAACTGTTCGTAGGTCTGCGCGGCTTTGGCGTGCCAGTTCAGGCTCCGTGCCAGCTCCGCCACCAGGTCCAGCCGGCGGGCCTTTTCGGCGGCGTCCAGGGCGGCCTGAG
>CAYYVH010000449.1:0-3126 GCA_964475075.1 uncultured Anaerolineales bacterium | reverse complement strand
TACCGCCACCTCCACTCCCACGCCGACCCACACCCTAACCAGGACGCCCACTGCCGGCGCTGGCCACCGACAACGGCATCACACGCTGCGAAGCTACCGTTGAGATTCAGAACCTGGGGCGCATAGCCACCAAGGCCGTCATCCTGTTCTGGGAGAGTGCCGGCCGCTGCCCACCTCAGTGTGCTGGTCCCGCTCACGTGGCCTGCACCGGTCTCCTGAGACCCGGCAGCCGTTGGCACCTTGGGGCCGGGCAACTGCCGGCCGGCACGCAGGCAGGGGTTGTGTTGTCCACCTTTGGCACGACGCATCCCGCATTCCAGGATGGCGAACAGATCTTCGGCGATGCCTTGTGCCAGGCCGTCTCGGAGACGGTGCGGGGAGACTGCGCCGAATACCGCCGTTTCCGCAAGGCGTTTGACGAGCGCGCTGTCTGGGACGCCGGGCGCGGCCACCCCAGCTTCAACTTCGCGGCCTTCCCCAGCCAGCCAATCGCGGTCGAGGTGGTGCAGAGGTGCCGGGTGGCCGATGAGCCAGAGATAGCGAGCGCCTACGCCGGTATCCTCGATCGAGACCTGGGCTTTTCCGACCCCCTTTTCGGTGGGTTCACCTACTACGCCCCGCTGGTGTATGCTGGCCGGCGCGGCTGGGACAGCACGCTGTACATCCAAAACGCCGGCCTGGAGTGTACCAGCATCGATCTGTGGTTCCGGCCCCAGGGGGAGTGCACGCGAGCCCAGGTGTGCGAAATCCCGGCCCTGGCACCGGGAGAGTCCTATCCTTTCGATACCCGCGACTGCGTGGGAGCGGCCTGGCTGGGCAATGTGTGGCTGCGCAGCTCACAGCCCCTGGCGATTGCTGTAGGCACGACCGGCCCCCAGGTGCTGATGACCTATGAGGGCACGCCGGCCGAGCTCAACTACACGGTGGCGAGAGACACACCGTATCAAAATCAGCCGGCCGATCCCTTGTTCACGCCCGGCTCGCAGGTCAACTTCGGTCCGTTGATCTTTCGCGAACACCAGGGCTGGGACACGCAAATCCAGGTGCAGAACCTCAGTTCGATCCTGAACGCCAAAGTCAAGGTCTACTTCCTGGACGGCGGTGGCGACACCATCCACACCCTCGTCGATTGGATCTGTCCGCGAGGCAGCCAGACCTACAAGCTGGCGACGATCAGTCATCTCCCCGGAGACTGGGTAGGCCAGGTGCGGGTGGAGAGCCAGGACTGGTTCGCACCTGGCAGCGCACCGGTGCCGGCCCCCAACATTGTGAGCGTGGCTCAACTGGTGCGGTGGAGCGGGCCGGCACAGACCGTGCCCCTGGAAGCGATGAGCTACAGGTTGTTGCCCGAGGAGCAGGTTTTCACGTGGCAGATCTGTCCCGAGCCCTGCCCAGCGGGTGGCGGCAGTGGCCTCGAGAGTGGATCCGGGCTCATCGGCATACCTTCCCTGTCGATCCCTGGACCAAACTCAACCGGTCCCGTGAGCCACCTGGCCATCCAGAACGCTGTGACCACGCCCGGGGATACCGACCTGGCCCTCTTCCTGTACGACCAGAACGGCCTGCTGGACGTCGTCTGTCAGCGGCTTCAGGCGCGGCAGGTGGAGTACATCAGCCTTGGGGAATGGCCGTATGTGAACACAGGATTCGTGGGGTCTGCGGTCATCTCGGCCGTTCGATGGTCCCACCCCGTCACCACCCGTGCAACCGGAGGCGTGACACGCAACCTGTTGGGGCTGGCTGCCGTGAAAACCGACCGACTACCGGGTCCGGATCCGTCCGCCCCAGTGCTGGCCGGCGACCAATCGAGCGCCACCGTCGGCATGCCCGTGGCCGGCCCCTTCAACCCCAACGCGGGCTTCGCCTTTCCAGACCGCCAGCCGGCCTGTCCAGCGGAATAACCCTCCAGCGCCGGCAGCTACTGGCGGCACAAGCATCTTGAGTAGTCGACATGCCCCCAGGAGCTCCATGCGGCATGAAAACCGTTCGTGGTGACGACCTATTAACTCGACAATGTCACATGGAACGGATGTTACACCCACATACGGGCTTGGACGCCCCTGCGATGGGCGAAGGTTTCCTGGATTCTGTTGAAAAACCCCCCTCCTGCAAGGCAGCTTCAATGGTTGCGCGGCGGCGGAAGCCGCCCACGGCGATCACCGGCACTCCGAGCGCCCGCTTCACCTGGAACGCGGCCGGAAGGTTGCAGGCTTCTTTGAAGTACGTCTCGCGCGCCATACGCCTCAACCGCAACGTTCCCAGCACCCGCAAGAGGGGGCCGCGCCCATACGCGTCAACCCAAGGTCTGCCTCCACCACCAAGCAGGTGCAATGGGCGTTGGAGTCGGCGGACTAAGGTCCGCCGCGAGCAGAAAAGAGAGTTTTGTTTTGCTCGTGCTGGACCTTAGTCCAGCAGCCCCGGCGGTCAACATCAGCACCGTGGGCAGAAACACAGTACGCCTTGATGCAAATTCGTTAAGTTGACGCGCATGGGCCGTGCCCCGCCACCGGTTGCCGGATCGGGATCTCGCCCCGCAAGATGTGGAACCCCGACTCCACCGTGCCCCCGCTCACCTCAAAGCCGTCCACCCCTTCGGTCTCCATCACCCGCGCGACCTGCACCACATCGGCGGGCGTCAGTCCACTCCGGATGTGGTCCGCGCCGCTGAGCTTGATCAGGATGGGGTAGTCCGGGCCGACGGCCTGGCGGCAGGCGCGGTAGACGGCGCGCAGGAAGCGCATCCGTTCGGCCAGCGTGCTGCGCGCCGCCCCATTCGTCCCGCCGCCGGTTTGCGCGGGCCGAGAGGAACTGGTGGATCAGGTAGCCGTGCGCGGCGTGGAGTTGGATGCCGTCGAAGCCGGCCTCTCTGGCCCGAGCGGCCGCCGCTCCGAAGTCCTCAACTCGGTTCATTGCGATACTTCCAATGAGTGGCGAGCTTTCTCGGAAGGTTCCCGACTGCGCACTACGCAGTACGGAATATGCGCGTATTGCGTAGTGCGTTGTTTGCCAGGTGTGGACAACACTTTCCGAGAGGTCTCTCGTGTTTAAATATTAAACCGTTTACACCCATTTACGGCAGTGTCCCTTGACAATTGAGAAAAAGTGGGGCACGCTATCAGCAAAAGT
>CAYYVH010000448.1:0-3131 GCA_964475075.1 uncultured Anaerolineales bacterium | reverse complement strand
ATAGTTACCCTGGCTGAAAGGGTCTTTGCGCCGCCGGGGCCATTCCCCTCGAAGGAGGAATCCCATGAAAACGACAGAAGTAACCGGACGGATCCGATGGCAGCAAGCCGTTGGAGTGGTAATGGCTGTGGGCCTGGTAGCTATGCTCCTGGCTATCCTGCTGTTGGGGCTGCGAGGGGCTCCGGCCCACGCTGACCTCGGCACGCCTTACACGGACGGGGCTACCGCATCGAGCCGTGTACTCCAAAACGACACTGTGACCATCTCCCCCGGCAATCCCATCGAGATCGCCGTAGTGATGTGGTACGGTTGGAACGACACACAAAACTTCTTCGACAGCGTGCAAATGGCCCTGGACGATTACGGTCCCATCAAGGGTTTTACCCTGCAACGCAACGATGACCACGGCGGCTGTGGCCAGACGGGCGGCGAAGCCGCTGCCAACGCGGTGGTCGCCAACACTCAAAACGTGGGCGTGGTTGGTCCCTTCTGCTCGTCCAGCACGACCGGCGCCGCACCAGTGCTCGAAACCGCTGGCGTGGTCATGGTTTCGGCTTCGAACACCGAACCCGACCTGCACACCTACGGCCCCACCATCTTCAACCGCGTGGTTGTCGAAGACCCTGACTTCCACGACTGGGATGTGACGATCAGCGGGCTAGCCTCAGTCCTCACCTGGGAAGCGGATTTCGAAGCCACGTATGGCCGTTACCCCACTCAGTTTGCCAAATACGCCTACGACGCGACCACCCTGTTGCTGACCCGCATTGATTCGGTCAGCACGGTGGATGGCAGTGGCAACCTGATCATCAACCGCGCCGCCCTGGCTGCTGCGGTGCGCAATACAACCAACTTCCCTGGCGTCACCGGCGTCATCACCCTAAACGCCAACGGGGATCGGGCGAACACCCATACCGGTGCCGGGACACGCTACGTGGCGACGACCGGCGACGATGGCGGTGGCAACGATTGCATCGACATGGCCACCCCCTGCGCCAGCGTGCAGCGGGCTATCGCCCTGGCGAACTCTGGTGACAGTATACTCGTAGCCCAGGGCACCTACATCGAGAACCTGACCATCTCCAAGCCCGTGATACTCATGGGTGGCTACGAAGCCGTCAATTGGACACGAAATCTCGACCAATACGAGACCATCATCAACGGCTCTGGCAACCCGACAGTACCAGGAGATTGGGACGGGAACCACATAGGTTCCCCAGTGGTGATCTCTACCAATGGTGTCTTTGAGATGTGGTACGACGGTCGGGACCTCTTTGGCCATGCGCAACTTGGGCGGGCGATCTCATCCAACGAGGTCGCCTGGATGAAAGACGATGGAAACCCGCTGTTTGGCTCTGGCGCACCGGGCGCCTGGGACGAGGGCAATGTCTGGGAGCCGTTCGTCCTATTCGATGGAGGTACCTACGAATTGTGGTACACCGCTGATGACAATGCCATCGGCTATGCCACCTCAACGGACGGCATCACCTGGACCCGGCATCCCCGTCCAGTCCTGGAGGCCGGCCCAGAAGGGGCGTGGGATGAAGGGGGCGTCTCCGATCCCTACGTCATCAAGGTCAACGGCGCGTACACCATGTGGTACGAGTCATGGACGGACATCGGTCGCATCGGTTGTGCCACCTCGACCGATGGGGTCAACTGGACGAAATGTACCGCCAATCCGGTACTCGAGCCCGGTACCCTCGGTAGCTGGGATGAGACGGCCGTGCACGATCCTGTGGTCCTACTGCATGATGGTACTTACCACATGTGGTATCGGGGAACCGGCCCTGACTGGACCTGGCACATCGGCCATGCTACCTCGACCGACGGCATTATCTGGACCCGTTTTCCTGCCCACCCGGTCCTATCTGGGACTGACGGTGAGTGGGATGCAGGCACTGTGGAAGCGGGGGCCGTCTTCTTCGATGGGACAACCTACCATATGTGGTATGGGGCGAACAGCAAGATCGGCTACGCCTGGTCGTCGGACGGCGTCTCTTGGACGAAGTCCGCCAGCAATCCCGTGTTGGCACACGGCACGCTGGTAGAGCAATGGGGGCAGCCGGTAGTGGCCATTGAGATCGGTACTCCCAATGTAGTGCTGGATGGTCTCACGATAACCGGAGGTGATGGGAGAGACGTAGGCGGCGTCAGCGCAGGCGACAACACCATCATCCGCAGTTGTCTCATCCACTACAACACTGGCTACGGCTATGGCTGGGGGAGTGGTGGCGTTATAGGAGATGGTCCGCTGACCATCATTGACAGCACCATCGTAGACAATCAGTTGATGAGCCGGTTCGGCCCAGGGAGCACCGGCGGTGCGGGCGGTGTGCGCACGGGACCGGGAAGCCCGTTGATCATGGTTAACGCCGTTGTAGCCGATAATCGCGGTGATGCTGGCATCCATGTCAATGACAATCTCACTTTGATGAACGTCACAGTGGCTAACAACGATGGTGACATCATCTTGAGCCCGCAGCCTGCCGCAGTCTTTGCGATCACGAACAGCGTTGTCTATGGCAACGAACCAATCCACCTGGTTGAGTGTCCGACTGGAAGTGAATGCACCATCAACTACTCGGACATTGAAGGGTGGGCTGGTAGCGGCACGGGTAACATCAGCGCCGATCCACTATTCGTAAACGCACGTCGTGGTGACTATCACCTATCGGATAACTCGCCAGCTATTGACGCAGGCACCAACACTGGCGCACCGACTACTGACTTCGAGGGCGATCCGCGGCCGTTGGACGGTGACATGGATGGCACGGCCACCACCGATATGGGCGCCGACGAATACGAGCCGTACGAAATCTACGAGCCCAACAACCACTGGACCCAGGCCTACACCATGACCACCGGCTCCCTGCTGGCCTACCTGAGCCACGAGCGCGACGTGGACTGGTACAAGATCTTTGTCCCCGAACCGCGCTCGACCCTGACGGCCACCCTCAGCAACCTGCCGGCCGACTACGACCTGGTGCTCTTCAGCGACCTGACCCAGCCCCTCGGTGAGAACCTTGGCGACATCCAGGATACCGGCGACCTGCGCTCTATCGGCGACCTGCGCTCCATCGGCGACCTGCGCTCCATCGCTGAGCTGGCCAGCATCGGCCATCTGGTGG
>CAYYVH010000447.1:0-3136 GCA_964475075.1 uncultured Anaerolineales bacterium | reverse complement strand
CCCGTGCGGCCGACCTCTCCGGTGGTCAGCAGCAGCGGGTGGGTATCGCCCGTGCTCTAATGCAAACCCCCCGGCTGCTGCTGGCCGACGAACCGGTGGCCAGCCTGGATCCGGCAACCAGCCACAGCGTCATGAAGTACGTGGAACTCCTGAACCGCGAGCGAGGGGTGACCGTTCTGTGCAGCCTGCACTTCCTGAGCCTGGCCCGAGAGTACGGCACGCGGATAATCGCCCTCAAGGACGGCAGGTTGATGTTCGCCGGTGATCCGCGAGACATCGATGCGGTGCGGTTCAAGGAGATCTACGGCGAGGAAGCCGTCGAGGTCGAGGTCCAGTAGAGCAGTCCGAATTCATGACAGGCTTGCTCGCCGCCCTCCTGTCGCTTCTCATCCCCGGGGCGGGCCATATCGCCATCTCTCGTCGCGAGCGCGGCGTCACGCTCCTTGCCGCTGCCCTTGCCGCGCTCGCGGTCCTGCTCTGGTTGGATCGGCCGGCGGCTTGGCTCCTGCTCGTGCCGTTTTGGCTCGTCGTGGCATCCGATGCAGCGATCCTCGCCGCCGGCGGGCGGCCGCACACGGCGTGGCTCGTCGTCGTCGCCGCCCTTCCGTTCTATATCGTCGGCTGGCACGCCACCGAGATTGCGCCTGCGCGCCTCGTAACCGGGTTCCCCCGTATCCAACGGCTGATCCCGGAGCTGCTCAGCCCGGACATCGTCACGCGCGAGCGCGAGGCGATCGGCCGGGAGATCTGGATCCTCACGCCCTGCCCGGACCCGTTGCCGGCTGCTGAGCTCCTGACCGACGAAGCGCCGTCCCTGGCCGTCTTTCCGGTGTGCGCGCCACTGGGTGCCACCCTCACCGTCAAGGGGGCGGGCTATCCGGCGGCAAGCAATGTCGACCTGACATGGATCAATCCAGGGCGTGCGAAAGCCCCACTGGGCACGGTTACCGTGGATGCCGCGGGCCGGTTCGTCACGCAGATCGTCGTGCCACGGGAGTCGATCCCCGAGCGCTTCCGCGACACCGTCCAACAGCAACGCCTATCGGGCACGGTGTACGGTTCGCCGGGCGCACTTCGCCCCAGCCACACCATGCTCCTGATCATGGAGCAGCTCGGTGTGACCATCTCCCTCGGTCTTATGGCGACGCTCTTCGGCGCCCTCATGGCCGTGCCGCTGTCCGTCGTCGGGGCGCGCAACCTGATGGGTCGGGGGCTCGTGGGCCGGTCCGTCTACTACTGCGCCCGGATGCTCATGAACTTCGTCCGGTCCGTCGAGCCGCTGATCCTGGCAGTGGTGTTCGTCGTTTGGGTCGGCCAAGGTCCGTTTGCCGGCATGCTGGCGCTATCGCTCCACAGCATGGCTGCGCTGGGGAAGCTGTACAGCGAGCAGATCGAGTCGATCGGCCCGGGTCCGGTCGAGGCGGTTCGGGCTACGGGTGCCGGTTGGTTGCAGACGGTCGCCTACGCCGTCCTGCCGCAGGTCGTCCCGCCGTTCACGGCCTTCACGGTCTATCGCTGGGACATCAACGTGCGGATGTCCACCATCTTGGGCTTCGTCGGCGGTGGCGGAATCGGCTTTCTGCTCCAGCAGTGGATCCAGAGGTACCAGTGGAGCGAAGTCGCCACGGCCGTCATCGTCATAGCCGCCGTCATCATGGTGTTGGATTTTCTCAGTGCCGCGGTACGGGAGCGGATCACCGCGGGCAGGGCCCTGTTCCGGCCCTCCCTGCGACCGGTGGCCTGCGTCACCCTGGCCCTGCTCGCCGCGTGGGCATGGCGGACATCGGAGATCGAGCCGCGGCAGATGATCCAGGAAGTGCGGCATGCCCGCGGGTTCGTGGGTCAGCTGTTGCGCCCGGACCTCGTCGCGCGCGACACGATTACCGAGACGGCGCAGGCGGCGCTCATCGTCCCCTGTGGGCTCGAGGATGTGCACCTTCCGTTGGAGACCGAGAGTGAGATGACGCCGCAGTTATCGATCGGATCGTCCTGCGCCGACCCCGGCGATTCGGTGGCGGTGGCAGGTGTCGGTTTCCGGCCGGGAGGCCGCGCCTTCCTGCGGTGGCTGCTGCCGGGTGGCGGCCGTCTGTCGGCGCGGTCGGCTGGGGTCGGCGACGACGGAGCTCTCGAGACGGAGGTCGAGGTGCGCCCGCTGCTGGCACAACGGGGCCGTGAGGCCAGCGCGCCGATCCAGCTCGAGGCCAGGGCCACCCAGGAGGTGGGTCCGCCAAGGCCTAGCCCGACGGTGGACACAACCGTGGACAAGCTCATCCTGACCATAATGATGGCGCTGATTGCCACGACCCTGGGCGCAATCCTGGCCCTGCCGGTCAGCTTGATGGCGGCGCGCAACCTCATGCCGCCCAATGCGGTGGGCAACGCGGCGTACTACGCCAGCCGAACGCTTCTGAACGTGCAGAGGTCGATCGAGCCGATCATCTTGGCCTCGCTGTTCGCCGTATGGGTAGGCTTCGGCTCACCGTTCGCCGGTATCCTGGCGCTCACGATCGTTACGCTGGCCAATCTGGGCAAGCTGTTCAGCGAGGCCGTGGAGAACATCGATCCCGGGCCTCTGGAAGCCGTCCGGGCCACGGGCGCCAATGGGCTGCAGGTGATCGTCTACGGGGTCATCCCACAGATCATCCCGCCGTTCTTGTCCTTCGGCATCTACCAGTGGGATATCAACGTGCGCATCAGCACAGTGATCGGCTTCGTCGGCGGCGGCGGCATCGGATACGAGCTCTACGTCTGGATGAAGAAGATCGAGTGGGGTCGGGCGTCCGTGGCCATCCTGGGCATCGTGCTCGTGGTGAGCACGATGGACTTCATCAGTGCGCGGGTGAGGCAAAGGCTGGTGTAGGGGCCTGATTCGTCCGGAAACTGTGTTCCCATGCCGTATCTTTGGGGCAACCTGCCACGTTAGTGAGGGTGGATCGCAGCGCGCTGCAGCTTACATCAAGTCCTTGCTGCGTGACGGGGCGCGTGCATCACACCCAACCCATCTGGCCTGCGCGCCCCCTAAGGAAGATGTCGCCCCCGGAGGACCCCCCCCGGGGGCGATGCTCATGGGCGTGTCAGCAAAACTGTCTCGGCAGTTCGGCCAGCGGGTCTTGCGTCTGCGTCACGGGTCCATGGG
>CAYYVH010000446.1:0-3138 GCA_964475075.1 uncultured Anaerolineales bacterium | reverse complement strand
TTATCTGTATTGGAGCAATAGTTAAGGGAGAGACTTTGCATTTTGAACTTGTGGTTTTGAATCAACTTGTAGAACCAGAGCGGCCATTGGTTCTTTTGGAGGTTGTTCTTTGTCTGGAATAACTGCAGTTTCTATCTGTTTATCTTGTTCTGAAACGGGCAGGGTCAGAGTGGGAATGGGTTGACGCTGAACCGGAAGTGCTGCTGCTTGGTGCGCCGCGCGCGTGTGGGCGCTTGGGGCGCTTCCCAGCTTCGCGTGCTGTGGAAGGATCCGTCCGGCCTGGTCTTTCCTATCGGCGAGGGCGCCAGCTTGCAAGCCAATGGCAGCTTTACAGCCCAGGCCCACGCGCCCAGCCTGCTCAACGGCAGCCCTGTGTCGAGTGTGGGTGGCGGCCAGGTGGGGGTGGTCTTTTCTCACAGCAACGGCGTCCAACAGACTGTCATGCCCATCACCGCGCCGGGGACGCCGGTCTTCAAGGTCAAGGTGGTGGGGCCGGACGGCCAACCAATTCAGAACGCGGTGGTGGGCACCGCTTTTCTCGACCAGTCCATCACGCCCCCCACGCCGCCGCCCAACGGCCAGACAGTGATCGACATCGGCTCGCAGGACCTGTTCGCTGTGACGACCCAATTGAGCAGCCAGGTGAACCAGACCCAGCCCGGCGGCGCGCCCGATCCCTTCGCCTGCCAGCCGTCGGACCTGTACGGGCGCACGGACGCCAACGGCATCTTCACACCCAAATTCGACTGGGAGCTGGCCGACATTCTGGGGAGTCAAATCCCCTTGAACGTCCCTGGCCACCCCGGCGGCTACTGGACGTATCCGTCCACCACCACCGTGCCCGTGGAGGTCAACGCCCAGTACCAGGGTTTCGGCGAGGTGAAGAACGGCGTGGCCGTGCTGACCACGGTGCGGGTGGTGTACGACAGGTTTCACAACCGTTTCTACGATGAAACCCACACACATCTGGTGGACGTCAACCCCCTGGTGATCCACCTGCCCAAACTGCCCGCCAACATCCACACGGACATCCCCATCGAGCCGTCGGTGGGGGGCGGCGTAAAGAAGAACAGCGCCTGGCTTGCCTTCGGCGACTTTCTCTCCCTGGCCAAGGCGCCGGGGGTGGCCATTCAGGGCGACGGCGACCTTCGCATCCAGTTCGAGAGCGATCCTCAACTCACCGGCAACCTGTCCAACGTGCGCTTTTTCCTGGATGGGCAGGAGAAAGGGGCCTTCACCACAGGATTGGTGCATACGACACAGTGCGACGCCGTCACCTACTATTTCGACCTGCCCCACGCCTACCAGACGTCCGCCGGCTGGCACCTGGCCCAGATCAAAGCGGACACGACCCTGGGCACGGTGACGCAGTTCTTCTATCTCAAGTTCACAGACCCACCGGCCTGGTTCCTGGACCCCACCTACAAGAATCTTGAGGCCAATGTCTACTCCTACCCGTTGGACACATACCTGGTCGGCAGCCAGTTGCCCGCGGGCGGGGCCAACACCGCCGCCAGCATCGGCGCCAATGTGCCCAGGGTGGGGCAACTGAACAACAGTGGCGGCGCCGAAAACCGCACCGTCCAGACCGTCTATGCCGGCAGCCAGTCCGGTCTGTCGTACAGCGGCGGGGCCAACGCCCAGGCCCTGAACACCAACGCCCCCCAGCGTCCCTTCTCGGCTTCGGGGGGCGCACTGGTCCAAGGTCTACGGAGCCGTTCGACCTTGAACACCCTCAGCGCGGCCGGCAGTACGACCCTAAGCTACGGCGAGGACAACATCACCATCCTCGATTCAGGCTGGGTGCCACTCTTCCGGGACCAGTGGGGCATCTGGCCCATCGCCAGCGCCACCATCGGCGCCGACATGTGGTTCAACGCCCACCTCAGCTACAACGGAACCCTCACCATCGACCCCGGCAGCGGCGCCACCAGCACCTACCTGAAAGTTCACCCCCAGGCCACGGTCAGTGTAAAGGCCTGGTTCGATCTGAGCGTTCTCTTCGGGTTGGTGGACGCCGGCGCCGACGCCCGGCCCAGCATCGCCGTGCATGTGCCGGTCGTATTCACCAACGCCAGCATAAGCGACAGCGACGTCTGTTTCCGCTACCGCCTGGACGTGGACTGGTGGGCCAAAGTGGGGTATTGTCCCTTGTGTAAGAAAGGCGACGGCACGAAAAACATCTTCGCCGGCAGCATCCCCTCCCCCCTGCCCCCACTGTGCCAGGCGAAGGCCCAGGCCGCGGCATCCGCCGCCTCACCGCCGCCTTCCTCGGCCCCAACTCTGGGCACTGACGGTCTGGGTCACACCCTGGCCGTGTGGAGCGGCGCAAGCGGCGCATTGCTTTCCAGCACCTTCGACGGACAGGACTGGAACGCGCCGGCCCCCGTGCCCAACAGCGACGGCGGCGCCGACGCCCGGGTGGCCTTCTACGCGCCGAACCAGGCCGTGGCCGTCTGGAGCAGTGTCAGCCTCAGCCAGGCCCAGTTGGCGACGGCCACCTTCTCCGATACAGTCAAGAGCCAGCACCTGGTCTACGCCACCTGGAACGGCAGCCAGTGGTCGTCGCCGGCGGATCTGACTCCTGCGAACAGTAGCGACGGCCGTGCGACTCTGGCCGGCTGTCCCAGCACGGATCCCGTTTGCCCATCCGGCGGTGCGGTGACCGCGGTCTGGGTGCGGGACGTGGCCGGCGCGCTGGGCGAACGCCACTTCCGTCTCTTCTATGCCACTTTCCACAACGACGCCTGGAGCGGCATCCAGCCGGTGGACGCGGCCAGCACGGCCACGGACAGCATGCCCAGCGTGGTCTACGTGCAGGGCAAGCCGGTGGTCTTCTGGATCCGGGACGCCGACCGCTCGTTGGCCACCCTGAACGACCGCCGTCTGGTCTACCGGGTGCTGGATGGGGCTTCGGCTGTGCAGCAACCCGTTGCCTTCCCCACCGGGGCGGAGACGCCCTCCGTCGCGGCCACGGACGACCAGATGAATGTGGCTTTTGTCGTGGCCCACGATCCCCAGGCCCTCATCGGCAACCAGCGCACCCTCTACAGCGCCGAGACCACCTGCCCCAGTTTGACCAATCGCACGGTGACTGTGGTGGGACTCACCGACCGCCACCGCCTCGCGTGAAGCCCA
>CAYYVH010000445.1:0-3144 GCA_964475075.1 uncultured Anaerolineales bacterium | reverse complement strand
GAATGGGCCAGACCAAGAAGCCGTGCGACGGGCCAAGTCATCATGACGAGGGTCCTTACCCGTGATCGCCACGGTGATGTTTTGGGCCACCACCTCCGCTTGGGCGTGGGCGAAAGTGCCCGCCCTGGGCAAGGGCTTGCCAACCTTGAGTGGGATTCCGAGCGCCTTCCCGATTCGGGTGAACTGCTCGTAGATGGCATCCTTTAAGCGCCGTGACGGCGTGTGCATGGCGATCCCTCAAATACTCGTGCAAGTACTTGATTATAGCCACCGCGGCCCCGCTGTCAAGGGCATGCGGTTCTTCGTCGAAAGCCCGGTTGGCCGCAGGCAACGCCGTCGGCGTTCATTGCCCGACTGCTAGCAACGCCGGCGCTTGACCTTCCAGGGACTGGAACCTGTATAGTTCCTCTATCACTCCTCCGGCATCAGGTCACACTGGAGCCACATCATATGCAGAAGCAGCTGTTGATCGGCGAACTGGCGGAACTGGCCGGCGTGAACTCAAAGACCATACGCTACTACGAGGACATCGAGGTCCTGCCCGCTCCAGAGCGCTCGAAGCAGGAGTGGCGTCTGTACAGCAACGCGGACGTAGACCGCCTCCGCTTCGTGCGCGGCGCGCGGGCGCTTGGCATTGGCCTGAAGGACATCCGAGAGGTGCTCGCCTTCCGTGATCGCGGCGTACCGCCGTGCCAGTACGTTCTCGGCCTGATCCATGATCAAATCGCGCAGGTTGACCGACAGATCTCCACCCTCCGGCAACTGAGAGGCGATCTCGAGGATCTGCACCAGCAGGGCGTCCGGCTGCCAACCGATAGCGTGGAGATGAAGGACTGCGTGTGCCACTTGGTTGAGAACCGGGCGCTGACGCCCGCCCTGGCCGCGGCAGACGGCGCTACGCAGCCACGGACATAGGAGAAGCGACCCATCAAGGCTCGACAGGTCGTGCCAGTCATCGCCTGTGGCTCGCTCTTGGCGGCGGGCCTCTTCGTGTCCGCCTGTTCCACCGCACCGGCACCGCAGTCCGCGCCAGCTGCCACTCCTACGGTCAACCCGCGTTCACCAACTGGCCTACAAGAGCGATTGCGCTCGGTCCGTCCTGTTGAAGGCCCAACAGAATCCGAGCAAGCGACGACCGTGGATCCTGCCAAGGCCGGCTTCTTCGTCAGTGGCTGGACCTGAGGTGGCTGAATCGCAGTCACGATCGCGCAAGTCCGACAGTTGTCGGGCATCGGTGAAGTAACAGGCGACCTGGGCGACGGGACTCTGATCGTTGACCACGACCCGGAGCAGGTGACGCCAGACGAGATTGCCGCGCGCATCACCGAACTCGGCTTCACGGTGGAAGGGACGTTTACACCATGATCGCTCTCAAACCCGCTCTCAGCACGATCTGGGCGGCGCTAGCCGCAACGGTCAGCGCCAGTTGCTGCATGCTGCCAATTGGAGATGAGCGTCGGCGGATAGCCGGCTACGTCTACCACTACATCAACGGGCCGAGCTTCGGCCTCCTTTATACGGTCCTTGCTGGTAGGCCGCGGTGGTACTGAGGGATTGTGTGGGGCCTCATAGTGGAGTTGGCCATGATGACCTTCCCGCCGATACGGAACAGCGCATCAGGCAGCGCGAATTTTGACCTGATCGTCATTGGGACGGGCGCAGCAGGTGTGGCTGCAGCGATTCGGGCGGCCGAGCTCGGGCGCGGTGCGGCCATCATCGAGGCGGGCACGATCGGAGGCACCTGCGTCAATGTCGGCTGCGTGCCATCGAAGACTCTGATCCGCGCCGCAGAGGCCTACCACACAGCCGGGCACCATCCGTTTGAGGGGATCGCAACCCAGGCGAGCGGCGTGGACTGGCCAGCGCTTATCGCCCACAAAGGATCGCTGGTCTCTTCCCTGCGGCAATCGAAGTACGTCGATGTCCTGGCCAGCTACGGCGATGCAATCACCGTCATCGAAGGCCGAGCGCGCATCACCCCGGATGGTAAGGTGAAGGTAGATGGCGGGCCAGAGTACCGGGCCGGAAAGATCGTGGTGGCCACCGGGGCACGGCCTCGAATCCTGCCGCTTGAGGGAATTGATGATGTAGGCGTGCTCGACAGCACCTCGGCCATGGCGCTGAAGGAGCAACCGCGGTCGTTGATTGTCATCGGGGGGCGTGCGGTTGCGTTGGAGCTGGGGCAGACGTTCGCCCGACTGGGCACCAAGGTGACCATCCTGCAACGCGGCGAGAGAATCCTCCCTGAGCACGAGCCCGAGCTGTCAGGGGCTCTGTCTGAATCCCTGCAGCGAGAGGGAGTAAACATCGTTACGAATGTCACGCCGATCGAGGTTCGCGTTGATGGAGCCGAGACCACCTTGGCCGCTGATGTCGATGGCTTGAGGCGGGAGTTTCAGGCTTCGCGGCTGCTCATGGCGGTGGGCAGAACGGCGAACATCGACGGTCTCGGCCTGGCAGAGGTTGGCGTGGAGAAGGACCAGGCAGGCTTCATCGAAGTTGACGAATATCTGCGGACGACCAACGCTAACATCTACGCTGCGGGAGACGTGGCCGTCGGGCCCAAGCTGGTCTACGTGGCAGCTCGCGCCGGAGGCCTGGCGGCAGAGAACGCTCTCAGCGGCGATACGACCAGCCTCGATCTATCTGTCGTACCGGACGTCATCTTCACGGATCCGCAAGTTGCCAGAGTTGGGCTAACTGAGAGCGAAGCCCGGGCCCGCGACATCGATGTCAAAGTATCAACTCTGCCCTTAGAACACGTTCCCCGGGCCTTGGCCGCGCGCGATACGCGCGGCCTTGTCAAGCTCGTCGTGGATCGAGCATCCGACAGGCTTCTGGGGGCCCATGTGTTAGCGGCTGAGGGTGGAGAAGTCATTCAGACGGCCGCGATCGCCGTGCAGTGCGGTTCCCGATGCGGCTTCACCGTCACCGATCTGCGCGAGATGCTGTTTCCGTACCTGGTGCAGGTCGAGGGGCTCAAACTCGCCGCCCAGACGCTTGACAAGGACGTCTCACAGCTGTCCTGTTGCGCGGGGTAGCTACGGAAGGCTCCATCGGCCGGGCCTGGGTACCATACTTCTCCGCTACTAAGGGCGTGTCAACAAATAAGACCGTGCAACCGAGGGCGCCGATGCGCCGGCA
>CAYYVH010000444.1:0-3149 GCA_964475075.1 uncultured Anaerolineales bacterium | reverse complement strand
GCCCCTGCCAGTTGAGCAGCGAACCGTGGGTCTGGATGGACAGGACGATGCCCACGGACAGGTCCGGCTCGCCGAGGGTGGCGCGGACAAGCTGTTTCCCACGAGCGGCCGCCTCAGCACGGGGGTCGAGCTGACGACGATCACGAACCTGTTCGTAGTGGACAGCTTCCTGACAGGCAACTGGCCGGCCCTCCGCAACGCACTGCACCATCTGGCACTGCCAGCGCTGGCCTTGAGCTCGATCCCGGCGGCGTTCATCGCCCGCATCAGGCGCTCGGCCATGCTGGACGTGTTGGGTCAGGACTACGTACGCACGGCGCGTGCCAAGGGCCTATCCGAACGGGTCGTGATCAGCCGCCACGCCCTGGCAAATGCCCTGCTGCCCGTGGTCACCGTCATCGGGCTCCAGACCGGCTTCCTCCTGGCCGGCGCCGTGCTTACGGAGACCATCTTCGCCTGGCCGGGAATGGGCCGCTGGGTGGTTCATGCGATCCCCGCCAACGACGTACCCGTGGTGCAGGGCGGGGTACTCGTCTTTGCCTCGGTGTTCGTGATGGCGAACCTGGTGGTGGACATCTCCTACGCCTGGCTCGATCCGAGGATCCGTTACTATTGAGCACGCAAGCCGACGGGCTGGAGACGCTGGCGGTTCCGGCGCGAGCCTATACCCCGTGGCGCGACGCCGCCCGGCGGATGGCGCGCAACCGGCTGGCGGTCGCCGGCCTGACGATCATCGGCCTGTTCACGCTGGCGGCCGTCCTGGCACCGGCCATCGCCCCCGAGCATCCGAGCGATCGGGGCATCTGGTCCACCAACCTGTCCGCTTCGCGGCTGCCGCCCTCACTCGAGCGATGGTTGGGTACTGACCAGCTGGGTCGCGACCTCGCCAGCCGGATGCTCTACGGCGCCCGGGGGACGCTCTTGATCGGGTTCAGCTCCGTCACGCTGGCCATCGTTATCGGCACGCTACTGGGCTCCCTGGCCGGCTTCATCGGGGGGGCGGTGGACACGGTGACAATGCGCCTGATGGACATCATGCTGGCCTTCCCCAGCATCCTCCTGGCGCTAGCCATCGTGGTATTCATAGGTCACGGGCTGTTCAACGTGATGTTGGCCGTCGGCATCGTCTCGATCCCCAGCTACGCCCGAATCGTGCGGGCCAGCGTCCTGGCGGAGCGCGAAAAGGAATACGTCTCGGCCAACCGGGCCCTGGGCGCGAGCGGGGCGCGGATCCTGTTCCGTCACGTGCTGCCCAACACGCTCTCGCCGCTCATCGTCGCCGCCAGCCTGGGCGTCGGCACGGCGATCCTGGACGCCGCGGGTCTGGGCTTCCTGGGCCTGGGCGCCCAGCCGCCCATCGCCGAGTGGGGCCTGATGCTCTCGGACAACCGCCAGAACCTCTTCACGAGCGCCACGGGCGGCGGTAGCAAACTCGCCGCACCATTCGTTCTCCCCGCGAGTCGAGGGGTGACCCAAGTCACCCTCAGACACAACACCCTCTGATTGCCTCTTGACAGGCTGGCCGAAGAGTGGTAGACTTAGCGCAGAGTACTTTGCCGTACAGACTATCCTGCACACCAGAACGGGAGACGAACATGACGTCCAACATTGAGTCGACCATCCAACGGACCAAGCGGTACTGGTACGACGACGGGCTCAGCGAGATGGGAGCCGGTGCGGTGTTCTTGGCCATCTGCCTGCTATTCGCGTTCGAGTCCCGGATGCCGGATGGATCGCCGCTCAGAGCCATCTCCGCTTTCGGCCTGCCGGTCATCGTAATCGCGGGCGGATGGCTCGTGGGACGTGCCGTTCGCGCAGCGAAAGAGCGTATCTCATTCCCGCGCACGGGCTACGTCGCCTACCGCAAGCCGCCGGTACGCCGGCGTGCGATCGCGATGGGGGTCGCCTTCGGCATCGCCGTCGGATTGGTCGCCGCCCTCGCCTATTTGGGTCCACTGTCCACCCGCTGGATCCCCTTCCTGGACGGCCTGATCATCGGCTCCTTCATGCTGTACGTGGCCTTCGGCCTCGGCATTCCGCGCTTCTACGCCCAGGGGGTCGCCTCCGTCCTTTTTGGAGCGGGAGCCGTGCGCTACACCACGGACGTGACGCTCGGCACGGCTCTGTACTTCGGTGCGACGGCCCTGGTGCTGTTACTGTCCGGCCTGGCGGTGCTCAAGCGCTACATGTCCCATACTGAACCGCCGACGGCGAATGAGCTCGCGGCCCGGGAAGGAGCTGCGTCGTGACCGCGGCTCAAACCGACGCGGAGGGCATCGGCTCACTCGTTGACATCGATCGCGTCATTCACGAGCCGGCACGCCTGATCATCGTCGCCATCCTCTCCACCGTCGATTGCGCCGACTTCCTCTTTCTGCAACGGGAAACCGGGCTCACGCCCGGCAACCTATCGTCCCATTTGTCGCGGCTCGAGGCGGTCGGATATGTCGAGATCCAGAAGGGCTTCCGCGGCAAGGTGCCACACACCACCTGCCGCCTGACCGCGGCCGGCGAGACCGCGTTCGCGGCATACCGCAAGCAGCTCCGGCAGGCGGTACTGCCCGACTGAGCTGTTACACGGACCCGATCCGGATAGACCGGCATTCCGGAGATACCGGTCTAATCCTCCGGGTCACCGTCGTCGCCGAGCACACTGGAGTTGTCGGTTGAACGGCAGGAACTCACCACGACCGGGCCGGATCGTCAACCTGCCAGGAGCCCCCTCCACCGCCACCGACACCCCCGCCCGAGAAGCCGCCGCCGCCGACCCCACTCGAGCCGCTCGAGCGCGGCGTCTGGGCCATGCCCTGACCCGCGTCGGCCATGGCCGAGGTCAGGCTATGCTCGAAGCCGCTGGTCGAGAAGGACCCGGGAACATACGGTCCCATGTACCACGTCGGACCCACCTGCTCGTAGATTCCCTCGAACTTACGGGCCCACGAGGCGGCCACACCCAGCGCCATCGCGTACGGCAGCAGCGCCTCGAAGACGTTGCGCGCCTCGTCGCGCTCGAGCCGGTCGGACTCCACACGGTCCACGAACTCCTCGAATCCCAACGCCCAGCTCCGCAGCCGCACGCCGGCTTCCGTCCGGCCGAAGGATAGATAACATGAGAAGGCCAGCTCCCCGGGAACGCAGTATCCTTGGGG
>CAYYVH010000443.1:0-3178 GCA_964475075.1 uncultured Anaerolineales bacterium | reverse complement strand
CGACAGCGTGCCCCACGACGATGACCTCAACGCCGGCCTGCCCGAACCCCAGCCCTACTACCCCTACATGGCCTGGCGCACCGGTTACCCGCCGGGGTTCCTGGACCCAGGCCCTGACGCCAAACCCGGCAGCTATGACGACCTGGACTTCCAGACGCTGCTCGAAGAGATGCGGGAGGCCGAGATGAGTCTGGTCACCGTCGTCGTCTGTCGCGGCCCGTTTATCGCACCCCCTTGCCCGCTCTTCTGCTCCGACGTCCCCGGCCTGGACAATGAGAACCTGGTCCGGTATTGGCAGCAGTGGAACAAGACAGCCGGCCCAACAGGTCCGGCAGCCTGCGCCGAACCCAGCATCATCTCCCTCGTCGCCGCCGACCTGGTCAGCCAGGCAGCGCGGCACATTACTCGCCTGCGCGTCGAAGTCAGCCCTCCCGAACAGGAGGCCGCCTGGATCACGACGGACCCACCCGGATACACCGATCTGACCGTGCCCCAGGCTGGCGCGCCCGTGGCCTTCGACCTGACCCTCACCGTCCCGCCCGGAACCGCGCCTGGGGCATATCCCATCACCCTGAGCGCCGTCGGCGACGGGGCCGTCTACGAGCAGCGGACGGTCACCGTCCACGTCCCGGATGGCTGCCCGGAAGTCCCCACCTTCACCCCCACACCCTCGCCGACCCCTACCACCATCCCGCCCACACCCACGCCAACTCTCCCGTCCGGTGCCTGCGCCTTGCTACCCGACAAGACCGCCGACCCCGCCGGGCTGGAGCTGGGCGACACGACGGAAGTATCGCTGCGCATCGAGGGCGAGTGCCCCACGCGGCGTCGCCACGTAGACCTGATGCTGGCCCTGGACGTCTCCGACAAGCTCTCCGACCAGGTCCTGGAGGACATGAAGACAGCCTCGTGGACCTTCGTCTCGGGGCTGGTCATGGGCCTCAACCAGGTCGGCCTGGCCTCCTACTATCGCACCGCGAAGCTGGAGCAGGGGCTGACCCAGGACCTGGTGGCTCTGCTGGACGCCCTCGACCGTGTCCGGCCCCGGACCCTCATCGGTCCCAACATGACGGACGCCATCCGCGTCGCTCAGCAGGAGCTGCTGGGGCCCAGGCACAACCTCTCGGCCGCCCCCCTGCTGGTCATCCTCACCTCGCGGGAGGCGGACATCAACCCTGAAGGGGCCCGGTTCCAGGCCGAACTGGCCAAGAAGGCAGGACTGCGCATCTTCACCGTGGGGATTGGCACGACGAACTGGTCCCTGCTGCGCGCCGTCGCCTCCTCACCCGATGACGCCTACTTCGTGCCGAGTAGCGACTCCCTGGCCGACGCGCTGTTGGAGGTCTACGCCGACATCGCGAACGCCATGGCCGTGGACTACCGCCACAACCGCCTGGCCTTCGACACTACCCTGACCGACCGCCTTTCGCCCAACGTGGCCTACCTGCCCGGTTTGGGCGACCCACCGCTCACCATCACTGGCGACACCCTGACCTGGGAGGTGGACGAGGTACCGCTGACAGGCATCACCCTGACCTACAGCATCCTCCCCCAGGCCGTGGGCACCTACCCCGTCAACGCCTGGGCCAGAGCGGACCTGATAGACGGCGAGGGCCACCCGACGACCCTGACCTTCCCCAATCCGCTGATCACCGTCGGTCATCGCAAGCCGGACCTGACCCTCTGCCCTGGCGACCCGGGGCACGTGAGTCCGAGTTTCCAACTCACAGCGGACCTGGGCCGCGCCGACGTGCTCCTGGCCGTGGACACGACCCTGGGTATGGCGGACACCGTGACCTGGGTGCGTGACCACCCTGAGGAGATCATTGACCGCCTGTTAACCCTGGCCGGTGATGTGCGGGTGGGGATCGTTGACTTCCGCGACTACCCACGCGATCCCTACGGCAGTCCGGGAGACTGGCCCTACCGCCTGCTCCAGCCTATCACCGCCGACCGCGCCGCATTGATCGAAGCCCTGGCGGGACTGGAGGGCGCGGGGGGCGGTGACCTGCCTGAGGCTTACACCAGGATCCTCCACGAGGGCGTCGCCGACACCGCCACAGGCTGGCGGGAGGGGTCCCGCCGCTTCCTGGTCATCCTGGGCGACTATCTACCCCACGACGACGACCTGAACGAGGGCCTGCCGTGGCCCCAACCCTGGCTGCCTGGCGAAGTGTGGCGCACCGGCTACCCGCCGATCTACCTCGATCCAGGGCGCGACGGCTGGCCGGGGACGCCCGACGACCTGGACCTGCAGCCGGCGCTGGAGGCCATGCGTGACGCGCAGGTGACCCTCCTCTACGTTTTGAGGCGCAGCGGAGGGCTGCCCATGGACGTCCGCCAGGCCTACTGGCGTCACTGGGCGCGGATCACCGGGCCCGGAGGCGATGCGGTCCGTCTGGAGGTCCCAGAGGACCTGCCTGACACCGTGGCATCGGCCCTGGACACGGCCGCCCGGACCATCGGCCATCTGACAGTGGAAGTAGTGCCCCCTGACTACCAGTCCTGGCTCAGCATCACGCCAGAGGAATACTTGGACCTGGCGGTGCCGGCTGAAGGGATCACCGTCACCTTCGATGTGACAGTTACCGTGCCACCCGGCATCGTTTCGGGCCAACACACGTTCCTGCTGCGCGCCGTGGGCGACGGTGCGGTCTACGATTGGAGACCCATCTCCATCGCCGTGCCTGACCCGTGTGGACAGGTGCTCACCCCCACGCCGACGGCTACGGGCACCGCCACGCCGACAGCCACGCCCAGCCAGACACCCACCACCACCGCCACACCAACAGCTACCGCGACCCCTGCCGCCACTGCAACGTCCACGGCCACTCTGGCCCCGACGCCCACATCTACACCCACCTCGACGCCCATGCCAACGGAGACGGCCACCGTCACCCCGACACCGACGCCCCGCCCTCCTTCCTACGCCTACCTGCCGACGATCCTCAAGCACCTCTGCATGATCCCCACGCCGGCCGATCCCACCATCATCCGCCTGCCCCAGAGCGGGCTGGTCAGGGTATCGGTGCTCAGCAGCGAGGCCGACTGCTATGGTCCCTTCGCCCTTGAGTCGCCGATCAGCCAGGTCATCCTCCCCAACTACGAGGAAGTGGGGGCGCACAGAGAGGTAGGACGCTTCACCTGCGGCACGGAGTTGGTCTTCTCCATCACCCCC
>CAYYVH010000442.1:0-3207 GCA_964475075.1 uncultured Anaerolineales bacterium | reverse complement strand
GGCTGGTGAAGCTGTTAGATCCCAACGATCCCCGCACGGCCACGGTGATGAAAGGTATGGGGACACCGGAGTACGCACCTTTGGAGCAGTATGCAGGAGGTGCCGGCCATACCGACGCCCGGTCAGACATCTACTCCTTGGGCGCGACCTTGTACCACCTGCTGACGGATGTGGTACCGCCGGACGTGCACCAGCGCCTCCTGTATCCCACGCGACTGGCCCCACCTCGTCATCACAACCCCGGCCTCTCCGCCGAAACCGAGGCAGCAGTCCTCAAGGCGATGGAGGTCTACCCGGACCAGCGGTTTCAGACGGCAAAGGAGATGCGGAAAGCCCTGGCCGGGCGACGCCAACCCGTAGTTCAGCCGACCCCACCGCCGCCGAGACAGCCCGCCCTGCAGCGGCCGGCACCTCCTGCACCGCCACGGCCGGCCGCCACTGGGGTCCAGATACCAAGATGGGTGTGGAGTCTCCTGGTTGGGGGGTTATTGTTCCTTGCCGTCTTTGTTGCCTTCCGGCCAACGAGGTCTGTGCCCAGACCAACAATAACTCCTGTCTCTCTAGCCGCACCTAGAACGGTAGCTACTCCCACCGGTCCTGGTGCGGCTGCATTCGCTTGCCGAGACCAGATTGGTTGCGTGGACGCCGCCCCCGGCAATCCCGTCCGAATCGGCTACGCCCTCGTCATCAGCGGTCCCAACGCGGTCCTGGGCGTCGACTCCCGGCGCGGTATCGAGATCGCCATCGACGACCGCCCCGAAGTGGCCGGCCACAAGGTCGAGCTCGTGGGCGAGGACGCCGGCTGTTCGGCCGACGGTGGCCAAGCGGCGGCCACTAAGTTCGCCTCTGACCCATCTCTGATTGGCGTCATCGGCACCAACTGCTCCAGCGCCGGCGTGCCGGCGGCCAAGATCATCTCCGATGCGGGGATGGTACTGATCTCGCCCTCGAACATGGCGCCCTCGCTGACGGCGCCGGAGTCGCATCAGGTGGGCTACCTGCGGACGGCGCATAACGACAAGGTGCAGGGGGTGGCGATGGCGGAGTTCGCCTACAACGTGCTCGGCGCGCGGTCGGCGGCCACCATTCACGACGGCAGCCCATACGCCGAGCAGCTCCAGCAGGTGTTCGCCGACACCTTCGCCGATCTGGGCGGCTCCATCACTTCCCAGGAAGCCGTCAACGTGGGTGACACCGACATGCGGCCCGTGCTGACCACCATCGTCGTGGACAAGCCCGACTTCCTGTACTACCCCATCTTCATCGCCGAGGGTGCCTTCATCACCGTCCAGACCAAGGAAGTCGCCGGCCTGGAGAACACCATCCTGGCCGGGGCGGATGGCATGATCTCGCCGGACTTCGTCAAGGCCGCCGGCGATGCCGCCGAGGACATGTACGTCTCGGGGCCGAACCTGGTGTTCGAGAACGAGATCGGCCAGGCGTTTCTGGCCAAGCACCAGGCCAAGTACGGGGAGGCACCGCTGAGCGCGTTCCACGCCCACGCCTATGATGCGACGATGATCCTGTTGGATGCCATCGAGAAGGTGGCACTGGAGGATGCGGATGGGACGCTGCACATCGGGCGGCAGGCTCTGCGGGACGCGCTGTATGCGACGAAAAACTTCCAGGGGATCACGGGAAATCTGACCTGTGATGAGTTTGGTGACTGCGCGGACCCAAAGATCACCATCCATCAGATCCAGAACGGACAGTATGTACCTTTGTGGCAGTGGACAAAATGATGGCCAGCGGGTTGCTGAGAAGATGAAGGTTGAACTTGAGCTGGGCTTCAATGATATGGTGTCTGAGTATGCACAATCAAGAAGAGAAGCTTAAAGCAATGCCATACAAAGTGGAACAACAAGTCCTGCGCGAGATCGAGGCTCAGGAGCAGGCAACACGCACCCGTGAGCAGGCCGAGATGCGGATCACCGAGGCGCAAGATGTCACTGCCAAACCCGGTGCCCCAGAAGCCCTCACGGACAACGGACGGCTGCGAATGGAACTCGGTGATCAGCACTTCCCAGAGGCTGTCGAGGCCGAAGCCAGGCTGTCCAAAGCCAACGACATGGGGACACCAAAAGCACCAGAGATCGACGTGGCACAGGCCGGCGATGCCACGAAACAGGCTCTGGAACAGGAAGGCCTGCTAGACCGGCCCCTGAAGGGTCGGCAAGTTGGAGATGACGCCGAAAAGTACGCGGCGACCGTGTTGGAGAAAGAGGGGCTCCCCAATCCCGACGGCAGCCGCGAGCGCCTGCTCGGGGTGACCGAAGGCCAGTTCTCCGGACGCCATGGCATTGATCTGGTAGGAGTCAGCGAGAAACACAGCCCGGTGCCCATCGAGGTGAAAGAGGTTCAGCAGAGTCCAGCCCATCTCAACGACGATCCCCTCACCAGCGTCGAGTCAAAAGACGGCACGCCGGTGAAACAGATGGACGACACCTGGACCCGCGACCGTTACCAGCGGCTCATCGAGAACCCGGAGAAGCGCAAAGAACTGTGGGAGCAGGGGGTGGGTGCCAAGTACCTGAATCCGCGCAACTTTGCGCGGGACGACGCCAAACTGTGGTCGGACATCCTGCCCGAGAAAACAGTGACAACCGTCAGCCCCCAAGGCGATAAAGCTGTAGGCCCGAAGCTTCTTGAGCAGGCCAGAGATCGAAACATCGGGCGCGTCGTCCCCATCAAGACGTTGGCGTAAGGGGGTGAAACCATGAGCGCAACCTTTTTGCAAAGAGTGGAGGCAGACCTCCAGCGACAGCTCCAGGCCATGCGGGATCTTCGTGAGGCGGCGGAGAGAGCTCGTCAGGCTGGAGACTGGGAGAGCTATTGGGACCTCATCGCCCCCGGCACAGAAGGCGACCTCTATGCCCTCCTCGGTCGCGAGGCGGACGCGACTGCCTATTTCCGCGCTGCCGTTCAGTACTTCGATGACTATCGGGCATGGGATCAGAGCCAGGGGCAATCGGTTGAAATCACGGAGTACGAGGCGTCTATGTGTCTGAAGGCCGGCCTGTTTGAACGAGCCAAAGCCATGTACCGGCACCTGGCGGCAGGCCAGGATGACGCCGGCAAGAGCATGTTGGGCATCGCCCTGATCAATACTGGAGCCGTTGAAGAGGGATCAGAATACCTGCGCTGGCGAGTGGCTCACCTTGACCTTGGGGCTGCGAATACACCGACCCGGTGGTATCACCTTGCCGA
>CAYYVH010000441.1:0-3212 GCA_964475075.1 uncultured Anaerolineales bacterium | reverse complement strand
CGATTGGCGCCCCGCGGTCGCGCCTGCGCGCAGGCGGAGCACGGCAGCCAGCGCCCGCCCGCGGGACGCCGGGCGGGCGGCGGCCAGGCCTGCCCCGCCGGCAGTGGTGACGCGGGGCATGACGGCCTGCACGTCGTCAGCGATCGCACCCACGACCGTGCCGTCCAGGCCGTCATCCGCCATTACGGCCAAAGGCAGGTCGCCCAGGCCGAGCCGGAGTACCGTTTCATACGTCACAACAGCTCGTGCGGGGCACGCGTTCAACGGCTCGATGATCCAACCTGCTAGGTCGGCACGGCGAACTTGTTCGATCGCGACGGCCGCCTCGAGCTCCGGGCGGTTTCCGGTCACGACGCCCCAACCCCATACAGCGAGACCCAACGCGTGGAGCGCATGTGCCGATCTGGAAAGATGGTCGACCGTTGGGCTCAGCACGTAGGGTACATCGCCATAGGCGCACTTCACGGCCAGGAAGCCGAGTCCCAGGACCCTCGCTTGGCGTGCGAGGGCTCTGGCGTCTCCGCCCTCGATCTGCCACAGTTGCCCTGCGAACATGCCCTTCCCCGCAAGCCGCACACCGGCTGACGGTGCAGGGGCTGAAGGGCGTTCAGGTATATTCGCGCGTGGCGGACCGTCCATGGATAACACAGTATATGGCCAGCAGCCGCGCGCAGGCAAACGCTTGCGTCTACCGGAATCCAGTGCTCGCGTATGTCGGCCTAATGCAAACGCATCAGCGCTGGAGCCCGACCGCCGGAGGAGGAATCTTGTACTCGTAGTCGACAACAACGTGATTGGTGCCCGGTGTGCCTGGTCGGATGCCGACCAGAGTTTTCTGCTGGCGTCCTGGATCACTCCACAGAGGGCCCCAGAAGGACGCCTGGCGTTGCTGGTCGGCTCGGATCACGCTGACCGCGTCGTCGCCGCGTAGCACCAGCTCCCGGGGCGCCAACCCAAACGGTACGTCGAATGAAGCGGCGGCCTCCACCGGCAAAGGCCACACTACGGACGGTGCGCTATCCGGCACGTTCACGCGAGCCCGGGTGCCGAAGGCCACCGCCTCGTCGGGCGAGTACGGCTCGCGGATGTTGCTCGTCCAGCCAAGCGTCAGGGACAATGATGTCACTTGCTCGGGCGTGAGCTCGAAGGTAACGCCTGACTTCCATAGCTCCAATGCCCGCAGCGTCCTGCCGAGCCGGTCGATCCGCTCTGCACCCGGCCCGGTTGGACTGTCCAGCTCCTGCGGCTCAAGGAACAGGCGGCCGCTCCCCTCAGCCGTCCGGACGTAGACGACGATGACTGCCTCGGTCGCGCCCGCCGACCCGTCGGCATTTGTCGAGAAGACAATATCAGGCGTCGGACGCTGTTCCGCCAGCTCCAGCACGCCGATCTCGTCAACCATCAGCCGGACGAAGCGGAGGGCGTCGCCCGTGCTCAGTGCTGTCTGGTACCAACCGTCCACGCCCGGACCACCAGCGTACGGGAACACGCCGAACCCGCTGGCTTGGAGTGAGAAGCCGGGGACCATCTGGGCCAGAATCTGCGGCTCCCACGGGCTGTGTCTGATACGGGCTGTTTGGAACACCACCGTGTGGGGATCCGCCGGAAGCAGGGTCTCGGCCGACGGTCTGCCCGGCCCTGGGATCGGCGTGTCGGTGGACGCTGGCACTGCGGATGGAAGTGCGGCGAGCGTGGCCGCCGGCCGCGCCGGCACCGCGGGGATGGGCGTGGGCGGCTCTCCGCGACAGCCGGCGACCAGGAAGGTAGTCGTGAGAAGGAGTAGGGGGCATCTGGCATTGAGCATGAAGGGCTCCTTGAGAGATGTCGGACTCTTGGTCCGCTAAGACCTGGTCGTCACCGGTGCCGGGGTCCACTTGCCGCCCAACACCTTGGCAAGAAACGTGCCAGTGTGCGAGTTCGCCTCGCCGGCGATCTGCTCGGGAGTGCCGGTTGCCACGACCCGACCGCCGCGCTCCCCACCTTCGGGACCCAGATCGATGATCCAATCGGCAGCCTTGATGATATCCAGATTGTGCTCGATGACCACCACGGTGTTGCCTGCATCGACCAAGGCATGCAGTACCGCAAGGAGCTTCGCTACGTCGGCGAAATGCAAGCCCGTTGTCGGCTCGTCCAGGACGTAGAGCGTGTTGCCCGTGGCCACCCGCGACAGCTCGCGGGAGAGCTTGATGCGCTGAGCCTCACCACCGGAGAGCGTCGGCGCCGGTTGGCCCAGCTTGACGTAACCTAGGCCGACAGCCTCAAGCGTGTTCAACTTGCGCTTGATGGCCGGGACGGCACCGAAGAACTCGGCGGCCTCGCTCACGGTCATGTCGAGCACGTCAGCTATCGACTTGCCCTTGAACGTTATCTGTAGCGTCTCGCGGTTATAACGGGCCCCGTGGCACAGCTCGCAGGGCACGTACACGTCCGGCAGGAACTGCATCTCGATCTTCAAGATGCCGTCACCGCGGCAGGCTTCGCAGCGGCCTCCCTTCACGTTGAAGGAGAAACGGCCGGGTTTATAACCCCGCAGGCGCGAATCGGGAAGCGAGGCGAAGAGGTCCCGAATAGGTGTGAAGACGTTGGTGTACGTGGCGGGATTCGAGCGCGGGGTGCGCCCAATGGGACTCTGGTCGATGTCGACCACCTTGTCGACGTGTTCGTGACCGGTGATGCGGACGTGGCTGCCGGCGGGGCGCCGGGCGCCGTGCAGCACCTGCGCCAATCGGGCATACAAGATGTCCAGCACCAGCGTGCTCTTGCCCGACCCGGACACGCCGGTCACGACGGTCAGCGTGCCCAAGGGGAACTCGACGTCCACGTCCTTGAGATTGTTCTCTCGTGCTCCGAAGACGGACAGGCTCAGCCCGTTGCCGGTGCGTCGGACCTCCGGCAGCGGAACTTGGAGCTTGCCCGACAGGTACCGTCCGGTGAGAGACGCCGGATCGGCCTCAACTGTCGCCACAGGGCCCTCGGCCACGACCCTGCCACCGTGTTCGCCCGCGCCGGGTCCCAGATCGACAATCCAGTCGGCCGACCTGATGGTCTCCTCATCGTGTTCAACGACGATAACCGTGTTGCCCAGATCACGCAGGCCCAGCAGCGTTCGGATCAGCCGGGCATTGTCACGCTGGTGCAGCCCGATCGATGGCTCGTCCAAGATGTACAGCACGCCCATCAGGCGGCTGCCAATCTGTGTCGCGAGCCGA
>CAYYVH010000440.1:0-3219 GCA_964475075.1 uncultured Anaerolineales bacterium | reverse complement strand
GCGCTGGTGTCGGCCGGACTGCTGCCCGCCCTGCTTCTGGCCCGCAAGGAGGGTCTCGAACCCGATCTTCGCGAGGCGTTCGCAAGGACCGGGACGGCGCACCTCCTCGCCATCTCGGGATTCCATGTGGGTGTGGTGGCGGTTCTGCTTCTCCTCTTCCTGCGTGGTGCGGGTGTGCGCAAGCGAAGGGCCGGCCTCTTAGCGGCGGCGGGTGTCTGGGCCTACGTGTCGTTCATCGGCCTGCCTGCCGCCGCCGTCCGGGCGGCGCTGATCCTGACCGCGACGGCGGTGTCCCGAAGCCGGGGACGCCCGCCGGCCCGTTGGGGCGCGCTCGGGCTCGCATTGCTGTTGCTCACGGCGGTGCGTCCTGGCTCGTTGTCGGATGTGGGGTTCCAGCTCTCGTTCGCCGGAGCGGGCTCGCTCGTATTATGGGGCCCTCGCATGGCAGGTGCGCTGCGGAAGTGGAGCGGAGGCCGGCTTCCCCGTGAGCTCGCGGCGGCTCTGGGCGCCGGCATCGCCGCCACGTTGGGCACGCTTCCCGTCGTAGCTTGGCACTTCGAGCGCATCTCGCTGGTGGGAATCCCAGCTACCCTTGCCGCCTCACCGCTCATCGTGCTGGCTCTGCCGGGTGCCTTGGCTTCGCTGGCGCTCGATTTCGTCTCGCCGGCCCTCGCGACCTTCTTGGCCGGAGGCGTGGATGTGCTGCTCCGCGTACTGACCGGATCGACGCGGTGGCTGGCCGGACACGGCTGGGCCAGCATCTGGGTGACGCGCAGTTGGGTGGCCGTGGCAGCGACGAGCGGAGGAGCTGCGCTCCTGCTGGGCGGCGATACCCGTATCCGGCCGTGGGTGCGCCGTGCGTTCGCGGGCACGATGGCGCTGGCTGCGGTCTTGGCATGGCCCCTGCTACAGGGGGCGGCACGGAGAGGAACGCTCGAGCTGCTCATGATCGACGTCGGTCAGGGTGATGCCATGGCGCTGCGTACGCCCCGTGGGCGCTGGATCCTCGTGGACGCCGGCCCTCCTTCCCGGTCCGGCGACGACGGAGCGGTTCCGGCGGTTCGCGCGCTGCGGAGGAGGGGCGTGCGGGATATCGAGATGCTGGTGTTGACCCACCCTGACCTGGACCACATCGGTGGTGCGGCCGCGGTGATCGGGTCGTTTGCCGTGCGGCGGGTGCTCGATCCGGCAGTTGCGGCGGGGAAGGACGCCTATCTCGATGTGCTGACGGAGGCGGCGTCGCGTGGCATCGAGTGGACCGCTGCCGCCGCGGGACAGACGTTCGGAATGGATGGAGTCGTGATCGAGGTGCTCAGCCCCCCCGCCGCCGATGAGCCCCGGCATGGACCGGTGAGCGCGAACGAGAGCTCGGTGGTGCTCCGCGTCCGATACGGGGACTTCGATGCGATTCTGACCGGAGACGCGCCGGTAAGCGTCGAGCGGGGCATCGCGCCGGGCCTGGAGGGTGACATCGAGGTTCTGAAGGTGGGACATCACGGCAGCGACACGTCGACGGACTCACTCTTCCTGGCGAGAGCCGGGTCCAGGCTGGCCCTGGTCTCCGTGGGGCGCGGCAATCGATATGGCCATCCTTCGCCGGCGGTCCTCTCCCGTCTCGGTCGGGAGGGGCTCGAGGTGTACCGCACGGACCTGGACGGAACGGTGCGTGTCCGCGCGAGGCCGGACGGCCGCTTCACGGTCGATACCCGGGGTCGGCAACGCCGTTGACCCCGGCCGCGGACGTTCCTACCCTCCCGGACCCATCCTGAAGCTACGATTCCCGGTCGAGTGCCATGCCCAGCCGCAGCGTCGTCACCATCTCCCGCTTCCTCATCGAGCAGGAGAGGCTCCATCCCGAGGCAACCGGTGCGTTCACCGACGTGCTCGCGGATATCGCCCTCGCCGCCAAGGTGATCGCCAGGGAGGTGAACAGGGCAGGCATCGCAGACATCCTCGGACGGGCTGGAGCCGAGAACGTACACGGCGAGGACGTGCAGAAGCTGGACCTGTTCGCCCACGACGTGATCTTCAGTGCGATGGACCATACCGGCCGGCTCGCCTGCATGGCCTCGGAGGAGACCGAAGACTTCATTGCGATTCCCGACCAGTTCCCGGCGGGAGACTACGTGCTCGTCTTCGATCCACTGGACGGATCGTCCAACATCGACGTCAACGTCTCCATCGGCACGATTTTTTCGGTCCTCAAGAAGGTCTCGCCCGGAGAGCGCGGTGTGTTGGAGGACTGCCTGCAAGCCGGGTGCAGGCAGGTCGCCGCGGGGTACGTGCTCTACGGCTCGTCGACGATGCTCGTCTACACGACCGGCACCGGCGTGCACGGCTTCACGCTCGATCCGTCGATCGGTGAATTCCTGCTGAGCCACCCGAACATGAGCATGCCGGAGCCACCGTCGCGGACGTATTCGGTCAATGAAGCCTACTTCGATCGCTGGGGCGAGGGGCAGAAACGCCTCGTCTCGCACCTCAAGAGCCCAGGGCAGGGATTCGGATCCCGCTACATCGGGTCACTGGTCGCCGATGTCCATCGAACGCTGCTCAAGGGTGGTCTCTTCATGTATCCCGAGGACAGGCAGCAGCCCGGGGGGAAACTCCGGCTACTGTACGAAGCGGCGCCCATGGCCATGATCGTGGAGCAGGCCGGAGGGATGGCCAGCGACGGCCTCCGTCGCATCATGGACATCATGCCGACCTCTTTGCATGAGCGCACCCCGCTGTACATCGGATCCCGCTCTCACATGGCGCTCGTGGACCGGTTTCTCGGGGCGGGCTCGGAAATCTGACGATCACCGGAAATCTGAGCAGGCGCTGTACCCCGCACGGGTTGTAAGGTGTTCTGGCTCAACACCTTATCATTCGTGTGTCTTTGGCACCGGACTTGCTGTCCAAGACCCCAGTTCAATCCGCCCGAAATACGGGCTTCTTTCATTCTTCCTAGGAATAGGGTGACATGAAGCGTTTCAAGTACATGACTCTCGCAGCGCTCGTGGCGTTCGCTGCTTGTGACGAGGCGACGGAAGTTGTCGTTCCGCCCCCGGTCACCGGCACGATCTCGGGCGTGGTCACGATCGAGGGCGTTGGTGCTTCCGGTATGGCAAGGCCTTGGCGGAGGCTGGCCAGCTTCGTGAGGGAATGTGGCAGATGGCGCGCGGCATCCTAGCTGACCGTCGCGACCTGGATTACAAGCTGAGTTTCATGGCACTG
>CAYYVH010000439.1:0-3232 GCA_964475075.1 uncultured Anaerolineales bacterium | reverse complement strand
TGTCAGATGTTGACGGTTGGGCTGGTGGGGACGGAGTGATCATTCACTTTGATGGTGTTACTTGGAAGGAGGTGGTAGGTAGCGAGGTTCTAACAAACACGAGTATTGCGAGTATTGCCATGATTGATGCGTATCATGGATGGGCAGCTGGAAGGCAGGGAGTTGTCTTGAGGTATGATGATGGAGTTTGGACGTACTCGAGGAGACCAGCAGATCTGAGACGTGGTTCGGGCGTTTATCCTGACGATATCGGCAAGATCATCGTGGCCCAACATGGAGAGCAGAGGGACGTGTGGGCGGTCGGGGCGCAAGACACAGTTCTTCGATTACGTGACTCTATCGGTCCCGGTACGTCAACACCCACGAGTATAGCGACGCCTGGTGGAGAGCGCGCCACGGAGACACCGGACCCCGGGTTGGGCAGGCGAAGGGTGCATCTACCCAGACTAATCCGGTAGCGGGGAAGATCAAGGCGTTCCAGTTCAGCCCCCGTCTCCATTGCTTCAGCCGCCAGTATCCCCTCTCGGAACAACCTCCTTGATTCTCCCCTTGATGTCTTGCCGTGCCCATCAACTGGAGACGCAAGAGGCCGTTTTGTGAGAGTCTCCTGACCCATACTCAAGCTGAGTCGAGCAGCAGTTCGTCCAACTAGCATTTCACATCTCTTGCCCATGGCTGCCATCTTGGCAGTTGCGTTCGCCGTCCTTCGACGAAGGATAGGAGTTTCAATCCGCGGTGGGGAGTAAAGGGTAGGAGTTTCAATCCGCGGTGGGGAGTGTATCACGATGGCGAGGGGCGCGCCAACAGACCTCTGCGGCCGGCAGGGCGGTGGTGAAGAGGCCGTCGCACCGATAAAGGAAGGGCGAGGCTGGTCCGTGGGACGTCAGCGGCGGGTTCGAGGTGCCGCACCGAGGGGTCGAGGGTGGTTCACAGCCCATACGGCACAGCTGCAGCCGCCCCCATGGTGTTGACCGGAGGGGAGTCAGACGCGCGTGGTGGCTTAGGGAGGGGCGCCGGTGAGGGCCTTGGCCGGCCCGACCCAGGGCCCAGCCCGGGGATCCTTGCCTTTCTCACGCAGGTGCCGCAGGATCCGGTCGATCACACGCGGCCTCAGGATGAAGGCCATGATCCGCATCCGGCCGCCGCAGGCCGGACACTCGAGCGGGTCGACCTCGAAGATGCGCTGCAGGAGTTCGGCCCACCGGCGGAGTGCGTCGCGGCGGGAGAAATCCTCCGTCTCGGCGATGGGCACCTCAACGTCGACGGGTGAGGCCCCTCTGATCCCGGCAGCCTCGGCAGCCTTGCGCCGCTCTCCCCGGATGCGGTTGGCATAGTAGCCGTAGTAGCGCTGCAACACCTGTCCCTTGTCGGGGATATGGGCCACCAGACGGGCGATAAAGCGCCCTCAGGGTTGCTCAAACCACGCACCGGGTATCGGTCCCCGGGGCCAGGGGCGGAAAGGCCCAGGAGGTGCCCATCCTCCCCGACGGCTTCTTCACTCTCGAGACCGAGGAGAAAGTATTTCATCACTTCCTCGAGGTCGACCGCGGTACAGTGGTTGGTCAATCTAGCAAGCCGGCCAGGAGCGACTGGAGTCGTCGTGTCCGCGCCTACAATGAGTACGTCAGCTCCGGAGCGTTCGAGCGTCGCTACGGCGGCCGCGGTCTTCGCTTCCTCACCGTCACTTCAAGCGAGTCACGTCTTGCCAACCTAATGCGCATCACCGAGAAAGCGGGTGGCACGAACAGGTGGTGGTTCACCACCTTCGACCGGGTTGCACCCGACACCGTCTTCGCTGAGCCGATATGGTACATAGCCACGCGCCAAAAGCCCCAACGGCTTGTGTGGTGAGGTTCAGTCAAGCGCCTGGCCAGAAGTTGGCTGAGGCTCGTTGACCCCATCTCGCACGCAAAAGAGGTGAGGGTCGCGCGCAGGACCCGCGATCAAATCGATCGTAACAGATTTCGATATCTCAGCGGCAGAGGAGGTTCGTAGATGTCACAGGGAACGGGAGAGTTATGGGACCGCGTGCGCTCCACCTACTTGCGTTTAGAGTTGCCTCCGCATCACCAACAGCTCATCAAACAGGTTGAGGCCTCAGGAGAGAGAGTGCTTGACTACCTGTCTCACTATCCCTCCGCCAACGTGCAGCGCGCCGCCGACGAGCTCGATGGCCAGCTCCGCCTGCTTCTCCTCGCGCTGGAGGCGGCGTTTCGTCAGGCTGGGTGGTTTCTGGATGAGGCCCAGGCGCTCAGGACGCGTTCCGAAGCCAGCGGTACCGTCACACAAACCAACTACGGAGCGTTTGTCATGCCAAGACCCGACCAGGCTGACGGTCTCCAGGACCGCGTCGAGCAGAATCTCTCCCTCGTTCAGTCATATGCCGACGCGCCTGCGCAAGAGGCGAACATCATCCTTCACATGCTACTGGAGAGCGAGGCGTGTGTGCTTGCTACCATCACCCAGCGAAACGAGCAGCAGATCATCGAGGCCGTCTCGAAAATCTCCGCTCTCCTTGAACAACACCGCGAGGCGATTCAACGGCTGGCACTGCCCCCGGGAGGTGGACCAGATTGAGTCCTTCCGTTGAGTTGCCTTCATCTCTCATGAAATACAGCCACCCCTTCAACCAAGCGATCCCGTCCCAGGTCTTGTTACACGCACCCTGCCGAAAAACGCCTTAGAGGGGCTAAGGTTTGTGACCGTGTCGCCATCGTGTCTCATGTCATAAGGGGCTGAGGACGTTTCAGCCTACCTGCTACGTCGCCCTTGTCGAGGCACGTCTTGTGTGCGGTAGTGGTTCCAGGGCTCCTACCCAGGGGCGCCGTCGATGCTCGGGACCTACGGGCACCCGACGCGCCAGATGACAGAGCTGCAAAGCGGATGGAACGGCGACGAATTGCTGCGCAGCGACAGGCAATCCCTAGGTGGGCTGGCGGGTCCCGCGAGCTTTCCTGGTTCCAGTATATACGTTGGCGTCTTGTCAAGTGGTGGACTTTCGACGTGTGCACCTTTGAGCAGAATGTGGCAGGGTCTACACCTCCGTGGTGGTCTAACGTACCGGAGCCAGGCGGAAGGGAGCCGGGTCTAGGATCAGCGCGGGGTCCGGATCGGCCAACTTGTGCATGGACTCCAAGCTGAAGTAGCGGCGGCCCGCCTGCCACTCGTCGTCGCCCTCCCTCCGGAGTGGCCCTCCACGGCCGCCACACGGACCACCGCGCCGCGCTACTCG
>CAYYVH010000438.1:0-3239 GCA_964475075.1 uncultured Anaerolineales bacterium | reverse complement strand
GGCCGGCGACGCCTACTTCGCCGCCACCGGCGCTGACCGGCTGTCGGTCACGGCGTGGCACCCGGCGCTGGGGGATGCCGGCACCGAAGTGATGCTGGGCGACCTGCCGGCCGCGCTGCCGCTGGAGATGACGGTGGCGCAGGAGCGCGTCTACCTGCCGCTGGTGGCGAGACAATGACTATAGAAGGTGACCGGCATCGGTCACCCTCTGCCCTGTAAATAGCCGCTCTGGCCGGTCTCCGACCGAGCCAGCAGTGTTTTCATAGCTCGATGGTGTCGTTGGCGCCATGAGGAACTGTTCAGTGAAGCCAAAGCGAGCCCGGAGGTGATCGACATGCATCGTCGCAGTCTGCGCGTCTACATCAGTGTGCTGTTCGCCACCCTGCTGGTGGGAACTGTACCTCCCACATTGGGTCAACTGGCAACAGCCGCCCCTGCTCGACCGGGCCAATCGAGGGAGTGCACCACACTGACCACAGGTTGGAACTCTGTCACAGTGCCTTGTACCATGACGGCCGAGACAGCCTGTGAGCAGATTGCAGCCCAGGGCGGTTCAGCGAGTGAGATTGAGCGCTGGGATGCCGGAACAGGTGACTGGGCCGGCCACATCTGTGGGCTTCCGTTCGGCGACTTCGAGATGAGGCCCGACGAGGTCTACTACATCAGAAGCCGGGCGAACAGCGTGTGGTGCCCATGCAGCCAGGGAACCTGGGACGTAACTCGCCGTGAGGGTAAGCTGCAAATCGCTTATGGCAGTGGAGGACACTTCCCACAGTACGGCGCGCTGCACCTGAACGACAGCTATTTCCGGCTGAACTACGGCTCGACCTCGGGCTGGGGCACGTCCGTTATCCTGCTGCCCGTTTTCTGGAGCCAGGCGCGTTGCCCACCGTCAGGCCTCTGCCAGGGATCTCCGATCACAGTCACCTGGCAGGTGGAAGATGACGACTTAGTGCTCTTCGTCGAGGGTGCTATCGGCGGTCTCTCCGTCTCGTCTGAAATGCGCCTCTCACCGCCTGTGGGGAACGCCATCGCTGCTGACGTCACGACCAGTGTGGCGGGGGACGTCCCACTGGACGATCGCCCGGGCGAAGCCTTCAAGCCCGTCATGCTCTCCTCGATGCACATCTCGGACAGGGCCTGGGATGCACGGGCGGCCTACGTCGACAGCCACACCTACCCCATTCCCACTCCAAAGAAAGGTACAGGGGCTTGGATCGTTTGGCCCCCTGTTGTCGGCGATAGCTTTGGCCTGCGAGGTGGCACTTCCTGCTGGAAAACCAACGCTCCCACCATCGAGGTCGAGCTAGATCGACCGCTGCAGATCACAGGATGGGTAACTGGGACCGACGATCCCAACGATGACAACGTGGGGTTTTGGGCTGCCTCGAATGAGGTCCTGTCTTCGTGGAGCTACGAGTTCAAGGCACTCGTAGCTCCAGGGCCAGACATCCGCTGCACTTACCTGCCGGCGATATTGAAGCGATGACGTTGAGGGGCGGCGCAAGTAGGAATGAGAACATGCGGATCAGGTACCCAGAGCCGGGCATCCTCAGCTCTAGCTTCCGGTCATTGGACCTGATCAGAGCATCGGCACGACGCGAATAGTCAATCCATTTGCTTATCCATCCGATTTCAGCCCATAGGAGACCAAACTGTGGAGTTGCGATTGCTAGCCCTATCAAGCCTGTTTGTCGCCTTCGTCCTCGTCTTGACGGGGGCGGTGGGCGCGCAGACGCCACGATTGCTTGACGGCAACGGGCCGGCCTCCCGCCTTCGCGATGGCGGAGGTTTGGAAGGGCGCAAGCCGGTCAGTAGGAGCGCCCTACAACGGCAGGCAGAGAATGTAGAGCTAGTCGGTCAGATTGGCGGTATGGAGGCCACGGACGTGGCAGTGGCGGGGGACTATGCCTACGTGGCCGCCGGGAATGGCGGCCTGCGGGTCATTGACGTGACCGAGCCGGCCGCGCCCTCCGAGGCCGGCTCTCTCGATGTGCCAAGCCCTGCCGTGGGCGTGGCGGTGGTCGGGGGCTATGCCTACGTCACCGAGGGCACCGCCGTACACATCATCGACGTGATCAACCCAGCTGCCCCTTCCCTAGCCTACTCCTTCGACACACCAGGAACTGCCGAGGACATAGCGGTGACAGGAGGCTACGCTTACGTCGCCGATGGAGAGAGCGGCGGCCTGCGCATCATCGACGTGACCAACCCGGCGGTGCCCACTGAGATCGGTGCCCTCGACACGCCAGGACAGGCCATGGCCGTGACGGTGGTGAGAGGTTATGCCTATGTCGCTGATCGCTGGGGCGGCCTGCGCATCATTGACGTGACCAACCCGCTAGCACCCTCCGAGACCGGCGCCTTCGACACGCCGGATGATACCCTGGGCGTGGCGGTGGCGGGGGGCTATGCCTACGTCGCCGATGGCGGGAGCGGCCTGCGCATCATCGACGTGACCGATCCGGTAGCGCCCTCTCAGGCTGGTTCCTTCGACACGCCAGGGTGGGCCGAGGGCGTGGCAGTGGTAGGGGACTACGCCTACGTCGCCGATGGAGACGGGGGTTTGCGCATCATCGACGTGACCGACCCGGCGGTGCCCTCTGAGGCCGACTCCTTCAACATGCCAAGAAGATGGTGGGCCATAGCCGTGACAGTGGCAGAGGGCTATACCTACGTCGCCGATTTCGAGAGCGGGCTGGTCATCCTACGGTACACCGAATCGGATGCCACACCATCTCCCAACCCTACAATTACACCAAGTCCCAGCCCTACCCCATCGGCGATCCCCACTCGAACCAGTACACCGACACGCATCACGCCCAACACACCCATCCGCACTTCCACCCCCACGCCCTCTCCCTCGTCAACCCGGACCCTTGCCCCCACCTATGCACCGCCAACCAGCACCCCCACCCGCTCGCCTGGCGACGGCTTCGAACCTGATGATACTTGTGCTACGTCTAATGCCATTTTGCCCGACGGCGACCCGCAAGCGCACACCTTCCACACCCCTGGCGATCCCGACTGGCTGCGCTTCCAGGCGGTCGCCGGCACCTACTACATCATCTCCGCCCTGCAGGCCGGCCCCAACGCCCACCCCATCATCCACCTCTACGACGCCTGTGGCAAGGACCCCTTCGCCGATTCCAGCAGCACCTTCGGCTACGACCAGATCATCACCTTCCGCGCCGAACGCAGCGGCCTGTACTACCTCAAGCTCACCCACCGCGACCCCA
>CAYYVH010000437.1:0-3243 GCA_964475075.1 uncultured Anaerolineales bacterium | reverse complement strand
CCGCCACCCATCCTTCCGGGGAGCCCTTCCCCTTTCCCATCCGAGTCTCGGCAGGCTTTTTCGTGATCGGCTTGTTGGGGAAGAAGAGGAACCCAATCTTGGCGCTTATCTTTACACACCCGGGTACGTCACACCAGCGCGCCACCCAGGCGTCGGAAACGATAACGGCAAACGCCGCAACCAAGGTCACGGCGCCGTAGAGGATGCGCCTTAGTCTCATCGTGTTGCGGAGTCACCTCTCTCCCAAGCGGCCAGAAACGCCGCGCCCGCCCGATCACCTGTTGACGAACAACGCAACAGGCCGGCCACCATAGCCCGACGTTTCGTCTCTGTCCATGCCGTTTGACATTCGAGGAGAGGATCGGGTCCGTGACAGTTCCGGCGGTTGATGTTAGCGTCCCAGGGAAGTGGTGAGGCTGAGTGGCGGAGGCCAGATCGGGCGGCCGACGCTGGGAGGGCGAGGCTCCTGCCGAGCCATCCTCCCGCCGACACGGGAGGTAATCCGTGATGAAACGCTCCGAGGGGTATCGTCGGCGTCGGCATCCGGTTCACGGTGTTTGGCTCCCGCCGGGTCATCCGGTCATTGTATTCCTGAGCGTTGCCACGCGCCATCGCCGTCGTTGGTTGGCCACGGAAGAATGCCACACGCATCTGGTGTCGATTTGGCGCCGGGGCGTCGCCTGGCGTGTCGGTCGGTACGTGATCTTGCCGGATCATTTGCATCTTTTTGCGGGTCCGGGCGAGTTGAACACCGATTTCGACGGGTGGGTGAGGTACTGGAAATCGCAGTTCAGCAAGTCCCATCGGAACCCGGAGCATCGGTGGACGGTCGATCATTGGGACCGGCGCTTGCGCACCAGCGAGCGTTATGACGAGAAGTGGCGATATGTCGTGGAGAATCCGGTTCGACACCGTCTCACTGCGCGGGCCGAGGACTGGCCCTACCAGGGAGAAGTTTTCGAGTTGGATTGGTAACCGGGCTCATCCGGCCCCTGCGGCCTTCCAGGGACCGGCTCGGCAGGAGCCTCGCCCCACTGCTTTCACGATCTTGCCTTTCCGCCATCCGTCGACTTGGCTGCCTGCAGGATGCGCCAGGTGGAGCTATGTCCGCCGTGCCCGACCGGCACACGGGAACGCGGCACGGTGGGCGCAGACGCCGGTCTGCGTTTCTTGGGCGGCGATTTGACATAGGTCTCACGCCAACATCCGCGCAATGTCTGCGCCAACCAGGCGATCATCGCGGGCGGAGCACCCCCAAAGCCCCTGGGGTTCGGCGTCTGCGTCACCAGGCACGGGTCTCCCAGGTTCGTCCACGTGGTGAGCTGATCGCGCACGGACCAGAAAAGCTTTTCGCTGGAGACCTGCGCGATCGGGCGGTTTGCCTCGCGGGCCACGTACGCCCGCACGACTTGGATCAGATTGTATAGCAGAAAGCACAACGCCGATTGAAAGATCATCGCCCGCGGGGTACTGCCGATCAGCGTCTGCAGGTTGAACACCTCGGTCACCTCCTGGAACACCCGCTCAATCCCCCAACGCTCACGGTACACCGCCAGCAGGTCCGTCGCCGGATAGGACGCCTCATCCGTCAGGTCCGTGATCAGGATGATCGCTTCTTCGTCCGCACGTTCCAGCGTGATACGCCGCACATATCGGCGCCGCCGATCACGCGCGCCTCCGATCCACCCCCATTCCTCCACCACCACCCGCCCGTCCCCATCCACGCGCCGTTGCCTGCTACGCTGCGGATCCGCTTGCAGCTTCAGAGTCCGCACGCCACGAACCAGGAAATGATCTCCGTCTCGCTCGCTGCACAACCTCGGAACCTTCAGGTTGCCGAACTGTCGATCGCCCACCCACAGAATCGGCTCCGCCACCAACCCGTGAACCTGCTTGATCAGGCCCGGAACCAACGGAACATCGTTGCGCTCTCCATCCGGGTCGGCGTTCACGGCGATCACCAGAGCCCGGGAAACGTCCAGCGCCGCCAAGAGCTTGCCGCCCAACAGCTTGCCCGGCTGGCCACGCAGCGGCTTGAGACGCTTGGCCGCGTTCTTGATCTTCTTGCCGTCAAAGGCGATCACCCGCAAATCAGCCAACGAAGCGGGCAGGCCCACCGCCGGTGTTCCCAAAGGGAGCAGCGACCCCAACCGTGTCGTCCCGGTGGCCAGCAACGCCACCGACAACTCCTCCGGCAGCCGGGCCAGCTTGCCATACACATTCTGTTCGGCGACCGGCAATCCCACCCGTTCCGCCGCCGCCCGAAATGCCCGGTGCCCGCTCCCGTGATGGATCGTCAAGGCGTCGCGGATCAAACCCACCAACTCGGGAAAACGCAGAACGTTCTCATAACCACGACCCCGATGCCGCTCGAACAACTCCGCCAACGTCGGACCATCCAACGCATACCCGAACAACCGCAAGACCGCCTGAGCCAGCGGCAACCGCCGCAGCAATTCAACCCGAAAACCGTCCATGGCCAATCCTCCTACCAGGCCGCCAATCCTTGGCGGCACGCAGTATAGATCGGCCTTGGATCCCAATCCCGTCGACTCGAAAGATCGTGAAAGCAGTGGGCTCGCCCTCCCTTGGCGGTCGCCAACTCACAGGTTTTCGAGTGGCGATGCACTAGCCGACACCCTGTTGGATGGGCGCGACCCAACTTGTTATGTCTGGATCTCCCCGGCAACCACCGCCGGCCGCGACTGGCACGTGGCACGGGGCGTGCTTATGATAAGTGGCCGAATGCCGCCGCGCACCAGGCGGTACGTTCGCTCACGGTTTCGCCGCCACACGCCGTGGCTGGGTGCTGGAGGATTGAGATCGCAGACTTCGAGCGGCTCTGCCCGCTTGAAGACGGCGCCCAGCGGCTCCTCGCTGCGGAGGGCGTGGGCCCGCAACATGAGGCGCGCGAGCGCCTCGGACACCGCCCTTCCCTTGAGCTTGCGCTCCCGGAACCACGCCTGGGTCACCAGGGCGATCAGCGCCGGCATCGTGAATCCGAAGCGGCGCTCCTCGGGGTCGACCGTCTTCGACATGATGGTGGTGGCGACCTGCGTCGTCACGATCTTCATGCGCTCGCCGCCCAGCACCAGCACGCTCTCGAACTGGCCGGAGGCGATCTTGTAGCAGGCCTCGTGGAGCGCGGCGGCGCCAGTGGGCGAGGCGGGCTCGGGCCGCACCGCCGGGACCCCGGGCGAGCACCGGCGCTCGACGCGCGCGTGGACGCGATTGCGGCCTTCG
>CAYYVH010000436.1:0-3255 GCA_964475075.1 uncultured Anaerolineales bacterium | reverse complement strand
ATTGGACATCGAGAGTGCGCTGCGATGGGGCAACGCCGTGGCCGCGTTGAAGATCACCCGTCCAGGCGCTCGAGGCCTGCCAAGACGGGCGGAGGTGGAGGAATTAGTACGTCATGCGTAAAGTCATCATTGATTGCGACCCCGGCCACGATGACGCGGTGGCCATCCTGCTCGCCGCTCCGCACCTCGATGTGCTGGGCATCACCACAGTTCACGGGAACCAGACGCTGGACAAGACCACAGACAACGCCTTGAAGGTGCTCGAGTTCAGCGGCCTGACCCACATTCCCGTGATCCGGGGGCTCGACAGGCCACTGATCCAGTCGCTGCACCATGCCCCCCATATCCATGGAGAGTCTGGGCTTGACGGGCCATCATTGCCCGAACCGACCACGCCGCTCCATCCTGGACACGCCGTCGAGTTCATCGTAGATACGGTGATGTCGAACGACGACGTGACCCTTGTGCCCACAGGACCACTCACCAACGTCGCGGCTGCCCTGCACCGCGAGCCATGCCTGGCCGGCCGGCTTCGTGAGATCAGCCTGATGGGGGGCTCGGTGACCTATGGCAACCGGACCGCGGCGGCGGAGTTCAACATCTGGGCTGATCCAGAAGCAGCGCACATCGTTTTCACCAGCGGTGTGCCGATCAAGATGGTCGGTCTCAACCTGACCCGCCAGGCTGAGGCTGGCCCAGCGGAGGTCGAGCGCATGCGCGCCCTTGGCAACCGCACCGGACGGATCGTGGCGGAACTCCTGGAGTTCTATGGTGGACGGCTGCGCGAGTTGTTCGGTCTCGGGGGTGCATCGCTGCACGACGCCTGTGCCGTGGCCTGGCTGATTGATCCCACGCTGATCGAGGCCCGATCGCTACACGTCGCCATAGAGCTGCGGGGGGAGCACACGCGCGGCATGACAGTATGCGACAGGCGCAACGTGCGCCGGCCCGGCGTTGATCTATCCGCCGCCGAAGGCATCTACCAAAGCCAGCCGCCCAACGTCGAAGTCGGCCTGAACCTCGACGTACCCCGGTTCTTCGACCTGCTGATCGACACCCTGGCTCAATACCCTTAGTCGGGAATTAGAAATTAGAAATTAGAAGCTTTATTCTGGAAGCCTCTCATTTCTCATTTCTCGTTTCTAATTCCAGAGGAAAAGCAATGATCGTTCAGATTTATGGCATTCGGACCCCAGAAGATGCGGCCATGGTGGCCAGGCTGGGCGCTGACCATATCGGGATTGTAGTCGGAGAGCACGGCCGCCTGCCCGAGGAGCTTGACTTCGCCACAGCACGGGCTGTCTTCGCCGTGGTCCCGCCTCCGACGGTCAAAGTGGCCCTGACCATCGCCACGGATTTGGATGAGATCGAGGAGGTGGCCCGCGCAGTGCGTCCCGATATCCTCCATCTATCGAGTGAGATGGAAGCGCCGGATCCCGCCGCGATGAAGGCACTGCGGGCACGCCTGCCCGATCTGCCGCTGATGCGGGCGATTTCCGTGCCAAACCCCGTTTGGCCTAGCATTCGAGGAGCGAATGCCGTAACCGGCCCGGAGGCGGTTGACGCCGCACTGCGGTTCCAGGAGGTCTCGGACTATCTGCTGCTGGACTCCAAGCACCCCGACAGGGTGGAAATCGGTGCCTCTGGGTTGACGCACGATTGGTCGATCAGCCGGCAGATCGTTGAGCAAACGTACGTGCCCGTAATCCTGGCCGGTGGCCTGTCGCCGGAGAACGTGGCCGAGGCCATCCGGGCCGTGCGACCGTGGGGTGTGGACTCCTTCACCCACACCAACTACCCCGACCGGCCGATCCGCAAGGACCCTGAGCGCGTTCGGGCGTTCATCGAGGCGGCACGGAGCGCAGTGTGACAGGGAGGATCTCCAGCATGAACGAACCTTCAAGCTATCATTTCATCCGTGAGATCTACGAGCAGCCAGCCGGGCTGCGGCAGACACTGGCCGAATCCGGCCCGGCTGCCGATGCGTTAGTACGTAAGCTGGCGGGTCGGATTGAGCGCGTGGTGCTCGTCGGCTGTGGTGATCCGCACTTCCTCTCGTATGGCGCCGCCTACGCCTTTGAGCGGTTCGCGGGGTGGCCGGCCGACCCGGTAGATGGGCTGGAGTTCGTCCTCTACGGCGGTCAGCGACTGAATCCACACACGCTGCTCGTGGCCATCAGCCAGTCGGGCAAGACGATCCAGGCGGTTCAGGCGGTGCGGATGGCCCGCAAGGCCGGTGCCTTCGCCCTGGCAGTGACCAACTCGCCCGATAGCCCGGTCACCGAGGGGGCCGATGCTGTGCTCATCACCCGCTGCGGGCCATCGCTGTCGTTCCCAACCAAGACGACGACCAGCGCGCTGACCCTGCTGTTTCGGTTGGCCATCGCGTTGGGTGAAGCTGTCGGATCCCTCTCGTCGCAGCAGGCGGCTGTGCTGAGGCGCGAGTTGGAGGCTTTGCCCGCCCATATCAAGACGATGCTGAAGTTGGAGCCACGAATGCAAGAATTGGCCACGGCCTTGAGCGAGCGCGAGCCCATCAGCTTCTTCGGCACAGGACCCGGCTATGCAACGGCCCTCCAGGGCATGGCTAAACTCAAGGAGACCAGCCAGACGCGGGCCGAGGCGCACCAGTTGGAGGAATTCGGCCACCTGCACGTCTTCGCACTGCGGTCCGGTGATCCGCTGTTCTTCGTCGCCCCCTCGCAGCGCACCAGCGCACGTGCGCGAGAGATGGCTGCCTACGCCCTGGACTACGGCGCGGCATGCGTGGCCCTCGTTCCGGAGCGCGATGCACCTGCCTGGCAGCCTCTGAACGCCGAAGTGATCGCGCTGCCAGCCGTGGACGAAACACTGAGCCCACTCGTCTACGTCGTGCCCCTCCACCTCTTCGCCTACCACCTGGCGATGGTCAAGGGGCGCGACCCCGATCGCCCGATGGGGTTCGACAACATCGTCCTGCAAAAGCTGATCTATTCAGGGCTGCTCGAAGGCTGGCATGAGGAGTGACCCAGGGCAACGAGTCAACGAGGTGATGAGTCAATGAGTTAGCGGGGTAATGAATCAATGGGTGATCTCCCGCTTTGGTGTTGGTGAGTTGAGACCGCCACCAAGAACCGCTGATTGGCAGGAAGACGCGATTTCCCGCACATCCGCAGTTCTCAACGGGCAGCGACATAACCCTGTTGACCTGTTGACTCGTTACCTCATCACCCAAGGAGCCTGAAGAATGTCTGTGCGTAGATTCCTCATTGATAC
>CAYYVH010000435.1:0-3268 GCA_964475075.1 uncultured Anaerolineales bacterium | reverse complement strand
CCGTGGTTATCTCTAGCGGCGTTCCCCAAGGGATGCGCCAGCCCCCCGTCCTTCAGCAGGGTATCCACCGCCCCGCCGGCCTTGGGTACCCGCCGGATGGCGCCGCCACCAACCTGGCCCTCCGTCCAGTAGACGTGAGTGTCATCCAGCGCCAGCCTGGTGCTATCGTAGCCGGCTGCCAGGGTGTCCACGGTGCCGCCGGCCTTGGGCACGCGCTTGATGCCGTCGTTGTCGCCGAAGTAGACGTGGGTGCTATCCAGGGCGAGGGCGCGATGGAAGATCAGGCCGCGGGCGCTGGCCACCGTGCTGGATGCGCCGCCGCCCACGGGGATACGCTCAATGGTATCGGACCCCCACCCAGTGTAGTAGACGTGGGCGTCGTCGGCCACCACGTTGGCCGGGCTGATGTCGCAACTGGAGCGCAGGGTGCGCACTGCCAGGCTGGTCAGGTTAACCGCTTTGACAGCTCCCTCCCGTGCGCAGAACTCCCCCGGCAGCTCCGTCCAGAAGGCGTAGCCGCCCCCGATGGCCACGTCGAAAGCATCACCCGTGGCCAACTGCTCCGGATCATCCAGCGGGGCCGTGATGCCATAGCCCTGGTGAGTCAGTTCACGCGCCGCCTCGAACGCGGCCGGCTCGCCCGCCACAACCGGAATTTCACCTACTGTCCCACTGACTGGCTGGGCTGCGCTGTTCCTCCGGATCAGCGGCAGGTAGACGTCCATCCCACCGGCGACGGTGATGCTGCCGTCCTGCAACGGGAGGGTGAACTCCTCAAGGTCGCCGTCCACGAACTTGATCTCGTGGATGTAGGTGGTCCCTTCTGTCGAGAAGGCCACCGCGCTGCTGCCGGCGTCCATCCCCTTGAAGAAGATGCGGGCGAAGCTGCCACTGCCGGAAGCCGGGGGTGTGGGACGCCGGGGGTCGTTGCGCAGGGTGGCCGCGTACTCGATGATTCCCGCCGTGTTGTCCACCGCGTTGACGTACTCGGTGACGCGGGCGGGATTGAGCAGGTCACCCCGCTGGATCTGAGTGGCCGGGTTGCCCGCTTCATCGACCACTTGCACCACAGCCGGGTCGAAATGCAGGCTGACCTGCCCGGCCCACAGGCTATCCACGTTCTCAATGTACACTTCCACGGTGACGATCTCATCAACATCCACCGTGCTGGTGGCCGGCGAGATCATCGCCTGGGCAGCCTGGGCGGCCACAGGTGGGGCCGATGTGCTCGAGACTAACCCCACCCCCACCAGCCCGGCCAGGAACATAGCCAACAGGAAAAGCCAGAGGTAACTCTTTTGCAAGCGCATGGGAATCCTCCTTAGCATGATATGCGTGCTATTGTCGTGAGCTTTGCCCTCACCCTATGCCAAACATCGCAGGCCTCGCTTTCATGTCATGGCCGATCCCACCGCTGACAACGGGCGCTGGAATCGGCGACCGTGCAACCGAAGTTGTTGCCGAGAATGGTTAAGTCGAAGATGTCTATGATGCCATCCGCCGTGATGTCGGCGCGGGGATCGAAGCCTGGTTGGCCGGCGGTGAAGCCAAAGGACGCACTGGCGATGGCGCCGTCGGCGATGTCGATGGTGTCGCTGTTGTTGCAGTCGCCACCCAGGAGTGTGACCGGGGGCAGCTCGATGATCTGGCCGGCCTCGACCTGAAACTCGCGCTCGCCCGCTCGCAAGTAGCCGGCGTGGCTCACGTCCACGGTGTAGGCGCCGGCCGGCAACGGCCCCAGGGTGTAGTGCCCCGCCGCGTCCGTGGTCGTCACGTGGCCGCCGGGATCAGCGCGCACCTCGGCACCGCTGTGGTCCGTCCGGCCGTCGAGGATCACCTGACCGGCCAGGGAACCCGTCGTAGGGATCGGCGTATGGGTAGGCGTGCCGGTTGAAGTGCTGGTGGGGGTCGCTGTGAGTGTCGGCGTGGCGCTGGGCGTGCTGGTCCCGGTGGCTGTGGCAGTCGGGGTGCGAGTTGATGTCGGGGTTGCGGTCGCCGTGGGTGACGGCGTACGCGTCCAGGTCGCGGTTGGGGTATAGGTTTGTGTGGGCGTCGGTGTGGCAGTATGGGTCGCCGTAGGTGTGCGGGTCGCGGTGGGTGACGGTGTCGGCGTTGCAGTCGCCGTGGGTGATGGCGTATGCGTCCAGGTCGCTGTGGATGACGGAGTCGCGGTGACGGTGGGGCTGGGTTCCGTTACCGTGTAGTGACACTCGTCCGACACGTTCGAGTTCAGCAGAACGGCTACCAGCCGCCTTGCTTCGGCGGGGGCAGAAATGGTAGCAGGAACGCCATACGTCTGGTTAGCCACGACCGCGTGCTGGGCGATTACCTGGCCGGCGGGGTAGACCCAGATCTGCACGGTGTCGTTCACGTTGGCCCGGTAGCGGACGTTGACGGTTGCGCCCACGGGGTATGAGCGGTTACACCCTTCAACCAACCAGATGTCCACCTGCGGGGGAACGCTGGTTGGCGTCGGGGTTGGCAGATCGTAGCTGACAACTAGATACGGCCTGTTTGAGGTGGCGTTGGCGGAGCGGAAGCTTCTGAGGTGGTAGCCTCCGCTCTCCGGCCCCCGCAGCTCCAGGCCGAAGTTCGGACTGGTGCCGAAGTTGCGACCGACCCAGTAGTCCTGAACCAGGTTGGTCACATCCCAGCCTTTCATGCCGGCCTGGGTGCCTACGTTGATTCCGGAGTAGGAGCTGGAAGACGGCCTGTTGTTCCAGGTAACGGTGTTGTAAGCCCAAGTGGACGTAACCCGACGCAATTGGATATAGACGTTGCTCAGTCCTTGAGCGTCGTACAGGTAGGCTTTGAAACCTGCGCTGGTGATGATGGCGTTGCTTGGGATGTTGGAGAGGTCGAACGCGACATACGAGCGGCGATCGTCTGGAAACTCTACACCGTCATAATTCTGCACATCCAGGTGGGTGGCACTGCCATAGTTAGTGGTGGGCGCCACTTGCCGAACGTAGGCGTCGGCCACGGGGTTCAGGTTGACGGTGGTCTGGCTAGGATGTACTGCATCAGGAACTGCCCGAACCACCTGGAGCGGAGAGCTCAGGGCCATCACGCTCATGACCCCCAGGATCAGAGCCACGGTCAGCAGCGCCAGAGTGGTCGGGCCTTTTCCTGCGCGAAAGCTCGGTGTTCCCATAGTCCTACCTCTTTCGAGTATCCTTCTGGGATTACTGTGACTCAAGATCGGTCTCGTCCTGAGGTGTTTCTAAACGAGTTTGTGCTTCCAGAAAAGCAAACAGACTGGGCAGGT
>CAYYVH010000434.1:0-3277 GCA_964475075.1 uncultured Anaerolineales bacterium | reverse complement strand
AAATGGCAACTCGACCCGTTCCACGGCTCTTCCACCAGTGGCGCGCGCAGGAACTTCGCCAGGTTATTGTGCTGAGGCTCCTAAGCGAGCTCCGTGACGCGCAGTTCGATGCCCTCCACGACGGGAAGGGACAGGTTGCGAGACACGCGAAACAGCATCCACTCCTCAAGCACGTCGCGCAGCTCGTCACGGCAGGCCTCAAGCGTCTCTGCATTCGAGTAGACGCCGTTGAACCCGGGAATCTCGCCGTAGTAGCTCTTGTCATCGTCGAGGATCTCGTAACGCGCGTGTCGCAGCGCGGCGTGAATGTATTCTGTGAGCATCGCTCTCATCCCATCGATTGAGGCCTGTCATCACGTCTGGTCAGCGGAAGATGTCGTGACGCGCTGGGCCCCTTCGATGTTAGCCAATGGCGGGCATCGACACAACCAACACACTTGGTTTACCCCAGGGCGGTCAAGGCGGCGGTCTGTTCAGGTGTGCAACCGATGGTAGGACGGTGGGCACAGGTGGCCCACTGCACTCCGCCTGCTCGTGCCCCAGTCACTCGTACCAGAGATGCAACGCCGGACGGCCGACCGAATGGACGAATGGCTCACCGAAGATGCCGAACAAACAATGGGCGCCAAAACGGGCGTCAGACGCCGCCAACAAGAAAGCCCGACGACCCCACGACCGCCGGACTATCCAGTCATACCAAGGCTTTCCTCAGGAGCCACCCGTCGGACTCGAACCGACGACCTGCTGATTGCGAGTGCGGACGAAGGCATGTCGCTACACACCATACTGGTGTGTAACGTGTCGTACTGCACGAAGGATCAGGCAGGTATTTATCGTCTCGCGTCAGCGTGTGTCGCCGGGCATCGCCTGGGTTGTGGTCGGATTTGTGGTCAAGTCGTGGGGGGGGATTGGACCGGTACCGTGTCGGGCCTCCTCGGCCGCAACCCGCACGGGCAACACTGCTTCCGGAACACCCGGGCGGCTCAGGTCGGTTTCCAGTGCATTTCGGGCCCCCGTTTCTTCAAACAGCGACCGACTGCCAAGCATTCGGCTGAATGCCGAACGGATGAGCTTCTCAGCCCGCACAGGTGCTATAATGTAGCGCATACGGACCCTGGCGGCCACAGCGCCGGGAGGGGTCACAGTCTGTGAGGTGCGAATGGAAACCGAGACCGTTGAGTTGCGCATTCCGTTGTCGTTGTATCGCGCGGCGCGGCAGGTGGCCCGAGTCACTCACCAATCCGTGGACGCGGTGCTTCAGGCCAGCATCGCCCACGCCCTGCCTCCACTGGACGACCTTTCCCAGGCGGAGGCGGTGGAGTTGGCCATGCTCTCGGTGCTCGACGATGGCGCTCTCTGGCAGGCAACACGTGAGGAACTGACGCCGGACGAGCAGGCAGAGATGCACCGGCTTCTGGATCGGCAGGCGGCTAAGGGATTGGACTCGGCGGAGAGAGACTCCTTGGACGCACTGCTCGAGAGTTATGGCCGGATCACCGTCCGCAAGGCGCACGCCTACCTGTTGTTGGCTCGTCGCGGCTATCACGTCCCGACGCAGGACGCTGAGATCGCCCCCCGGTAGCACGCGTGCCCCGCTCACACTTCCCCAAGGCCCTGCGCGAGAAGGTAGCGGCCGCTGCTGGCCACCGGTGCGGGTACTGTTTGACAGCGCAGAGCTTCACCGCGATGCCGATGCACGTGGAGCACATCGTACCTCTCGCCGCCGGTGGTGATTCGGTTGAAGGGAACCTGTGGTTGGCATGCCCGCTCTGCAACGGCTACAAGGGGGCCAACACCCACGGGCTGGACCCCCAGACTGGGGAGCACGTTGCGCTCTACGACCCGCGGCACCAATCGTGGTCAGAGCACTTCGGATGGAGCGAAGACAGCTTGTCGATCGTCGGCATGACGGCCACTGGGCGAGCGACAGTTACCACCTTGAAGTTGAAACCGCCTGATTCAGGCCCGTCGGCGGTGGGGTGGCGCCGGCTGGCACCCGCCGACGTAGTGCTGACGACCTCGATTCGCTCTGGCGTTGTCCGCGCCCGTGCTGGCCGCAAGATTCCACGAGCTTGGCGTGCATTCCCCTCGGCGGGGCGAGGCTGCTGGGACGCGCCGGTCAAGAGCTACGGCCGACTCACGGTCCGCACGGCGCACGCCTACACCGCGCCAAGATCGGGACGCACCAGGCCGCTGCCTCTTCTGCTATCGCCCTGCGCGACTGGCAGTTGTCGCCGGGGGCCTCGTCAGCAGCACGTACGAGGACACGCGAGACCAGTCCAGTTTCCATAAGGCACTGCCGTGCCAAAAACCGCGGGCAGCCCGCGGCCTTCGCGGCCAACGCCACGTGCGGCTGCTACTCGAGCTTCTCCCACGGTATGTGTTCACCCCTCAACTGGCTCGGGTAGGATGGACGGGGCCGGCTCGTCTTGCTGATGAGCGATGAAGGCCTCGCAGAGATAGCCGAACACGTCTCGGTCCTGCAGGCGGAGGGTCGTCACCACCGTCAGCAGCCGCTCCACGAAGCGGCTGCCGGCGATCGAGTCGGTTCCGTAGCTGATCTTGCGCCAGATCACCGCATACCGCAGCAACCGCTCAGCCAGATTGTTCGTCGGCGGTACCGCTTCCACCTCCAGGAAGGTCCACAGGTAGTCCTCAACCTTGCCGATCTCCCGCGCCTTGGCTCTCGCTGTCGGACCCGGAGCGTTTGCCGCCGTCCACCCCAGGTATGTGTGGATCCGCTCCCGAAGCGGAGCCATCCGATCGAGCATCTCAGCCCGATCGATCTCACCATCGTGCCACGCTGCCCAGGTGGTGAGCACCTCGCCCGCCGTCTTGGCCAGCCGCCCACCGTGCCACGGGCTACCGTAGCGCTCCGCCATCGCCGTGAAGTCCCGCAACAGGTGGGCCCAGCACAGCTGCCGCCGCTTCAGCCAGGTGTACGCACTCCACCTGTCCACGCAGGCCACGCCTGCGAAGTCCTCCCCCAGAATGCGCTTGGCGACCTTGCTGCTGCGGCGACGGGCGATCGTGAATACGGCTACATGGTCCGTCGCCGCCAGCCAGAGCCACGCTCGGTTCTTGGCCTGCCGCCAGCCTGTCTCGTCGTCGTGTGTCACCTCTGCCGCCTGAATGTGCTCTCCGGCCTCTGCCACCGGTGCCTCCAACGCGCTGCTCATCCGCCGCTCCATGGCACAGATGGCGCCGGTGCTGATCTCCAGACGGAACAGGACCCGCACCTGCGCCTGGATGTCGCGCTTGCTCTGCTTGAAGCGGC
>CAYYVH010000433.1:0-3286 GCA_964475075.1 uncultured Anaerolineales bacterium | reverse complement strand
GACCCCGAAATCTTCGATCGTCCCCGCAGGCGCCGACGATGGGGAGTGTCGGTTTCCACGATGCGTAGGCCCTGCTTCACGGCGCGGATCTGCATCTGCAGCGTCCAACCCCAGTTCGCATCGTCCATGTCCAACGCGAGAAGGCTCGAGAAGCGCACCGCCCGAAATGGGGGCAGGTCCTTGAATCTCTTGCCGAACAGCGCGGTGAACAGTCCCAGGATCATCCGATTGCCGAACCGAGCGTGCGGCAGGATGGTGCCTACGTCACCCCCATGCCCACATCGCACCCCCAGCACCATGTCCGCGTCGCCGGCCAGAATGGGAGCCGCCAGCCCTTCGATGCCCTCGGGGTCGTCACTGCCGTCGGCGTCGATGAAGACGATCACGTCGGGGGGAGTCCCGGACTCCGCGAGATGTCGCACTCCCACGAGGCAGGCCGCACCATAACCGCGCTTTGCGGCAGACACCACTTCGGTCCCGAATCCGCGGGCGACGTCGACGGTGGCGTCCGTGGAACCATTGTCCGCCACGACCACACGCCCCACTGTGCTCGGCACCCGGTCGAGCACGAGCGGAAGCGCATCTTCCTCGTTGAGAGCCGGGATCAACACGGCGACCAGCCCAGGAGGGCGGGGTGAACGGTTCTCAGTCATCGGCGTACCCGTCCGCGAAGCAGGCCTGGCGAGTCCTGGTCCCCGCCGGCATCGGCGAGTTGCTGCTGTTGGGCGCCATCGGCTGGTGGCCGGGCGCCACCTTCCCCTGGATGGGTCTCGCACTCTTCGCCGCGGCCTTTGGCGTATACGCGATCGCTGCCGGCCGGATTCTGGACTCCGTGGGTGGAGAAGTGGTCATATGGGTGGTGGCCATCGCGCTCAGGCTGACGTTCCTGCCGCTCACGCCCGAGTTGTCGGACGACGTGTACCGTTACCTCTGGGACGGGCACGTCCAGCTCTCCGGCATGAATCCCTACCTCTACGCCCCGTCGGATCCTGCGCTCGCCGGCCTGCGCACCGGTACACACGCGCTCATCAACAACCCTGATGTGCCCACGATCTACCCACCGTTCGCGCAGATGGCGTTCTTCCTGATCGCGCTCGCCGGGGGAGCCGTCTTCCAAGCCAAACTGCTCTGGTTGGGGTTCGACCTGGGCACGGCTTGGCTGCTGGGCCGGGTCGCTCGCATTACCGGGCGGAGCCGCAGGCTCACGCAGATGCTGTACCTCTGGTCGCCTCTGCTGGTTCTGGAGGTCGCCTGGAACGCCCACCTGGAGCCACTGGGGCTCTTCGGGCTCGTGCTGCTCATCCTGCTGGCCCGGGCGCCCGGCTCGGCTGGGGTCGCGGGTGCGCTGGCCGCGCTCACCAAGTTCGCGCCGCTGGCCGCACTGCCACCGCTCACCCGACGACTGGGCCCACGATTCCTGATGGGTTTCAGCGCAGTGTTCGTGGCTCTCTATCTGCCCTACGTCTCCGCGGGCAGAAAGCTCTTCTCGGGCCTCGGTACCTACGCCGAACACTGGCGCTTCATGGAGGGGCCGTTCAGCCTCATCGAGTCGGTGATGCCCGGACCGTTGGCTCCCCGGTACGCCGCCGCCGCCATCGTTCTCGCGGTCGTGGCCTGGGCTACGTTCAAGCGATTCCGGCCCGAGCGCGCACTATTCTGGGTTCTGGGCGCGGGCATGCTGCTGACGCCGACGCTGCATCCCTGGTACGTGCTGTGGATGCTGCCTCTCGCCGCGCTACGCGTGAGTCGGCCGTGGCTGCTCATGACGGGTCTCTCGTTTCTCGGATACTACGGTTTCGCGGCTTTCCACGAGACGGGAACCTGGCCCCAGCCCGTATGGCTGCGCCTTCTGCTCTGGCTTCCCGTGCTGGCGCTGTTGACCGTGGAAGCCGCCAGTCTGTGGAAGGGCCGCGTCCCGCCGCCCCAACCGCTCTCGGAGCCCCGGTAGCGAAAGCGCGCCGTACCCCGAGAGGAACAACAGTATGAACGGGATCGACGCCCAGTACCCTCGCGTCGCGGCGAGTGCGGCGTACGTGGCCATGAGCACCGCCATGACCGTCTTGCCCATGAGATCGACCGCCGGCCGACGCTGTTCGTAGGCCGAGCGCGCGCCCTGTCCGCGTTTGGGTGTGCGTTGGAACCGACCTCCGTTCCGGCGCAGGCCCCGCAGCACCGCGCGGGTCACGGGGACGGAGAGGCCGACGCCCAACGCCAACGTGTGCGCCACGCTGCCCGCAAGGCCCTCGTTCGGGAGCCCTCTCCGCCGCGCGGCGCTCCAGTAGAACACCACGAAGGGCACCGTCACCGCCAGGAACATCGCGAGATCCAGGGCCAGATAGTCCTCGAGCCCCAACGCACGCCTCGCGACCGCCGACGGGAAGAGCAGCATGGCGAGCATGAGCGTGAGCGGATGGGCCATGTGCCCACAAAGGTGGATGGCGGCCTCCACCTTGATGGAGAGCGGCCACGGACCCCGTAGCAGGCGCGGCAGGATCTTGCGCGCTGTCTGGATGCCGCCCTGCGCCCAACGACGCTGCTGCACCTCCAGCGCCGCGACCGTGGAGGGGATCTCGGCCGGTACGCCCACATCGTCCAGGTATACGAAACGCCACCCCGCCATCTGCGCCCTGTAGCTCAGGTCGAGGTCCTCGGTGAGGGTGTCCGACTGCCATCCTCCCGCCTCGGACAGGCAGCTACGCCGCCACATGCCTGCGGTGCCGTTGAAGTTGAAGAAGCGCCCGCCGGCATATCGGCCTCCCTGCTCGAAGAGGAAGTGGCCGTCGAGAAAGAACGACTGCGCCCGCGTGAGCCGACTCTCGTCGCGGTTCAGGTGATCCCAGCGCGCCTGGACCATGCCCCCGCCCTCATCCTGGAAGGGAGGGAGCAGATCACGCACGAGCTCCGGCGGAGGCACGAAGTCGGCGTCCAACACGAGAAGGAAGTCCCCGCCCGCCCGCGCCAAGCCGTGGGCCAGCGCGCCGGCCTTGAAGCCCTCGCGATCCGGCCGGCGGATGTGCTGGATCCGCACGCCTTTGACGATGTCGACGAAGAAGGTGCAGACGACGAGGACTGGCCGAGCGAGACGAGCCTCCTCGGAGAGGACGATTTCGACTCGTTCGGACTCCGCGAGGAGGCGAAGGGACGGTCGGGGCGCAAGCACGTGACCCAGGTGACGCTGATCGCACTCGGGTTGATCGTGCCGTTCGCGCTCGGGATGTTCTCCTGGATGGGCGAGGCTGCTGCGGAAAGCCATCGATCGGCGTCGCATCAGCAGGAAGAAAAGGGT
>CAYYVH010000432.1:0-3287 GCA_964475075.1 uncultured Anaerolineales bacterium | reverse complement strand
TCCGGAGTGCAGTTGCGGTGGCAGTCGCGGCCTCGTTCTTCATCGCCGCCGCGCTTGTGACCCCGGCTGATGCGGTGGCCGAGCCCAACCCAGGATTCTGCGTGCTGGACGGCGCGCTGGACGTAGCTCCGCGCGTCATCCCTCTGCATTCCTCGACTGGCGTCACCCTGACTGCCGTGGCGCCGTGCAGCACCCGGCAGGTGGTGATCGCGTTTGGGACCAAGGGGGATGTGGGCTCCGACCCCAATGGCCTGCATGTGTTCATGCGCGAGCAGATAGAGCCCTGGCTGAAGGCTGTTGACTTGACGCACCTCGAGCTGGGGATTGTCACTAGCAATCCCGGAGAGGTGGTACAGCCTCTCACGACCGACCGCCAAGAGCTGCTCGCCGGGCTCTGGCGCGGGGCAACTGATCCGAACTATGGCCGGTGGCACGAGGCCATCGATGCGGCTCGCGAGGAGCTGGTGAGAGCGCGCGGCACCTCCCCCCCGCCGGATCAGGCGATGCTGGGCGTAGGCGACAGCATCTTCGTCGGCTACTACCGCAAGGCTCAAACAGCTGCTGACCGAGCCAAGGATGAAGGGATTGAGATGTTCGTTGTGGGGCAGCCGGGCGCCAGGTCCGTGGCAACGGACCGCTGGCATTTCTGGCCGTGGACAGATGGCTATGCCGACATCGAGCTAATCCACGCCTCTCTGGCAAAAGCCCTGCGGAAGGGGCTCCAGGCGGTGGAAGACTCAGTGACACCACATGCCTTCGACACCTTGGCCATCACGACGACCCTCCCGGCCTCCTTTGCGTACGTGCCCAACTCCGCCGATCCCCCGGCGGCGTGGAATCCTGCTACGCGCCAGCTCACCTGGACCTTCGCGAGCCCGCCGCTCACCACCACGGTGGGCTACGACGTGCGTCCGCTCGTGTGCGGCACCTGGGATCTGCCGAAAGACGCCTACGCTTGGGGACGAGACCTGGACGGACACGAGTATCGCCACGACTACGTCCCCGTTGAGGTGGAGGTGCCGTGTGCCACCCCCACGCCCACCGCGACCGTGCCCAGCCCGACACCAACACGAACCGCGACGGTCGCCAGCGCCACCCCCACACCGACGTCGACGGACACGCCCACGCTGACGCCAACCGCGCGCCCGACCCGGGAGCCGTGGCCGCTGTACCTGCCGGTGACGCTCCGCGAGGAGCCCTGCACCCAGACACGCCGGGCGGCGGTGGCCCTTATCCTGGACACCTCGTCCTCGATGCAGCAGCTGACGGCATCGGGCAAGCCCAAGGTGCAGGCGGCCGAGGAGGCCGCGGCGCTGTTCATTGACCTGCTCAGCTTCCCGGCCGACCAGGCGGCGATCGTAGGCTTCGACTCCACCGCCCGGGTGGTCCGCGAGCTGACCAGCGACCCGGACGCGCTGAAGTCGGGCATTGCGAGCCTGACGACAGGGTATGGCACTGACATCGCCTCCGGGCTGGCGGCGGGCCAGGCGGCGCTCACGAGCCCAAGGCGCTGGTCGGACGACTTCCCGGTGATGGCGCTGTTGACTGACGGGCGGACGCCAGAGCATCCCGGTGAGGCGGAGCGAGTGGCAAGTGCAGCGAAGGCCGACGGCATCCTGATCTTCACGATCGGCCTAGGCGAGGCGATCGACCGCGAGCAGCTTCAGCGGATCGCCAGCAAGCGGGAGTGGTACTTCGAGGCGGCGGACGCCGACGACTTGGCGGACGTATACCGGCAAGTGGCGATCACGATACCGTGCCCGGCCGAGAGGTTCTGGGGGCGGTGGCCGTAGCTGCGACGGCCGTCCACCGTCGCCTGTGCTCTCAACACCGGCCGATCACGACAACGGGTCAATCCACTGCACCCCCGGGAATCGAGCGAAATCGCGATCCGCGGAACAGATCGCCGCTCCGTGCTCGATCGCGATGACTGCCAAGTGAGCGTCGCTGGTTAGGTTGCCTGCGGTGCCCACTGGCTCCAGCAGACCCCTCAGCAAGGCGAGATGACGCTGCGTTGGCTGCAATACCGTCACACAAGGTTGGGCCAACCACGACTCCACAATGTCCAAGGCCTCCCCCAACTCCAGCGGGTGGGGAAACACCGCCGGCCGGGTGCTCAGCCGAAGGAACGCCAGCAGGACGGGCCAGGTGAAGGCCACGGTCTCCGTGCCGGACAGCGCCTGCTCCAACCAGGCCTTGGCTTCGCGGTGAAGCGGCGCGTCCTCGTTGACCGCGTAGAGCAGCAGGTTGGCGTCAACCAGCTTCACTTCCGCACGCTCAGCCTACGTAGGATCTCGGCATCCTCGGCATCCGCTGCGAGCGACAGCGCCTGATCGAGCGCAACCTCCGGGCGGAAACCCATGCGGAAGGTTCGTTGAACGTACTTCCTGGCGCCCCCACGTGAGCCGCCTGCAAGTGCGTCGCGCAAAGCCTGGTTCAACGCTTCCTTGAACGAGATCCGTCGCTCCCGCATCCGGCGTCGCAGCAATGCGTGGACGTCGGGGTCGAGGGTCACCGTGGTTCGCATGATGCAATCATAGCACCAAGTCGGTTGCTGTCAAGATGCTCCATTGGGCGGAGACGCGGAGGGCGAGCCCGTCACCTCTTCCGCGTTTGCCCGGAAACCTGGTCGGAGCGTCACTGCTCCGGATGCCGGTAGCGCTCCCAGTCGATGAGATCGTCGTTGCGACCGAGGTTCATGTACAGTGTGGCACGCCACCGCTGGCGGCTGTGCAGCGGTCCGCGCGTGATCGGGCATCGGCTTGGCCCGGTCCGCCCGCAGCAGCCCGGCTGAAGGATAGTATGCCGCCCGTTCGTCCATGACGCCGGACACGCCGGCGAAATCGTCCGGATCGCTGCCGAAGTCGGCGCCGGAAAGGAGTGTGGGCGTCGGAGCCCCGAACGCGAGGACCCCCGTGATCGCCGGCATCGCGAGAACGGTCACCGGCGCGGCATCGGAGAGCGCGCGCGCCAAGATCCCCACGGCGAGAAGCAGAGGGGCGGAGAGCATGCGCCCGCTCATGAAGTCGCCGCCGATCGCTGTGACGTAGGCCAGGTACAGGATTCCGCCCAGGGCGATCGGCATCCATCTTCGCTGCCGAAGCACGAACGGTGTCGCCAGGCCCGCCAGGAGCAGCGCGGGGGTCAGCGGATCGAGTGAAGTTGCGGCCAGGTGGTAGCGCAGGCCCTGCCGGACGAGCTCGGCCCGGGGGATGCCCGTGGCGAGCTTCGCGTATGCGGTGTTCGGGATTAGGAAGGCGCAGTATACTAGAGAGTCCAGTTGGTCG
>CAYYVH010000431.1:1663-3291 GCA_964475075.1 uncultured Anaerolineales bacterium | reverse complement strand
CTCACATCGCCCACCACGGCCCGGTAGTCGTAGGCCGCCCGATCGAACAGTTGGTCGACCGATGCCTGCACCCGCTTCCTCAGCGGCACCAGACCCGCCGCCACAGCCAGGCTGGCCACGGCGCTCGTCAGCGGCTGATAGACCGCCACATCGCCCGTCATGAACCCCGCCCCGGTCACGACCGACAGATAGCCCACGATCAGCAACAGGCTGAGGATGGAATAGACCAGCGCCCGGTTGATGGCCAGATCGACCCCCATCAGGTTGTGGCGGATGATGCCGTAGCCATAGGCCAGGGGGATGGCCGCCAGGCTCAACAGGGCCACCTCATCCCCAATGAGGGGATAGCCCCACACGACCTCGGGCACGACATTGAAGAGGGCCAGCGGCAGGAGGGCCACCGCCGTGCCGAAGAGCACCAGCCGCACCCGCCGCCGCACCGGACCGTAGTCGGTGGCCCGATAGGTGTGAAACAGCATCGCCAGGCCAGTTAGAACCGCAGCCACGAAGTACAGCCGGCCGAAGCCCCACAGGAGGGGAAACCAGGCATAACGCGACAGTCGGTCGGTGCCCACGACGGCGTAGACCAGGGCCAGGCCCACGCTGACCCCGTAGGCCGTACCCAGGAGCAGCCGACGTCCGGGGAGGCGCTTGGGACGGGGGAAGACGGCGTGGAAGTGGATGAGCAGGGCTGAAGACATGAGGAGGCAGACGCTGACCAAGCGATTGTGCCACATCACCCCCGTCTCCATCAGGCCCACGCCGATGAGGGCCCCCGCCGCCGTCTGGCAGAGGGCAAAGAACAGCCGCGTCCGGGTCGCAGCCGGCTTGCGGGCCAGGACGAAGGCCCCCGTCAGCCAGAAGATGAAGGCCACGGCCAGATAGCTCAGACGATGGAGGCGGACCCCCAGGGGAGGTGCGGCCAGGATGACGGTGAGGGTTTGAGAGGCGCCGTCTCGGATCAGGGAGAAGGACAGGCTATCGCCGGCCCCCTTGCCCTCAAAGAGGGGCATCGCCTGGTCAATGGGCACGCCGTCCACGTGCGTCAGGCGGTCGCCCACCTGCAACCCGGCTACAGCGCCCGGCCCCCCTGGTTCCACCCGATAGACGGCATCGCCCAGGGAACGCACCACCCCCAGGTACGGGGCGCGCCAGATGGCCCCCACCGAGAAGGTCCCCAGCACGAAGACGGCCAGGGCGATCAGGAGGGGCCAGCGGACGGATAGTCGTTTAGTCGTTTGGTCGTTTAGTCGTTTGGTCATTGGGTCGTTTAGTCGCCTGGTCGTTTGGTCGTGTGGTCATTGGGTCGTTTAGTCGCCTGGTCGTTTGGTCGCGTGGTCACCTGGTCGTTTGGTCTCCTGGTCGAGTTCCACACAGCGGAGCCGACTACGTGCCAAACTCTGTTTGGCCGGCTACGCGACCGAGAAGAGCGGTCGGCCTGTATTGATCCAGGAGGGCGGCCAGCCCGGCCAGGGCTTCCGGATCACGCGGGTGAACACCACCCGTGCCCGCTTTCTGGAGCGCGCTCAGGGCATGCTGATAGTGCAGTTCACCCTGGACGAAAGCGTACTGCAGCGCTCCCAGCTCCACCACCAGCCGCCGCACCTCGCGGCAGGCCGCGGCATCAT
>CAYYVH010000431.1:0-1563 GCA_964475075.1 uncultured Anaerolineales bacterium | reverse complement strand
GAGAGGGCATAGATCAGGGGCAGCGTTTTCTTGTGGCGAACCAAGTCACCGTTCCGCTCCTCGTCCAGCAAGCCCCCCAGGTCGTTGACGACCTGGACCAGGAACCCCAGATAGTGACCGTACCCGGCGTAGGGTACGCTCTCCTCCTCGCCAGCACCACCCAGGAGTGCACCGGCCCGACACGCCAGCTCCAGAAAGGCGCCCGTCTTGGCCTCGGCCATCTGCCAGTATCCTTCCAGGGAAAGGCCCTCCTCGGCCTCCGCCACCAGGTCCAGGTGCTGTCCCTGGCACATGCGAAAGCCGGTTCGGGCGAATTCCGCCTGGAGGTCGGCCACGATCTCAGGTGCGACCCCACAATCGCCGAGACGGGACAGCGCCAACAGCGAGGCGAAGATCAGCCCTGTGCCCACGTTGACGGCCTGGGGCACCCCCGACGATAGCCAAAGAGCACGGCTGCCAGGTCCGCAGCCAGGCGAAACGGAGTTTCGCACAGCATCGCCATCTTCGACGTCATCCAGGATCTGGGCGGCCAACCGGGCCAGCTCGAGGGCGGCGGCAACCACGATGGCGGGATCACCGGATAAGGCCGACATCTCCCCCAGGGAGAGGTGCCGGTCGGGGTTGCCTCTGACGGCCTGGCAGCAGAGGATGGGCAGGTATCGCCAGGGCAACGGACGCTCCGAAGGCTGTAGGGACCCGGCCAGGTCCCCAACGCACTGCCGCAGGACGGCCGCAAACTCCGCGGCTTGTGCAAACTCCGCAGATAGCGCGAAGTCCGCGGCTTGTGCGAAGTCCGGATGGACGCCACACCACTGGATCACGTCCTCAATGATGCCTTGAATTCTACGATCGTAGAATTCAAGGTCCTGAACTTCGCGCTCGTGAAGTTCCAAATGGCCTCCCCCATGATCAAGCGGGTGGCGTTCACCCGTGTGCAAAACCTCCCAGCCGAACGCAGTCCGGCCTTTTGCCCACCTCCCCCGGTAAGACGGCGGCCGACGACCGATGACCGAATCAGACGGCGGTCGGTCGTCGGCCGCCTGCCTTGCAGCCGATGCCACTGCCGGCAGTGACATCGGCGGGCGAGGGATCGGGCCTATGGCGTTTGCAACGCAACACCATAGGCGTCATCGCCGGACGCTTCGCGCTCAGCCGCCCCATTTTCGCACGGTGGGGCTCAAGGCCTTCTGGACACGATCGGCCAGGGACGTCGCAGGAAGGGTCAGGAGTTCCTTCAGGTCGCGGAGCGCGCCCATTTCCTCCGGGCTCAAAGCCAACCCGTGCCGGGTCAGGCTTGCCCCGAGCGAGGTCGAAGGGACCGCCGCCCCATCGGTCTGAAGGGCGAGACGGAACTCTGCATCCGTCGTCGCCAGGTAGATGGTTTTCTGCAGGGGGTTCATCTTTGCATCCTCCTTGTTTGGCTGATGTCTGTCCAAGGCAGTGGGCGGGTGGAGTCCACGACGGTGAACGGGCGTAGGCGGGCAGACCCCGCCCGTTGGCCCGCCTACACCGACCGCGCCCACTGCTGGACAGTCGCTGATGCTGATGGGCGGCCAAGCGGAC
>CAYYVH010000430.1:0-3297 GCA_964475075.1 uncultured Anaerolineales bacterium | reverse complement strand
GACGATCTGCGCCGCGTAGGACGGATCGGTGATCACTTCCTGATAGCCGGTCATGCTGGTGTTGAAGCAAACTTCGCCGACCGCATCTCCGCTGGCGCCGAAGCCTTTGGCACAGACGACGGCGCCACGCCCGTGCTGCGGCAGCTGCTGGCGTTGCGGAAGAGTGGCGGGATGATCGGCCTGGCGCCCGAGGGCACGCGCAGCCCCGACGGGCGCATGGCGCCGTACGATCCCGGCTTCGTGTGGCTGGCCGTGCGCACGGGATCGCTGGTGGTGCCCATTGCCATCCACGGCACGTATCACCTGATGCCCAAGGGGGCACGCTTTCCGCGGCGGGGCGAGATCTGGCTGCGCTTCGGTGAGCCCATGTCCTTCTTGGGCGAGGGCGCGCGGCCCAAGCGGAGTCGCCTTGAGGAGTTGGCCGAGGTGGTGCGCCGGCGCACGCTGAGCTTGTTGGCCGAACTCGCGGAGGAGAGTGGGGTTCCGAATCCGGCCGTCGAAAGGAAGTGGTAGTGGGAGTGATCAATAGCCGGGCGGATGGTCTTGGGCGGGCTATCGGCTATCAGCTATCGGCTATCAGTTTGGCTGGCCCGGCGGCGGGGGAGGCCGGCGACGGTCGGTGGGTTGTTGGAAGGGGGGGGTGGCCGTGCTGAGTGGCGTGCGTATTCTGGACCTGACGACGCTGCTGCCGGGCCCTTTCGCCTCGTTGCTCCTGGCCGACATGGGGGCCGATGTGATCAAGGTCGAGTCGCCCCTGGGGGACATGATGCGTGAGGCGCCGCCCGTGGTGCGGACACGCAGTGCCTACTTCCTGAGCGTCAACCGCAACAAGCGCAGCTTCGGTGTGAACCTGAAGAAGCCGGCTGGCCGGGATCTCTTCCTGGACCTGGTCATGCGCTCGGACGTCGTGCTCGAGGGCTTCCGCCCGGGCCGGGCCGATCGCATGGGTATCGGCCCGGTCGCGCTGCGCTCGGCCAATCCGCGGCTGATCTACTGCGCCATCTCAGGCTACGGCCAGACCGGCCCTGACAAACGCCGGGCGGGGCATGACCTTACCTACCTGGCGCGTGGGGGCGTGTTGAGCTTGAACCGACGGCCCGGCGACATTCCGGTCCTGCCGCCGGTGCAAATAGCCGATCTCGCCGCCGGTACTAACGCGGCGCTAGCTGTCTGTGCGGCGCTGTACGAGCGCGAGCGGACGGGTGAGGGGCGGGCGCTGGACATCAGCATGCTGGAAGGAGTAGTGTCCTGGATGGGCTTGCACCTCGCGGCCCACGGAGCGGGGGAGAGGGTCGAGCCGGGCGCGATGCCGCTCACCGGGCGCTTCCCCTTCTACAACGTGTTCCGCACCGCGGACGGGGGGCACGTCGCCCTGGCCGCAATAGAGCCAATCTTCTGGCGCGATTTCTGTCGGGTGGTCGACCGGCCGGATCTCCGGAAGCTGCGGACTGCCGAGGGCGAGGACCGCAAGGCGCTCTTCGGCGAGTTGGAGGTGCTGTTTGCCGCGCGGACGACCGATGAATGGGCGGCGCTGATCCGCGAGCACGATCTGTCGGCCGAAGTCGTAGCCGACCTCGAAGCGGTGCTCGCGGACGAGCATCTCGCCGCCCGCGGTGCCCTGCCCGTGCTGGCCCACCCCGAGGAAGGCGAGTTGGTTCAGGCCGGCCCGCCCTTCCGGAGCGACGGGCCAACCGTGGGGGAGGTCCGGCTACCGCCCGATCAGGGTGCCGACACACGATCGATCCTGAGTGAAGTCCTGGAGCTCGATGATGCCACGGTCGAGCAGCTGTTCCGGGACCGGACGGTCTTCGATGAGACCAGCGGCACATCCTAGAACATACGCGGCCGCTCTCTGACGGAGAATGTCGAACAGGAGCAGGTCGAAGTCTTGCCGGCGAGACAGGATTACAGGAAGAGCGCGTGCCGGTCCAGTGCCGGATCCAAGGCGGCCAGTGCCGACCGCACGTCGGGCCGGCGCAGGGCGCGCGCGGCCAACCAGCCGAGGACGGTCAGGCTGAGGAGGACGATGAACAGCACTTCCCACACAGGAGCGTGCCCGTAGATGTGCTGGCTCAATGCAGGGCCACTTCCCTTTTGGGTTCTCGACTGCCATTATGCCAGGGCCGATGCAACCCGATGACCGCCCGTCCCAAGACGGTCCAAATGCGCCATCAGTGCGTCGCCGGCCGGTCTTCCGATTTTCGGCGGTGGTCGGTGCGGTCGTCATGGGCCTGGCGCTCGTCGCCAGTCACCGCTCCAGTCCTGCGGTGGCGCAGTGGGCCGAGGCGATCGTGTTCGCCGACTACGTCGACGGAGGCACCGAAAAGGAGCTGTTCCTCATCCAGCCCGACGGCATGATCAGGATTCAGCTGAGCGGAACGGCCGGCGTGCCGGAGTCGCAGCCCAGCTGGTCACCCGACCGGACGAAGGTGGCCTACGCCGTCCGACTGCCGCCCGACCCCCTGGTGGGTGGCGAGACGTGGGCGCTCCAAGTTATCGACCTGGCCACGAGGATCACCAGGACCATCACCGCCGGACCGGTGGACCTGGAGCCGGACTGGAGCCCGGACGCGGCGCTGATCGCCTTCTCGAGCCACCATGCGCGTGGCACCAGCTCCCAGGGCGCCAGCATCTCCGTGGTCCAACCCGATGGCGGCAATCTCCACCCGTTGGTCCAGCTGCAGAGCCAGTCGAACGTCCTGGGCAGCCCGGCGTGGTCGCCCGATGCGCGGCTCATAGCCTTCACCGTCGGATCGAACCTGTTCGGGGCCGAGCTTTACGTGATGAACGCTGATGGCACAAAGGCGCGGCGGCTTCTATCCCGTCCGGGCTGGGACGACATCGATCCGGCGTGGTCACCGGACGGTGAGCGGCTCGCCTTTGCCTCGGGTTTCTACCGCAGCTCAACACGCACGACGAAGCACGACATCTGGGTGCTGGACCTGGCTTCCGGTAGGTCCGGCGCTGTAGCCGTCCACCCGACGTTCGACCTGCGCCGGCCGTCCTGGTCGCCCGACGGACTCAGGATCGTCTTCGACGCCAAGGTGGGGCCGCCGCAGGACAATCGCTGGGATCTCTTCACCGTTCCGTGGACCGGCGGGGGTCTGGGCCGGGCCAGGCACACGCGCGGCCGCGCCCCCCTCGTGGGCGGTGTGGCGGAGCTCGACGTACAGCTCCACCCGATGCGAATGGAGCATCGAGTCGGTGGTCCGCGTGGAACGGGAGACGGCGCCGAGCTTGTTGAGGGCGGCGTCGAACGCGGCGAGTTCCGTCGGCCCTCGACCGACACCCGTGCGG
>CAYYVH010000429.1:0-3307 GCA_964475075.1 uncultured Anaerolineales bacterium | reverse complement strand
GATCGCTCAGCAGGTTCGAGAGGGCTATCATAGACTGGCACGGGTGCTCGGTGTGACGGAGGCAGGTCAGGTGCCGGTGGCCGTGCGCTCCTCAGCCACGGCCGAGGATCTGCCCACCGCCTCCTTCGCCGGGCAGCAGGACACCTACCTCAACGTCCGCGGGGCCGACGACCTGCTGGAACATATCAAACACTGTTGGGCCTCCCTCTGGACAGCAAGGGCGGTGACCTACCGCGCCCGACAGGGCTTCGACCACCACAAAGTGTACCTGGCCGCCGTGGTGCAGACCATGATCGGCTCGGAGGTCTCGGGCATTATGTTCACGGCCAATCCCATTACCGGCAACCACGATGAAGCTGTCATCAACGCCAGTTGGGGGTTGGGGGAAGCCATTGTCTCCGGTCTGGTCACGCCCGATACGTTCACCGTGCGCAAGAGCGACGGCCATATCCTATCCCGACAGGTGGCGGCCAAAGAGCGCATCATCGCCTATGCGGCCCACGGTGGCACGGTGGAGCTGGAGACACCAGCGGAGCGTCGGGAGCTCCCGGCGTTGTCCGACGACCAGATCGCGGAACTGGTGTCTCTGGGTAAACACATCGAAAGCCATTACGGGTCGCCGCAGGACATCGAATGGGCCTACGCCCAGGGGCGCTTCTACGTGCTGCAAGCGCGGCCCATCACCACCCTGGCCCCACAGGCGGCGAAGGCGACTGAGGCGGTGGAGTATAACCGCACCATGTTCATCGAAATCTTCCCTGATCCCCTGTCCCCCATCTTCCTTTCGGTGATCGCGCCGCTGTTCCACGGCATGCTGGACTTCACCTTCCAGGCCCTGGGCTTCAAGCCACCCCCAGGCATGGACGCCGTCGGTGTGTTCTACAACCAGGTTTATTTCAACCGCAACTACATCGCGGCGGCCCTCGAGCCCCTGCCGCCCTCGGTGCGGAAGGAGCTGGTGTCCCAGATTGTCAACCCCTTCAAGCGTCACGAGCAGGGTGCCCGGGGCGAGCTCTCGCTGCCCTATCTGGGGATGGTGGCCCGCCTGCTGCGCTTCATGGTCGGCTTCCCCGAGCGACTGCCGGAACTCGTAGCTCGCTACCAGGCCGGGGTGGCGGAGGTGGCCGCACTTCCATTGGACAGCGTTTCCGACAGCGAGATTGTGGCCCGCTGCCGCGAACTGGTCTTCGGCACGGCCAGTCGGCTGTTGAACTACGACTTCCTGATGATTGCCCTCATCGGCAGGACCTATCAGATGCTGGGCCGGCTGTTGCAGCGGTATGTAAGGGAGGAGGCCGAAGAGATCAGCAGCAAGCTCATCTCTGGCGTGACGGGAAACGTGACAATGGAGACGAACAAGGCACTGTGGGATCTGGCGCAGATCGCCAAGGCCTCGCCCGTGGTCAGTGACCTGCTGAGGCGATACGGGGAGGGAGAGGTCATGGGGCATCTGGAGGAAACGCCGGAGGGACGCGCCTTCCTCGACGCGCTGGAGCGATTCTTAAGCGCATACGGCCACCGCGAGATCCGCATGGACATCCTGTATCCCACGTGGGGCGAGGACCCCGCGCCGGTGTTCGGCTTCGTGCGCGGCTATCTCGACGCCGACGACGCGCAAAGCCCCCACGCGCAGCAGGCGTACCTGGCCCGCCAGCGGGAGGCGCTGACGGAAGAGGTGCGGACGCGGGTGGGGCAGGACCGCCTGGGACGCCACCTGGTCTGGCCCCTCTTCCGCTGGGTACTGGGACACACCCAGATCCACACGCGGGAACGGGACACGATGCACTTCGAGTTGACACGGCTCTTCCCACCCTTCCGCCGGCTGCTGCTGGAGCTGGGCCGACGATGGCGGGAACGGGGGCTCATCGCGGAGCCCGATGACGTGTTCTTCTTGACCCTGGACGAACTGGAGGATGTGGCCGAGTCACCCCAGGCCATGCCCGAGGGGGTAAGGGCACGTCGGGCGGAGTTCGAGGCCAACCAGCGGCGTCTCTGGCCGGACATCATCCGTGGCAGTGAGGAGATCTACGCTGAGGGTACCGAACCTGCCGAAGCGTCAGACGGGCAACTGCGCGGGGTGGCGGGCAGCCCAGGCGTGGTCACGGGAGCAGCGCGCGTGGTCCGGGGGCCGGAGGAGTTCGGCAAGCTTCAGAACGGGGAGATCCTGGTGGCTCCATTGACGAACCCGGCATGGACACCGCTCTTCGCCGTGGCTGGCGGGGTTGTAACGGAGGTGGGCGGCATTCTGTCACACGGGGCCATTGTGGCCCGGGAGTACGGCATCCCGGCCGTGATGGGAGTATCGGGCGCGACGAAGCTCGTGCAGGAGGGTCAGATGGTGACAGTGGACGGGAACAGGGGGATTGTGTTCTTGCAGTGATCAGTTGCTCATGCCGCTTACGGTACCACTGGGCCATGAAAGTAGTGCTGGCGACCGTCGCGGGAACGCGCTGGTCCATCTGGCTGCGTGTCGCCGGGGGGCGCGGCAATACGGCGGCGTAATTGACAGCGGCTGCTGGCGGTTAGAAACCGCGCCTACGGGCGGTGGCAACCACCGCTGGGCGAAGTCGACCTTCGTCGACTGGGATCTAACCTGCGAAGGCAGGCGGCCAACATGCGTTGGCTTGGCAGTCGTTGCTGCGACTTCCAGTCGCCAGGCCGGGTGCCTGAGTAGTTACCAAAATGCTTGTATACTACCGATAGCGGGAGACGTCAACCGCGCTTCCTCCCGGTTGAGTTCTTCTACGGGTTCGGACCAACCAGTTCTTGACCCTCTTGGTCATATCTGCTACAATACGTTTGGTTCAGTGCTCCATTGTCCCTTGACCCATAGATAGAAAGGCCTGCGAGTACGCCATGTCCAACCAGTCCGGGTTCGAACAGGTTGCCCACTTCGCAGCAGAAGACCTACGGGTCTACCTGCTGGGTCCGCCCATCGTGGAGTGGACCGGCCAACCTCTTTCCGTCCGTCGCCGCCTGCCCCGCGCCCTGCTGTACCGCCTGGCGACCGGACTGCGACCCGTCCCCCGCGAGCAGCTCTGCTTCCTCTTCTGGCCCGATATCTCAGAATCCAGGGCCCGCCGCAACCTCACCCGCCAACTGACCCACCTGCGCCGTGCGCTGCCTGACCCCGAGGTGCTGATCACCTCGGATGATCAGATCATGCTCGGTCGCGACCGCGTCTGGTCGGACACGGTGGCTTTCGAGGAGTTGTGTGCCGTTGCCGTAGACTCTCGGAGTTTTGGAGACTCCGGGAGTCGCGTGAACTGAAGGTACGTTACCAAGTTGGTGCAAATCCAACCTGTGC
>CAYYVH010000428.1:0-3308 GCA_964475075.1 uncultured Anaerolineales bacterium | reverse complement strand
CTGCTGGCTGTCGAGGTGCGGTAGCTAACCCTGCGGGTCTGTGACCTACGTCTTTCACCTCATGACGCTGGCAAGAGGGGGAGGTTGCCGGAGACGGATCCGCGATAAGCTGAACCACCGAATGCACGCCCTTATAGGTCATCGTCCTGGCTAAGCCCAATACCTTCTCGACCTTGTCCAACAGTTCGCCACCTCTCGGGCCGTCAACGGCGTGTACAACTGAGAGCACAGTGGTGGAATCATCGAGGCAGCTAAGGGACTCTACGAGAGTCTGACCCAGGCAGACGTCTCTCCCACGTTGCTGACCGACTATGCCGCGCGCATGCAGAATCGGACCGTCTTCAAGCGGTTGGGCTATCTGACTGAACTGCTGGACCTGCCGGTAGATGGCGAAATCGAGCGTTGGCAGGCCAGCCTGTCAGCCGGCTACAGCCGGCTCGACCCCCTGGCTGGTGACCACGGGCCTTACAATAGCCGTTGGCAGTTGCGTTTGAACCGCACACCGGCCGATCTGACCGACTGGCTGGTGCATTGATGATCACTCCGGCCGAATTGCGTCGGCTTGCCGGCACCTGGAACGCTGACGTGACCGTGGTGGAACGGGACTATGTGCTTGCCTGGGTGCTGGCGGGTCTCTACCGGCGACCGGTTCTGGCAGAGCAACTGGTGTTCAAGGGTGGCACAGCGCTGCGCAAGTGCTACTTCCCTGACTATCGCTTTTCTGCCGACCTGGATTTCACTCTCCACGGATCACTGTCACCCCAGGAACTGCGATCCGAGATCGAGTCTGCCTGCCAGGCCATCACCGAGGAGACTGGGCTGAGTCTCGTGCCGGTGGATTTGCGGACCCTGCGCGACGTGCCAGGCGAGGAGGCGTACCAGGGACGTATCGAGTACACATTCCCGAACATGAAGCTAACAGAGGGAGAGTTCAGGGAGTTCGGCGTCAGACCGGCCGTGAAACTCCGCCAGCGCGTGCGGGACGAGCTGCACAAGATGGATCCCGAATACGCAGCCGTGGAGATAGGCATAGGTTGAGAGCAACGGATGTGCAGAATTGATGGATTTATAGATCTCGCCACCGACAATTCTGTTGAGATCACCGAATATCGTCACGGAGAACGGATATGGCCACATAAGCTACGCCACACTGGGAGGCGGTCACATCAGAAGCGCGGGAGAACTGCTTGACGGATCACAGATCCGCTGCTATAATACGCCGCTAATTGTCACCTAATTTCCCCTGTATACCTACAACGCAAAGGAAGGAGGCACAGATGGCAGCAGACGTGGGCGGCGATGGTCGCATACAGGATATCATCGAAGCAGAACATGAGGTGTATCAGCCACCGCAGAGCGCGGTAGAAGCAGCACACATTCAGAATTGGGAGGAGATGCGGGCCAGGGCGGAGGCCGACCTGGAGGGTTTTTGGGCCGAACGGGCCAACGAGTTGGAGTGGTACGAGCCCTGGGAGAGGGTGCTGGACGAAAGCAATGCACCGTTTTACAAATGGTTCGTCGGCGCCAAGACCAACCTGGTGCACAATGCCCTGGACCGGCACGTGAAGACCTGGCGCAAGAACAAGTTGGCCCTGATCTGGGAGGGCGAGGCTGGGGATCGGCGCACCTTCAGCTACTATGCGCTGCAGCGCGAGGTCAACAAGTTCGCCAACGTGCTCAAGAGCATGGGCGTGAAAAAGGGCGACCGGGTCACCATCTATATGGGACGCATCCCAGAACTGGCTATCGCTATGTTGGCCACGGCCAAGATCGGCGCCATGCACAGTGTGGTCTACGGCGGCTTCTCTACCGAGGCCCTGGCTGAGCGCATCGAAGACGCGGAGAGCAACGTGCTGATCACGGCCGACGGCGGTTGGATCCGTGGCAAGACGGTCAACCTCAAGGACATCGCCAACGAGGCCGTCAGACGTTCCGGCTACGTGGAACACGTGATCACCGTCAAACGCACCGGGCAGGACGTTGAGATGGTCACGGGCCGCGACTTCTGGTATCACGACCTGATGGGGCTGCCCATCGCCGATCGTCGCTGCCAAACCGAGGTGATGGATGCGGAGGATCCGTTGTTCATCCTCTACACCTCGGGCACAACGGGCAAGCCCAAGGGCGTTTTGCACACCCACGGTGGCTTCCAGGTCTTCATCGCGGCCACGCTGAAGTGGGTGTTCGATCTCAAGGACGACGACCGTTGGTGGTGCGCCGCCGATCCGGGCTGGATCACAGGACACAGCTACATCGTGTACGGGCCGCTGATCTTGGGAGTCACCAGTTTCATGTACGAGGGCGCGCCCGATTATCCGTATCCCAACCGCTGGTGGTCGATGATCGAGCGCTACGGCCTGACCGTCCTGTACACCGCGCCGACGGCCATCCGCGGCCTGATGCGCTTCGGCGAAAGCTGGCCCAACCGCCACGACCTCAGCTCGTTGCGCCTGCTGGGGACTGTCGGCGAGCCGATCAATCCGGAGGCGTGGCGCTGGTATCACCGTGTAATCGGCAAAGGGCGTTGTCCCATCATGGATACCTGGTGGCAGACGGAGACCGGCGGCTTCATGATCACACCCCTGCCCGTCACGCCGCTCAAGCCAGGCTCAGCCACAAAACCATTTCCAGGCATCGTCGCCGACGTCGTGGACGAAGACGGCGAGCCCTGTGGGCCGAATGAGGACGGCTACCTGGTGATCAAGCGGCCGTGGCCCGGCATGCTGCGCACCGTCTACGGCGATCCCGACCGCTACGTGTCCCAGTACTGGAGCCGTTTCTCCGATAAGGGCTATTACCTGACCGGTGACAGCGCCCGTAAGGATGAGGATGGCTACATCTGGATCATTGGCCGCATAGACGATGTGATCAAAGTAGCTGGCTATCGCCTGGGCACGGCGGAGGTGGAGAGTGCCCTCGTCAGCCATCCCGCCGTGGCCGAAGCGGCCGCCATCGGCGTCCCCGACGAGCTGAAGGGCAACGTGATCCACACCTTCTGCATCCTGAGCGCCGGCGTGTCCAAGCCATCGGTCGATGAGCTGAAGTACCACGTGCGCACGGAGCTGGGCCCCATCGCCGTGCCAGCCAAGATCGAATTCGTGGACAAGCTCCCCAAGACGCGGTCGGGCAAGATCATGCGTCGTGTCCTGAAAGCCCAGGCGACGGGGCAACCGTTGGGCGACCTGAGCACACTGGAGGCCTGATACCGATGGGAGCCGTCGATGCTTATCCACCGCTCCATTCGGCGGAACACCTGCTCACGGCGGCTCTGGCTCAGCGCCTGCCCGGGATGCGGGATCACGTCTCGC
>CAYYVH010000427.1:0-3322 GCA_964475075.1 uncultured Anaerolineales bacterium | reverse complement strand
CCGGGCACTCCGCGGCTTGGGCGTGCCCCCGAACCGGCGTGTGGTGGTTTACCTTGGGCTCCTGGCGCGTCATCAGGGCACGGACCTGCTGCTCCAGGCCGCCCGGCGGGTCGTGGATCGGCGCCCGGATGCGCACTTCCTTGTCATGGGGTTCCCGGGCACCGACGTGTATTCTGCCCAGGCTACCCAGCTAGGTTTGAGCGACCACGTGACGTTTACCGGCCGCGTTCCCTACGAGCAGGCCCCGCGGCGATTGGCCCTCGGCGAGGTGGCCGTGGCGCCGAAAGTCAGCGCCACCGAGGGCAGCGGGAAGGTGCTCAACTACATGGCTATGGGGCTGCCGACGGTGGCCTTCGACACGCCCGTGAGCCGGGAATACCTAAGTGAGGACGGGGTCTATGCGCGCCCCGGGGACGCGACGGGCCTGGCCGATGGGATCTTGGCCTTACTTGCCGACCCGGACCGGGCGATGGCACTGGGCGTGCGGCTCAGGAAACGTGCGGTGGCCGATTACGACTGGGTGCGTGCCGGGGAGATGCTGCTGGACATCTACGATCGGATTGCGCGTCCGACAGGGCTGAGCGGGGAGGTCGATGGCACAGGGTGATGCCAACGTTGTCGTTGTGGCCACCGAGCGGCGGCGGATCGGCGAGCGGCTGGCTGAGCTGTGGGACTTCCGCCACCTGATCGGCAACCTGGTGCGACGCGATCTGAAGGTGCGCTACAAGAACTCCGTGCTGGGCTTCTTCTGGTCGCTCGTCAGCCCGCTCCTGATGATGCTCGTCTTCTGGGTGGTGTTCAGCGTGTTCCTGGGCAGCCCGATCCGGGGCTTTCATGCTTTCGTTCTCGTGGCCCTCCTGCCGTGGAACTGGTTCAGCGTGTCAGTGGCCGGTGGCACGCGGAGCATCGTGGGAAACTCCGCGCTGATCAACAAGGTCTACTTCCCGCGCGAGATCCTGCCCATCAGCGTCGTGCTGAGCGAGCTCGTCAACTTCCTGCTGGCGCTGCCGGTGCTGATGATCATCCTCTACCTGTCGGGGATCCCACCGACCGCACATGCCCTCTGGTTGCCGGTGATCATACTCATCCAAGCCGCGTTCACGGTCGGCATCGTGCTCGTGCTCTCGACAGCCAACGTATTCTACCGCGATACGTCGGTGATCCTGGACGTCGTGCTGCTGGCGTGGTTCTTTCTGACGCCGATCATCTACGACGTGGAGAAGCTGCGCGAGACCATACTGCACTTCGGGTCTTTCTCGATCTCGGCCGAGCGCCTGACCTATATAATCAACCCCATGGCTAGCCTCATCGCCAACTACCGCGTAATCCTCTACGGCTCGCTGGCGGTCCAGTACCCGGGTGAGCCGGCACTCAACTTCCTGGCCCGCACGGCCGTTACGGCCGCGTTGATGCTGGTGTTCGGTTATTGGATCTTCACGCGCCACAGCGGCCGCTTCGGCGAGGAGGTCTAACGTGACCACCGCCCTGCGCTTCGAGAACGTGACGAAGCGCTTCACTCTGGAGCATGACCGGCCGCGTTCATATAAGGAGGCCTTCGTCGCTCTGTTCCGCGGCCGTCGCCGCGTGCGGGAGCGCCTCGTCGCGTTGGACGACGTGTCATTCGATCTCGAGCACGGGGGTACCTTGGGCCTGGCGGGGCCGAACGGCACCGGCAAGAGCACTGCCCTGAAGCTGGCGGCGCGAATACTCGAGCCTACGTCGGGACGCGTGCTCGTGAACGGGCGTGTGGCGGCGCTCCTGGAGCTTGGGGCAGGCTTCCATCCTGATCTCTCGGGCCGAGAGAACGTCTTTTTGAACGGCTCATTGATGGGCCTGAGCCGACGCGAGATGGACCGGCGACTGGAGGCGATCGTCGCCTTCTCGGAGATCGAGCGGTTCATAGATATGCCCATCAAGCACTACTCCTCGGGCATGCGGATGCGGCTGGGCTTCGCGACGGCGATACACGTGGACCCCGATATTCTGCTCATCGACGAGGTGCTGGCGGTCGGGGACCAGGCTTTCCAGAACAAGTGCCGCGATCGCATCGCCGAGCTCCGGAAGGCAGGCGTGACCATCGTCCTCGTCTCCCACAGCATCCAGGCGATTCGGGACCTGTGCCAGCGGACGCTCTGGCTCGAGGGGGGCCGCGTGCAAGCCTACGGCCCGACGGATGATGTCGTCGAGGCCTACTACGCCAGTGTCGTGGCGCACGAGGAGGCCCGTTTCGCCACCGAGCACGACGCGTCCAGCTCGGTCCCGCAGGCTGGGAAGGACCGCTGGGGCTCCGGCGAGGTGGAGATCACCGCGGTGGACTTCCTTGGCCCCGACGACGAGGTCCGGCACATTCTGGTTACTGGCGAGCTGGTGGTGATCCGCGTGCGCTACGCTGCCCACCGGCGGATCGAGGCTCCGGTGTTCGGGCTGGCCATCCACCGCCACGACGGGCTGCACCTAAACGGGCCCAACACGCTTGACGCCGGGTTGGAGATCGAAGCCATCGAGGGACGCGGCGAAGTGCGCTACGAGGTCGCCTCGCTACCGCTCTTGGAGGGAACGTACGAACTCTCCGTCAGCTGTTACGATCGTTCGTGCACGCACCCCTACGACCACCACCACCGCCGCTTCCCGTTCCACGTGCGGGCCGGCAGCGTACGGCAGCGCCTGGGGTTGGTCTATCTCGCCGCTCGCTGGGAACACCGCCCCGACAGTGACTAGTACATGTCGGCGGGAGTTGTCCGCCGGTTCGGGGCGACCCACCGGGTCGCCCCTACAGCCCAACGGTGACTGTAAGACCGGTGCGTCACTTCCGCCCGGCGGTACTAGCTCTCCGGTCGAGGAGTTGTCGGCCGGGCGGTGCTGCCCTGGCCGCAGGGCCGCGGCGGGCGACGGGCGCTTCACCATTACCGTCGGTGCCGACAGCGCCTTCATCGCGGTCGGTTCGCAGTGATGCCGTTCGAGCCGCAGGTCTTGGCCGCCGTCATGGTCTATATCCTGCTGGCTGTACTTCCCGGCCTGGCGGTCTTGCAGCTGCTGGGCTTCCGCTCTGCAGACCCCTTCGTCCAACTAGGTTTGGCCGCCGGCACCGGCCTGGCCCTGCAGCCCCTGGTGTACCTTTGGGCCCATGCCATAGACGTTCCCCTGGGCCCTGGCGCGTGGTGGGCCGTCCTTCTCGGCTCAGCGGCCGTCGTGGCGGCGAGGTCGTGGCGGCGAGAACCGCGGATCCCGCCAGGCTCCCCCCGGAGTGAAGCCGATCACATGGGCGTGGGTGGCTCGCCACCGACTGCTCCGGGTGCGCGGCGTGCTAGCCCTGTCAAAGGTG
>CAYYVH010000426.1:0-3333 GCA_964475075.1 uncultured Anaerolineales bacterium | reverse complement strand
ATAGCCCGATGTCACCCCTTTAGGGGAAAGTAGAGTTATAACAGGGGTCGTGAAGGTGGGGGCAACGAGTGTCGATGGCACTCCCCTATTCGCCCACAGACCCCGTGATGACATCCGATCAGTGTAGCAAGGGGTTAAGGTTATGTCAAGCGACTGTGTGAACGGGCTACTGCTTCGCCACCACCTCGAAAGCCACCTCGTCCTTGCTTGACCTGATGAACTTGACCTCGATCTCCAAGTGGTCGGCGGCCTTCTTTATTCGGTTTTTGATGGTCTGCTTGGAGACCTTCTCTTCGGCAACGGTTGCCTCTCCCCCCTCTCCTGGTTTCAGGCCGGAGAGGGCCTCGACATACTGCTGGTTAGCAGTGCCAGCTACTTTCTTCTGTGCAACTTGGTTTGGTGTTAGTTTGTGCAGTGACATGGTATCTCTCCTGTTGGTTATCGTCGTGGCGCTAGTGTATCCAGGAACAAGTTTGCCGTCAAGGTTTCTTCCATTAGGCGTTAGCCCTCGACACGCGCAGCGTGTAGGCCTTGTAGTTATTCTTCTTTTAGTTCTTCTCTTGTAGTTATTAGGGGATCACTCTGATACTTCCAGGGGGCTACCTCTGATACCTCTAGAAGTATCCCTCTGATACTTCAGCCTCGAATTCACCGCTTCTTGAAGTGCAGGATATAGACGTTGGTTCTCCCCTGCCCGCGCCGGATCACCGTCATCGCGTCCTGGTCGACCAGCTCCTTGATGTAACGCTTGACAGTGGCCAGGCCTACCCCACAGTCCTCGGCCAGTCGCTGCTGGCCCGGGAACGCTCGCCGTTTCTTCCCCCAGGCATACGAGAGGATCATCGCGTAGATGAGCTTCGCGTACGCGCTGAGCCCCGGCTGGTACAGGATGAAGTTCGGCAGCAGCGTGTAGCCCTTCTGCGAGACGAGATCGGCTCCATCCAGGATGATGTCCCGCTTACTGCCTTTGTATCGCTCTTTGAGTATTGCCTTGATGTCTTTCATGGTTGCGTGACGCCGCGACGTCATTACGTCATGAGCCCTTGACGTGATGGATAACCGACTCCTCGCCTCGCGTCCTGAAGTCGTGCTCCAGGAGCAACAACCCCAGCCGGGCCAGCTCGTTCATGGACGTCTTGATCTTGTGCTTGCGCCGGAGGTCCCGTACGAGGTCCTCAATCCGATCGCGCTCCGCCGCCGTGATACGAAGGGTCGAGGTGTGCGTTTCGGTATTCTCTATCCGGCCCCGCCAATCACTCAGATTGACGCCCTGCAGCCAGGACGTCACGGCGTCTCGGCGTACGTCCGTCATGGCATCATCGCGTCGTGGCGCACGTGCTTTCGGTGCTGAAGACAGAAGGCGGTCGCGCTTGGGCTTGGGCGTGGCCGGTGCCGGCTTGGTTGCACCCTCTTCCATCCGTGCCAACTGGTCGTAGATGCCCTTGGTCATGCTTGGAGGTTGAGGCCTTTGGCCGCGGTCTCAACTTGTAACGGTGTCATTGCTTTCGTCTGCTTGGCCACCATGTGCCGGAGACACTCGTCGCAGAGTTTGATCGCGTCGCGCGGCAGCCCTTTGGAGTAGGCGAAGATCACCTTGTCGACCGAGTCGGAGAAGGGGGAGGCTTGTCCACCGGCGACCATCCAGCGATACTCGATCATGCTCGCCAGGTCATGGGGCGACATGCCCGTGAGGGGGATCGGGAACATGCGGCTCGCCAGTTCCCTGAAGCGGCTGATCTGGCGCGCGAGGCTGTCCTGGCCGGCCAGCACGATCTGCAGGAGCTTGACCTTGCTGGTCTCGAAGTTCAAGAGATAGTGGATGAGCCGCAGCATGTCGCGGTTCATGTTCTGCGCCTCATCGACCAGCAGCAGCGGCACTCGCCCCTCTTTGTGCTGCGCCAGGAGAAACCGCTCGAAGTTTCTGAGCGACTCGGCATACGCCCGGGCGGTCTTGACGCCGAACTCGTCCATGATGACGCGCAGGAAGGCGTTGGAGGTTTTGATGTTGGGTGAGATCAGGTGTGACACGGCGTAGGGCTTCTCGTCTCGGAAGAGGTTGTAGAGCTGCTTTAGGAGTGTGGTCTTGCCCGATCCGATCGGGCCGTACAGGTACAACGGCCCGACCCGGTGGTGGGTCATGTACTTGCACTTCTCAATCGCTTCCTTGACCTGGGCCGAGTAGTACAGGAACCGCGGATCGGGCGACATACGAAATGGCGGTTCGCTGAGACCGAAGTGTTGTTCGATGTCCATATACAGTATAGTGTATACAGATGTCGGCTAAGTTGTCAATAGGAAATCGGTAGTTGATACAACTTCCAGGGCAGGGGAGGGAAGTTGGGTAACTACCCTTCCTCTCCAAGTTCGCGCTCTCGCCAGCCATCAAGAAACTGCATGACCTGGGCGTAGTCGCTGGCTTTGATGTTCTTGTAACTGCTCACTCCAAACCGGCGATACATCTCGCCGTAGACAGCTTGGAAGTAGCTCTTGCCGTCCTGCTCCTCCAGCAGCATCGCTAATGCCTTGACGGCCTCTTTGATCTCAGCTGATTGCTCCTCACTAACGGGCTGGCCGCTAAACACGCGGTTTTCAACAGTTGTGAGACGGCGATCCCATCCTTTGAAGACGAGCGAGGCACGGTCGATCCGGCCCTCAACCGTTGTGAGCCGGATCTCGTGCTCGATCTGCTCTTGGGCAAGGCGGGCAATGGCAAGGCCCATGTCCCGCACCTGGGCCAGGGGGCTTGTTGCCTCAGTGCGCGTTGCCAGCGCGCGGCCGTAGTAGACATCGTAGAGAATGCGGTAGCAGTCTCGCTGGAAGTGTACGAGGTCGTCTCGCGCCTCAGGCTTGACGCGGTTCGGGTTGATCCGGAATAACCAGCCATGGAGGAACTCAAGCGGCAGGCACAACATCGGCTGAGCACCGCCGCGTCGCTTGCCGGGTGTGGGGGGTGCCTCTAAAGACACCCCCGTTAGTACGTCGGACAAAATGGGATCCTGGCGCATAGTGCGCCGCTGCCGCGGCCAATCAAGCCCCACGGCTTCACAGATGTACCGGGCTGCCACGTAGACGCGCTCGCCTGCAGTCTCAGGATCAACGACTCGTGCTGACGGCACGGAGTGCCCATACACCTCAACGTGGTGCGTTTCAATCGGGGCCAAAGGCTGTGGGTCGTCGCTCATGCGTAGTTCTCTCCATATGTCATCTGTAGGGCCGGAGATGCTGCCAAACAGGTCTAGGAGGCTTCAGGGGCACTCATCTATTGCTAGGCTCTAATCGGGGTTTGCGTATCATCGGAGAAATTTTTTACTCTAAGGAACCTGCCCTCGGTGC
>CAYYVH010000425.1:0-3335 GCA_964475075.1 uncultured Anaerolineales bacterium | reverse complement strand
GCGACCCGGCGGGTCGCCCCGGACTGGGGAGAGACTTCCGCCGACGTGTACTAGTCGCCTAAGCGCAACCCGGGAGCCACATCCAGGTCCAAGCCGCTGACACGCCCCGCGCGGAAAGCCCAATAGCCTGCCGCGGCGACCATGGCCGCGTTGTCGGTGCACAGCTCCAGCGGTGGGTAGCGGACCGGAACCCCGATTTCCTTCCGCAACGCGGACCGCAGGGCCGTGTTGGCCGAGACACCTCCGGCGACGTGCAACTCCGGCACTGGTTGCGCCACGAGCGCAAGCCGCACCCGCCCCACGAGCGCGCGCACTACGGCTGCCTGAAAGGAGGCGGCCAAGTCGGCGACCGGGAGCCCCCCCCCGCTCCGCTCGGCTGACTCGACTGCACGCAGCACGGCTGTCTTCAACCCACTGAAGCTGAAGTCAAGAGCCGAGGCTGTGTCGGCAACCGGGAACTCGTACGCGGTCGGATGGCCGACCTCGGCTGCCCGCTGGACCTCCGGTCCCCCGGGATAGCCTAGGCCGAGCATCCGCGCCGCCTTATCGAACGCCTCGCCGGCCGCATCGTCCAGCGTCGCACCGAGCACCTCGTAGTCGCCATGGTCGCGCACGAGGACCAGCTCGGTGTGCCCCCCGGAGACGATCAGCGCCAGGTTGGGGAACGGGGGATCCTCGGCCTTCGCCACCGCCAAGCCGTCGCTGTTCTGCGGCGTGCGTACGCGGCCACTCGTGTGGAGCCAGTTGGAGTAGATGTGGCCCTCCAGGTGGCTCACCCCAACGAGCGGCAAGTCCCGCGCCATGGCCAATCCCTTGGCCACGTTCACCCCAACCATGAGCGCCCCCGACAGGCCCGGGCCGTAGGTCACGGCAACGGCCGCCAGGTCATCCCAGTTCGCGTCGGCCTCCGCCATGGACCGCTCGATGACGGGCAGGATGTCGCGGACGTGCTGGCGCGAGGCCAGCTCGGGGAACACGCCGCCGTACGGGGCGTGCAGCTCGACCTGACTGGCGACGATGCTGGAGCGCACGACCCGCCCATCGGCGACGACCGCCGCAGCAGTCTCGTCGCATGAGGTCTCGATCCCCAGGATCCAGGTTTCAGCCATCAGCCGACGGCCTTCCGCAGGCGCTCGAACGTATCCGCCGGCACGTGCGTCTCGCCCAGCCGGCGGCCGTCCCACCCCTGACCGTGGTAGTCACTGCCACCGGTCGGGACGAGTCCAAAGTGATCGGCCAGCGTCTCGAGCCAGCGGACGAAGCGACCGGCGTAACCGGGATAGTAGCACTCCATACCGCCCAGGCCGGCCTCGACCAGGTGCGGCAGGAACTTGCGCAGCTCCAGCGGGTCGGAGCGTGGGTTGACCGCCGGAACGGGGTGCGCCAAGCTGGGCACCCCTCCGGCCCCACGAATGATCCGGCACGCACCGGCCGGCGTCAGCCGATAGCGGTCGGCATAGGCCGGCCCATCCCGGCCGATGTACTCGCGAAACGCACTCGGAACGTCCGCCACGAAGCCGCAGTCGACGAGCACCTGCGCCACGTGCGGCCGCCCCACCACGCCGTCTCCGGCGAGGGCCCTGACCTCCTCGTAGGTAACCGGAGCACCCAGGGCCTGCAAGCGCTCCACCATGGACTGCGCGCGGACGATCCGCGCCCGACGGATCTTGGCCAAGAGCGCGCACAGCTCCGGTGCCTCTGAATCGATCAGATAGCCCAGGATATCAGCGTGTCCGTGCTCCAGATCGCAATTGAGCTCCACACCCGGCACCAGCGTGATGCCGCACTCCTCAGCCGCAACCATGCCCTCGCCCAACCCGTCCGTCGTGTCGTGATCGGTGATTCCCAGCACCGCAATACCCGACTCCGCCGCCAGGGCAACGAGCTCCGAGGGTGTCAGCGACCCATCTGAGGCCGTAGTGTGGGTATGAAGGTCGATTCCAACTCCCACAACCCCCAACCCCCAGCATCAGCCCCGGATGCCCAGTTTCGATCCCGGCCGTCCTCCGCTCAAGCGCGCCACCTGCACCTCGGCATGGTAGGAACTTCGCACGAGCGGACCCGACTCCACCCATCGCAGGCCCGCCCCCAGGCCGAAGTCCCGGATTCGCTCGAACTCCTGCGGTGAGTAGTAACGCACGATGGGCAGGTGCGCCTCCGTCGGGCGGAGGTACTGACCCACCGTGACGATGTCCACACCGATCGCCGCCACGTCCGTCAAGACGCCCTCGACCTCCTCCCACGTCTCGCCCAGGCCGACCATGATGCCGGTCTTGGTCAGAACCGTAGAGTCCATCTCCTTGGCCGCGCCGAGGACGTCCAGCGAGCGCCGGTAGATGGCCTGTGGCCGGACCGTGCGGTAGAGACGCGGCGCTGTCTCGAGGTTGTGGTTCAAGATCTCGGGACGGGCGTCCATCACCACCCGGAGCGCGGCCCGATCGCCCTTGAAATCCGGGATCAAGACCTCAATGGAACAGCCGGGCGAGAGCTCCCGCGACCGCCGAATGCACCGGGCGAAGACGGATGCGCCGCCGTCGCCCAACTCGTCGCGGTTCACCGAGGTGATCACGGCGTGGCCCAGCCCCATGCCGTGAATCGTCTGCGCTACCCGCTCTGGCTCGAGTCCGTCAAGAGGGCCCGGTCGGCCGGTCTTTATGGCGCAAAACCCGCAGCTGCGGGTGCAGGTGTCGCCCAGAATCAGGAAGGTGGCCGTTCCACCCCCCCAGCACTCGCCGACATTGGGACAGTGGGCCTCTTCGCACACGGTGTGGAGTTGATGGCCGCGCACAAGACGGCGAACGCGCTCGTAGCTCACTCCCCAGGGTGCCCGCACCTTGAGCCACTCCGGTCGCCGTTGCCGTTCCGGCACCGGCGAGTCCAGACTGCCGTCCTCAAGGTCAATCACTCGCTCGCCAGGCACGGTGCCCCCCACCTCCCAACTCCCCTCCCTCCCATGTATACAACCTAACCCCGCGCCGCCGTCCGCAGCCACTCGACCGCCAGCCGGACGCCGAACCCCGTCGCCCCCTTGGGACTGTACGGCACGCCCTTCGCACCCCACGCCATTGCCGCGATGTCCAGGTGCGCCCAGGGGTAGTCCACGAACCGCTCGAGGAACTTCGCGCCGAAGATGGATCCGGCAGGCGAGGGGCGCGTGTCGCTCGTGTTCTTGACATCCGCCACGTCGCTCTTGATCATCTTGTCGTATACGTCCCACATCGGCAGGCGCCACACTCGCTCGCCGCTGAAGTCGGCGGCCGCGGATAGGGGCGCCGCCAAGGCGGCGTCGTTGGCGGAGAGCCCCGCCGCCAGGGGGGCCCGGGGCGACACGAGTG
>CAYYVH010000424.1:0-3351 GCA_964475075.1 uncultured Anaerolineales bacterium | reverse complement strand
TCGTGGCGGCCGATCTCCTGGCCCGCCGTTTCTGGGACGCACTGTTGTGTGGCCTGCCGGCCGGCGAAGCCCTGGCCTGGGCCAAGAACGCGCTGGTCGAAGAGGCGCTGTCGCGTCAGGGCTACCTGGATGCGGAGGACGAGAAGGCCGTCCTCAACTTCGTGCTCTACGGTGACCCCAGCCTGGTTCACAACCTGCCGTCAGTGTTTGCTGAGGACGCGGCCGGAGGAGGCCAGGCATCGGGGGCCGTTGAGCGGGCCGGACCGGCGGACATGGTGGGGACCCAGCCGGTCCGGCCCGATAATCATGATATCGAGACTGTTGCCAGCGTGCCAGCCAACTGCTCGCCGATTCCGTCCGGCCTGGCCGAGCACGTGAGGCACACCGTGGCTTGGAGGCTACCCGAGTTCCGGGCGGCCGATGTGGATGTGTCGATCTCGGCGGTCGCCCCAGGCCGGTTGGCCAAGGATACAGGGGCCGCGCTGCCTGGCGGCACAGTGCCCAGCGGTCCGCTGGTCGTGACCCTACGGCACTCGCTGCCCACGTGCGAGGGGCCGGCCTGTCGGGAGGTCGTGCGGGTGACGGTGGACACGAACGGACGGATCCGGAAAGTGGCGTTGTCGAAATGAGTTTGTGGTGGCTTGGGGGTGTGGCCTGGCGTGGGCTATCGGCTATCAGCTATCAGCTATCAGCCCGTCTGAACAGGACCCGGTGGATCTCCCCCGGCCCAGCGATTCGATTCGCCGGGCGGGGTGAACAGTGGCTGCTGAGGACCGGGACTGATAGCTGATAGCCCAAGCGAGATTAGGCCATCAAGCAGCCATGACCCCGATAGCTGATAGCCCAAGCGAGATTACACCTCCAAGCAACCACTCACCAACTCGAGGAGGCACGAGCATGAGGGTTCACAGGCCACAGCTGATGGTGGCGGGCGTCGGCGGCGCGGGTGTCAATGCCGTCAGTCGGCTGATCGACGTTGGGCTGTCGGACGTACATTTCCTGGCCGCCGACACTAGCGTTCAGACCCTCTCGCGGGCACCGGGTGCGACGCAGCTGTCCCTCACAGCCGGCACGCGTGGACTGGGCACGGGCGGTGATTCGCGCCTGGGCGCGGCGGCGGCGCTGGGCGCCGAGCGCGAGCTGCGCTCTGCGCTGGCCGGCCACGATCTGGTGTTCGTTGTGGCCGGGCTGGCAGGTGGAACGGGTGGGGGCGCCGGGCCCGAGGTGGCCCGCATCGCCGGATCGATGGGTGCGGTGCCGGTCGGGTTCGCGATCATGCCCTTCGCCTTCGAGGCGCGGTGCCGTGCACGGGCGGCGGAGCGGACGGCAGCGGAGTTCCGTGACGCCTGCGACACGACGGTGGTGCTCGAGAACGATCGGGCGCTGGCCGTGGCCGGCAGTGATGTCTCCTTGGACGTGGCGCTCCGGATTGCGGATGACGCGTTGCGCCAGGCGGTTCAGGGGCTGAGCGAGCTCGTCAGCAACTGCGGCTGGATCAACCTCGACCTGGCCACAGTGCGGGGTCTGCTGGCCGGTGGGGGCGAGGGCTGTCTGGCGCTGGGTGTGGGACGCGGCGCTGCACCGGCAAGGGCGGCAATGCAGGCGGCGCTGGCGAGCCCGCTCGTGGACATGGGCGCGCTGCGGCGAGCCGGCACGGTGCTGGTGCAGGTGAGTGGCGGGATGGACCTCAGCGTCTCGGATACCGCGGCGGCGGTGGCCGTTCTCAAAGAGCTGGTCGCAGCGGAGTGCGAGCTGGTCGTGGGCAGCGGCCTGGATCCAACGCTCCTGGGTGCGGCGCAGGTAACCGTGCTCGGCACCGGCCTGCACGCCCGATCGGTCAGACCCCCGGTGCAGTGGCCGCTGGACCGCGGTGTCGGGCTCGGAAGGCTCGACGCAAACGGCAATCGTGCCGCGATCCTGCCGCTGAGCACGGTGCGCGAGGCGGCGGTGAGGCGGGTGGTGTAGGGGTGGTTGATTGACTGGGGATGTGATCTTGCTTGGGCTATCAGGGTAGTGAGTGGGTGCTTGGTGGTTCGGTCCGGCTTGGGCTATCAGCTATCAGCTATCAGCTTGGCTGGTCCGAGGGTGTATGTGCCTGGTGGCCGTCGGGCCGCGACGTACGAAGGGGGGCGGTAGTGGCGCGTAAGCCGCGCGAGGCAGCCTGTGCGCACGTGGGGCGCAAGTTCCCGCTGCTCAAGGGTGTTCGGCCCACGGTGCGGCGTGCCGGCCCGAACCGGGTCTACACCTTCCAGACGTCAGTGGCGACGTCCCCAGGGGGCCCCAAGCTGCGTCACGTCGTGCGCGTGACGGTCAACGAGGCGGGCCATATCCTGAAGGTGGTCGCGTCGAAGTAGGCCTTCCTCTCAACCAGGAGGCGCCGGCCCAAAAAGACTGATAGCTGATAGCCCAAGCCAGACCAGACGACCAGGCAACCACCACCCTGATAGCTGATAGCCCAAGCTAGACCAACCCAACAAGCACCTACTGCCCCCTCCTGCCCCCTCCTCACGTCGCCCGACGTACCGGGAGCCTCACGAGGAAACGGGCGCCCAGCGGGTCGCACTCGGCCCAGGCTCGGCCGCCTTGCTGCTCGGCCAGGAGCCGCACGATGGTGAGCCCCACCGAACCGCCGCCGCCCTCGCCCTCGTCGATCTCTATCATGCCGTGGGCCGCGCCAGGGAGCTGCGAGCCCCGGTCGTGCACGTAGATGACAATCCCGCGCGTGTCGCCGACGTCGTCACGGACCTCGGCCCCCACGATAACATCGCCACCTTGCGGCGAGCGTTGCGCGGCGTTCGCAAGCAAGTTGCCGATTATTTGCTCCAGGGCATCGGGATCCGCGGAAGCCGGCGGCAACGGGCTTCGCATCGCGTAGGTGACATCCAGCGCCTTCTCGTCGAACTGTGCCTGGCCCCGGACCACGCCTTCTTGGAGAGCCTGCACGATGTCCACTTCCTCCGGTCTGGCCGCGGTGCGCTCGTTGTCGAGCTCCAGCGACGTCAGCAGGTTCCCGAGGCTGACCTGCATGCGGGCCAGATTGGCGTCGATGCGTTGCTGGAAGCGCCCGACCTGGTCCTCGGTCAAACCGCCGCTCCGGGCCAGGAGATCGCTGTAGCCAAGGATGCTCTTCATCGGCGCGCGGAGGGCGTCGGCCAGGGCGGGAAGCAGTTGCCCGGCGACGGACCCCGACTCGGCGGCACGGTGGTGCAGCACGGCCACGGCGCCCAGGTAGCCCACCACCGCGTCGTGAAGCGGCTCGAGCTCGACCCGGAGGGGGGGCGGATCGAACAGGACCTTCCGGGGGCCCCCGACACGCGCCGCCGCGGTGGGGTGGGCGGTGGCAGGATCGTA
>CAYYVH010000423.1:0-3366 GCA_964475075.1 uncultured Anaerolineales bacterium | reverse complement strand
CCAGCACGTGCGCGGACCGGGCGCAGCCGGATATGGGTTTCCACACAGGCTCTCAAACATCGGATGTCGCCGTCGGATGAGGCGGAAGTCCTGGAAGCGGGGGAAAAAGCGCGAAAGACGCTTCCCCCGCGTACTTGTCGCGCAGCGCCCGGACCACCGCCGGGTCGGCCAGCGTGGTCGTGTCGCCCAGGGCGCGGCCCTCGGCGATGTCGCGCAGCAGGCGCCGCATGATCTTGCCGCTCCGGGTCTTGGGTAGCTCCGCGGTGAAGATCAGGTCGTCTGGGCGCGCGATTGGGCCGATCTTCTCGACCACGTGCTGTTTCAGTGCCTTCTCGCGCTCTTCCGAAGGCTCCAGATCCGCCCTGAGGGTGACGAACGCCGCCACCGCCTGACCCTTCACTTCGTGCGCCTTGCCGACTACGGCCGCCTCGACGACATCCGGGTGGTCGACCAGCGCCGACTCCACCTCCATCGTGCTGAGCCGGTGGCCGGAGATGTTCATCACGTCGTCTACCCGCCCCAGCAGCCAGAAGTCGCCCTCCGCGTCTTGCTTGCAGCCGTCCCCCGTGAAGTAGACGCTCGGGTACTGGCTCCAGTAATGCTGCTGGTAGCGCTCCGGATCACCGTAGATGCCGCGCAGCATCGCCGGCCACGGGCGCTTGAGCACGAGATAGCCCGCTCCCTCGCCCGGCGGTACGGGATCACCGGCGTCGTCCACGACCTCCGCTTCGAGCGTCGGGAAGGGCCGGCTTGCCGAGCCCGGCTTGAGCGTGCTGATGCCCGGCAACGGCGTGATCAGGATCATGCCCGTCTCGGTCTGCCACCACGTGTCCACGATCGGGCAGCGGCTACCGCCTATGTTCTCGTAATACCACATCCAGGCCTCAGGGTTGATCGGTTCGCCGACCGAGCCCAACAGCCTGAGGCTGGAGAGATCATGCTTGGCTGGGTATTCGGCCCCCATTCGCATGAACGCGCGGACGGCCGTCGGCGCGGTGTAGAGGATGTTCACGCCGTACTTCTCGATGATCTCCCACCAGCGACCCCAATCCGGATGGTTTGGCGCGCCCTCGTACATCACGCTCGTCGCACCATTCGCCAGTGGGCCGTATACGATGTAGCTGTGACCGGTCACCCAGCCGATGTCGGCCGCACACCAGTAGACATCGTCTTCCTTGATATCGAAGATCAGGCGGTGCGTCACCGCGGTGCCAACCATGTAACCGCCGGTGGTGTGGACGATCCCCTTCGGCTTGCCCGTAGTGCCGCTCGTATACAGGAGGTAGAGCATGTCCTCGGCGTCCAGCACCGCCGGCTCGCACTCGGGCGACGCCTCGGCCATTAGATCGTGCCACCACAGATCGCGACCAACCTGCATTGGCACGTCCTGGCCGGTGCGCCTCACCACGACCACCTTCTCCACGGTCGTGGTGCCCTTGAGCGCCTCGTCCGTGCTCTCCTTGAGGGGCACAATGCTGCCCCGGCGCCAGGCGCCGTCGGACGTAATGACGATCGTGCCTGCGCAGTCATTGATGCGGTCTGACAGGCTCTCCGAACTGAAGCCGCCAAAGACGACGTTGTGTGGCGCGCCGATGCGTGCGCACGCCAGCATGGCGATAGGCAGCTCGGGGATCATTCCCAGGTAGATGGTGACGCGGTCGCCGCGCTTCACTCCCAGCGACTTCAGGACGTTGGCGAACTTACCCACCTCGCGGTGGAGGTCCGCGTACGTCAGTTCCAGGCTGTCCCCCGGTTCGCCCTCCCAATAGTACGCGACCTTATCGCCCCGCCCGGCAGCGAGGTGCCGGTCCACGCAGTTGACGGAGATGTTGGTCTTTCCGCCCACGAACCACTTGGCGTACGGCGGGTCCCAGTCCAGGACCTTGTCCCACTTCTCGAACCACTCGAACTGCTCGGCCTGCTCCGCCCACCACGCATCGGGGTCCTGCCTGGCCCGTTCGTAGATCTCCGGGTCACCGGCGTTAGCCTGCGCCCGGAATGCCGCCGGTGGCGGAAAGGTCCGATCCTCCATCAACAGCGCTTCGATTCGACTTGTTTCCTCAGTCATGAGTGCGATGCCTCCGAATTAATCACGCCACGAATTGACTCAGGCACAGCATAGCCAGTCACCGCCCCCCTGGCTATTGGCATTTGTGCGGCTTTCTATGCGCCAGATGGCCTATCTCGTCGATTCACAGCGTATGCGATTGGGAAAAACCAGGCCTAACAGGCGGCCCCCCGATGCCGTTATGATGGCCGGCTCCGTCATTTCTGGTTATACTCCAGGCGGAGCGGAGGAGATCGCATCCGTGTCAAAGGCCGGTATGTCTGAGCTGAATCGCTGCAGCCGAGTTCTGCTACCCCTGATCCTGACCGTCCTGCTTGGCAGCCTGTACGGCCAGGCAGGCGCGCGTTCGCCTGAACCGGCGGCTCCGGCCCAGGTGCCAGGTCCGTCACAATGGACGCTCCTGGGCACCGATCCCCCGTCCGGATGCGGTCCGGGCTTGGGAAACCGGGATGTGGAGGCGTCATACTGGGCCGCCGAGGGCGGCTACCTGCACCTGCGCCTGTGTACCGTCGGCGCTCCCGGCTGGAGCAAGCAGGTCGCCGGCGGATGGTCCGACGCACGCTACAAGTGGTGGCTCCGCACGGCTCGCGGCACGTACATGCTCCTGGTCGAGGACTTCCCCTCTGCGAAGATGGCCGGAGTCGTCGGCGCACTGGCCGACGGGATGGGCGAGGTGACGCTCATCGACGACCGGAACGGCAACCACCTCCTAAGCGACGACTGGGCAAGCACCACGCCACCGGCCTACGTGAACAACGCCATAGGGTCGCCCTTCTGGCGCAGGGCGTATTCCAGGTCGACCGGCAGCAACCAGGCGGCCGTTACGGGCCAGGTCGGGGACGTCGGTTTCCGCTTTGGCCGCGCGACCTGTGGTCCGGTGGTGGACATGTACGTTCGGCTGGATCTCATCGGTACCCCCGATCTACCCAGCAGTCAGGACCAACTGTGCCTCCGCTGGGCCACTGACGACGAGGACCCGAACCTCGACGTTGCACCAGGATGCGACACTGCGTCCAGTACGGTGTGCGTGCCGCTGTCCCAGCCGCCGCCTGACACCCCGGTACCAACGGAGACTCCGACCCGGACGGCCGAACCACCAATCGATCCATCACCGACCGAGGACCTACATACGGCGACGTTCACCCCAACCCCCAGCCAGACTGCAACATCAACCGCTACGGTCACGCTCCAGCCTACGGCCACCGACACACCTTCTGAGCCACCGACGGCAACGCGTACCGCGACGGCAACCGGCACGGCAACGGCAACCGGCACGGCAACGGCAACCGGCACGGCAA
>CAYYVH010000422.1:0-3370 GCA_964475075.1 uncultured Anaerolineales bacterium | reverse complement strand
AAATCGGCCCAAACGGTCCTCCGGCTCGTAGCTCGTCCGGACGATGCAGGCGTGTTCGTCTTCCACAAACCCGAAAGAGCCACCCGACCGCTCCCAAAACCCGTCTTCCATGTTCAGGTCGAACACGAACAGGCCGCCCGAGCGCAGTGCTGCCCCGACGCTCCGAAACGCGGATTCGAGCTCGCCCAGACTCATGATGTGGTTCAGGCTATCGAAGGTCGAAACAGCGGCGTGGCAGGGCTCAGGCAGGGCGAAGGAACGGGCATCGGCCACCGCAAATTCGACAAGGGGGGCATTGCGGCGGGCGAGGCGGATCATCTCGGCTGAACCGTCTAGGCCGACCACATGATAGCCTAGCTCCGAAATAGCCCGGCTCAACTGACCCGTCCCGCAGCACAGGTCCAGGATGCGAGCCGCCTCAGGCAGGCGGGGCAGAAGCAAGCGCTCCAGCATCGGCAGAAAGGCACGCTCCGCCACCGGGCCCCAGTGCCGGTCATACAACCAGGCGATTTCGTCGTAAACAGCGCGTTGACCTCGACTCGGATTGCCGCGCTCGTCGGACGTCATCGTGAACCGTGGGCCGCCCACTCGCCGTCCGGGAGGGCCAACCGCTGGTACGCCCCTGGCGCAACCGCGACAGGCATGGACTGCTGATGGCCCACGGTAGAACAGGCGGACGACCGCTGAAAAGCTGTTCTATCCGTTGGTTGACGGTTGATCCTCATCCTCGCCGGCCGTGTCCGTCGGCGACGGCTCGATCGACCGCGCCAAGTCATCGAGGGCCCGATTCACCGTCTGCAGCGCCTTGGCCAGGTCCGACCGCAGGCGACTCACGCCGGCGGACCGGTAGTCAGAGGTCGTCCGGGCCGTCATCTCGCGAGAGGTCGACACGGCCCCGCCGATCTCGCGCTCCAGCGCTTGGGTCCCGGCGCGCACCTCCTCCTTTAGACGCTGAGCCTCCGGCGTGCCGGCAGCGGCCTTCATGGCAGCGGCGAGGTGCTTGCCGAGCAGGCGCAACTCGGCAACCAACGTCTCTTCCTCACCGCCGGGCGCCACATCACTCTCGGCCTGCGCCGGCTGGACGTCTTCCTGCGTCGGCTGATCTTGTGTCAACTCGTCCATCTATCGCTCCCTCCAAATAGAGTTTGGGTCTCGGCGGGCATCCCTCAGGCGGAGCCCGACTTGTTTGGGCCGATTCTGTGGCCCGGAATAGTCTACGCGACTCCCGGACGGGGGTTGCGGCCTGCCCATCTCCCTCGGCCCTACTTGCCCGCGTGTCGGTCCTCACGCTCCCGGAACACGAGCCGGATGGGCGTGCCCTCGAAGGGGTACAGGCGCCGCAGCTGGTTGTCGATGAAGCGCTCATACCCAAAGTGTACCAGCTCTCGGTCGTTCACGAAGAACACGAATGTGGGTGGCGCCAAGCCGGCCTGGGTCGCAAAGCGCACCTTCAGGCGCCGGCCGCCCTTAGATGGTGGTGCGTGACGTACCAACGTGTCCGCCACGAAGCGATTCAACTCCGCCGTGGGAATGCGCTTCTGCCGCTCAGCTTGGATCTCAAGGGATTTCACGAGTACCTGCCTCGCGCGTTGGCCGGTTAGCGCTGAGATGAACAGGATTGGAGCGTAGTCGAGGAACTTGAGCTCGGCCCTAATCACCTCAGCGATTTGCGCCGCGGTGTGCGTGTCCTTCTCCACCAGATCCCACTTGTTGACAGCAATTATCGCCCCCTTGCCGGCCGCGTCGATGTATCCGCCGATGTGGGCATCCTGCGCCGTTACGCCATCTTGAGCATCCAACATCAAGATACCCACATCCGCGCGCTCGATGGCCCGCATGGCGCGGAGCACGCTGTAGCGCTCGACGCCGGGCGCCACCTTGCCCGACCGGCGGACGCCGGCCGTGTCGACCAGCACGATTTCTTGGCCGTCATGCACGACACGCGTGTCTACTGCATCACGCGTCGTTCCCGGCACGGCACTCACGATCATCCGCTGCTCGCCGGTCAGCTTGTTCAGCAGGCTAGACTTCCCGACGTTCGGCCGGCCCAGGATCGCAACGCGCACCGCCTCGTCTTCGATTGGGGCTTCCCGGTCCGGAAGCGCATCCACCACGGCCTGCAGAAGATCACCGGTGCCGGTGCCGTGCAGCGCCGAGACAGCGTACGGCTCCCCGACGCCCAGGTTCCAGAACTCAACGGTCTCCAGCTGCCGCCGCCTGGACTCCGCCTTGTTCACGGCTAGGATGACCGGTTTGCCACTCCGCCGAAGGAGCCCGGCTACGTCGTGGTCGGCCGACGTGAGGCCCTCTTTTCCATCAGCCAGGAGCACGATGACGTCGGCCTCGGCGATCGCGACCTCGGCCTGGTTGCGCACTCGTATCGTGATCTCGACCTCGCCCCGGAGCTCGAGCCCGCCGGTGTCGACCACGTTGAACTCCCGCCCTCCCCACTCGGTGCGTGCGTAAAGCCGGTCGCGTGTGGTGCCCGGCACGTCCTCGACGATCGCCAGGCGCGCGCCGACGATGCGGTTGAACAGGGTGGACTTGCCCACGTTGGGCCGGCCCACCAAGGCTACGAGCGGCAACGTCAACGAACATCACTCCTTGTGGAACGAGCAGGCGGGTGTCTCGACTCCGTACGCTTCACAAGCCTTGAGGCTTGTCACGCAATCGTATACTGCCACCGTCGGAGAAGCCACTTCGGGCCGGGCCACTTCCCCAAACGGGAGATCGACTTCGGGCGGGGACACCGCTTGTCAGCCTGACATCTTCTCGTCTGAGGAGTAAGATTCGATCCCATGAGTAGCCGTCGCGATCACGCCGGACCACCCTTCAAGCCGCCCGCGCGGCAATCGTTCTACGCCCAGACGATGCCCGGGTTCGAGCAGGTAGCATGGTTGGAGATCCGGGAGCGCTTACCGAATCCCTCCCTGAGGGAGTACCTCTTCGCCCGGAATCGCAACGGCATCGTGGTCTTCGATTGTGACGGACCGGCGGACTCACTCCTCGCGCTGCGGACCGCCGAAGACGTCTTCGCCGTCGCGGTCGAGGCCGGCAACGTGCCATACGACCGCGATGGGCTGCACGTCATCACTAACCTCACATCGCGCTCAGACTGCTTCGAGGTTGCGCTGGCCGCGCTCCGGCAAACCCGCCAGTTGGCCAGGCCAATTACCTGGCGGCTCGTGGCGCGCATGGAGGGCGGCCACCGGTACCGCCGGACGGACTTCGCCCAGGCCACTGCCCGCGGCCTGAAACGCCGGCTCGGCCGGCGCTGGCGGGAGGTGGGTGAGGACGCGGACGTGGAGGTGTTGGCCAACCTGTTCGGGGCACGGGTGCTGGTGTGGATACCGGGTTCGCACGTCCGCGG
>CAYYVH010000421.1:0-3371 GCA_964475075.1 uncultured Anaerolineales bacterium | reverse complement strand
CGTGCGCGGCGCGTCGTAAATGCCCAGCCAGCGGCCCAGCGTGCAGGAATCGTGGTAGGTCACTGTGATCTTGGGGTCCACGGGCCGGAAGCGGATATCGCCCTGCTCGGCCAGGTGAGCGATCAGTTCCAAAATATGGAGCGGCTCAAAGGGCAGCGGGCGCTCCAGCACTTTGGGCGCGTCGTGTTTGAAGGTCTTGAGGCAGCCGGGGCAGTTGAACACCACCCGCCGCACGCCCGCCCGGAGCACCAGTTGCCCAACTATCACCAGGCCCACCAACCACAGCACTTGCCACACTACGGCCTCGACGAGCTCCGTGCCGCTGACGAGGCCCAGGTAGACCTCGACCACCGTGTTGACCGTGTGGGGGAACGGGGTGAGGTAGCATAGCCGGACCACCCAGTCCGGAAAGAAGCGCAGCGGCATGAGAAAACCCGACATGAACCACGACAGGATGAAGGCGAAGCGCCCCACGCCCAGGGCGTTGGGACTCCAGAAGGCGGCCAGGTTGACGAGGAAGCGCCATGCGAAGCTGACCAGCAGGCTCAGTGCCAAGACAACTACCAACGCCAAGCACTGCCCGGCCGAGGAGGGTAGGGCGATGTCGAAGACAAGGGCGTAGAAGATCATGATCGTCGCGCCCCGCATGAGAAGACTGGCCAGCGCCCGGCCCACGTCCTGGGCTAGCCAGAAGGCCATGTAGTCCATGGGCTTGAGCAGGTCACCGGCCACGTCGCCGGTGTAGACCGAGTTCATCAGATCATACCAGCTGAACAGGCTGAGGTACGCGATCACGGCCTGGGTCAGGCCGGTGTAGGTGATCGCGTCCTGCATCGAGATCCCGGCCACCTCCGTGCGCTCGCCGTAGAGCGCCACCAGCACGGCCGCCCGGAGCAGCCCGAAAAAGAAGTTGGTCGCCAGTCCGGCCAGAGCCGCCGCGCGGTAGGTCAACTGCCGCCGGAAGGACAGCGTGGCCAGCTCGAGAAACAAGCGCATGAGTTTACCTACCCGAGATGATAACACCGCCGCCGCGTTTGCCGCACACCTGACGGCGACCTACAATCCGAGACACACCACGGGAGGAGGGCAAGTGGACCTGGGGCAGAAGGACAAGGTAGTCCTCGCCGCCGCCAACCGCGGCCTGGGCCGCTCACCAGAACACGACCATCGCCGAGGCCGAGAAGGCCGTGACCGACGGCATCCCGCTGGGCAGGATGGCCACCGTCCAGGAGCTCGCCGACGCGGTCGGCTTCCTCGGTTCGGCCCGCTCGAGCTACATGACCGGCCTGACCGTCCGCATCGACGGCGGCCTCTATCCAGGGACATAGGACTCCATGAACCTTGATGAGATCGGCGAGGCCATTCTGGCCCGATTGGAGCACAAGCACTCCCAGCGCGAGAAGGTGCTCGGCGCCAGCCGCTACTTAGTGCAGCACGCGGCGCGGGCCATCCGCGCCATCCACCGCCGCGAGTGGGAGACGGCCCGGGAGATCATGACCGAGGCCGAGCGGCTGCTGGCGGAGATGAACGCCGCCGCGGAGGACCACGCCGACCTGAAGGCGGCCGGCTACACCCTCGATGCTCAGAAGGAGTACACCGAAGCGCATCTGACGTGGGCCCTGGTGCGCGGCGAGGATCTCCCCTCACCGGAGGAGCTAGGCGTGGCGGACGCTGCCTGGCTGAACGGTCTGGGCGAGGCCGGCGGCGAGTTGCGCCGTGCGGCCCTGGACCTGATCCGCCGCGGCCAGATCGAGGAGGCCGAAGTGGTGCTCGGCCGCATGGAGGACATCTACACCTACCTGTCCACGGTCGACTTTCCCAGTGCGATCACGCGGGACGTCAGGCGCACCAACGACATGGTGCGCGGCGTCACCGAGCGCACGCGCGGCGACCTGACGCTCGCCGTCCGCCAAGAGCAGCTCAAAGCTGCGCTGGACCGGTTCGAGGCCCGCATGCGCCGCGTGGAGGAGCCCTCCTCCACGTAGGGCGCCGGCGACGCATTGCAGCGCCGCTTTGTCGCGGATATACTGCACCGCGGAACGTCACCACCCGCACTCACAGACCTTTTGGGAGGAAGTCGTGAGAAATCTCCTGCTGGCTGTAGCGATGGCAGCCATTCTTCTGATCGGATCCGTGCCGGCTGATTCCGCGATGTCGCCCGGCGTGCCCGACTTGGCCACCGCTCCTAGCGTCGACGACGCGGCCTTCGCGATTCAGCAACTCGCCGACGGACAGGAAACGGACTTCGAAACGGGCTTCACGGACACGGGCCAGGGTCCGGAGTACTACATCGTGCAGTTGGCAGACGAGCCGCTGGCCGTCTACCGCGGCGGCGTACGCTCCCTGGCGGCGACGAGCCCGGTGGTGACGGGCGAGGCGCGGCTGGACGCCCGCAGCGAGGACAGCCTGGCCTACCTCGATTTTCTGGCAGCCGCGCAGAACCGCTTCGTCGCGACGGTCGAGCGGAGCCTCGGTCATGAGGTGGACGTGGCGTATCGCTATCGCCACGTTCTCAACGGTGTGGCCCTGTGGCTGGACCCGGCGGAGGCGGGGCGCGTGGCCGCGCTGCCGGGCGTATCGAGCGTCGTGCGCAACCGCTACGACCATATTCAGACCGACGCCGGGCCGGCGTGGATCGGCGCACCCGGCGTCTGGGACGGCACCACCGCCGGTGGCCTCCCGGGTACGATGGGCGAAGGCGTGATCGTGGGGATCATAGACACCGGAATAAACATGGACCACCCGTCGTTCGCCGCCGTCGGCGGCGATGGCTACCAGCACGTCAACCCATTCGGTGCGGGCAACTACGTCGGCTGGTGCGATCCGGCGAACGAGAACTACGACCCCAAGTACGTGTGCAACGACAAGCTGATCGGCGTCTGGAGCTATGAGGCCAGTGGCGCCGACCCCGAGGACGACCACGGACACGGCAGCCACACCGCCAGCACGACGGCGGGCAACGTGATCGACGGGGCCGCGCTGGTGGCGCCGACGATCACCATAACGCGAGCCGTGAGCGGCGTGGCGCCGCACGCCAACATCATTGCCTACGACGTGTGTGACGGGGGCTGCCCCGAGGTCGCCACCACGGCCGCCATCGACCAGGCGGCGGCCGACGGTGTCCACGTGATCAACTACTCCATCACGACGTCCCGCACTGATCCGTGGTCGAGCTCCAATGTGGTGCTGAGGGCGTTCCGGAACGCGCGCGCCGCGGGCGTGCTCGCTTCGGTCGCGGCGGCCAACAACGGCCCGGCGGCGGCAACGACGAATGCCATCGCACCCTGGGTGATGGCGGGCGGTGCCACGACGCACAAGCGGAGGATGTCGGACACGGTGGTGGAGATGCGCTGCGGCGTGTGTGTCGGGCG
>CAYYVH010000420.1:0-3376 GCA_964475075.1 uncultured Anaerolineales bacterium | reverse complement strand
CCTCCCCGAGTGGGGCGCCGCGCACGGCGCGTCTGTACGCGTCTCCCGGGTGCCCGGCGAGGCCGGCGCCTGGCCGACCAGCGACCAGGCGTTTGCCACCCTCACCGATGGCTGGGGTGCTTCCCAGCGGGTCGAGCTCCCGATTCCCGAGGTGGCGGTCGAGGCTCCGACGCCGACCGTGACGGCCACCCCGCCGCCAGCCACGGCCACGCCGACCGTGCCGGCCGGGCCGAAGACGGTGTACTTGCCGATCGCGCACTTGGCGCGTTGCTCGCCCAAGCCGGTGCCGGTCGAGGTTGCGTTGGTGATCGACATCTCGAGCAGCATGAATGCGGCGACGCGCGACGGCGGGCAGACTAAGATCGCTGCGGCGCGGGAGGCGGCGGGAGCGTTCGTGGGCGCGCTGCGCGAGATCGACCGCGTGGCGGTGGTGGCGTTCGACAAGGATGTCCACGTGCTGACGGAGCTGACGAGTGATCATACCCGCGCGCGTGGGCTGGTCGACGGTCTCGTGACGGGCGCCGGCACGCGGATCGACTCAGGCCTGATCGCGGCGACGGAGCTCCTGGGCTCCCGCCGCGCGGACGCCGACGTGGCGTTGATCCTGCTCACCGACGGCCGGCCGTCGACGGGCCCGGAAGAGGTGCGACGCGCCGCGGCGGGGGCGCGGGCGGCGGGCATCGCCGTCTACGCCATCGGCTTGGGCGACGACGTCGACGGGGAGCTGTTGACCGATGTTGCCGGTGATCCGTCCCGCTACTACGAGGCACCCCGGGCCGATGACCTGGCCGTGATATTCGACGCGCTGCTCTCGCGCGTGGTGAACGTCTGCCCGTAGCCGGATCGGCCGCTCGCCGAGCGGCACCTCCCGAGGGGCGGTCGCCACGGCCGCCCCTCTTCGTCATGGTCCATTTTCGACCGTGGTAGCTCGCCAGCGCATCGGTGCCGGGAGCTGCCGGCGGGCGAATGGGTGGGGGCACTGCGCCCGCGGCCGATTGAACCGTCCGCGACGTTGATGCGTAACGAGGGTGCCCGTAGCGGCCGGTTGGACGCCAGACGGTTGCTAGGTATAGAATTCGCGTTACATCCAGAGGCGGCATCACGTGACCAGTCGCACATGTCTGTCACTGGTCGCCTGTGTCGCGCACCGAATCTAGCCAGAGTGCTAGGAGGAGAAACATGACGAAGAGAGTGATTCCGTTTCTTGTGGTCCTGCTGGTCATGGGTGCCACACTGGCGGCATGTAACAGGGGGGAGCCGCAAGATGTGGAGGTGACGCCCGAGGAGGCGGTGACCGCAGTGGTCGAAGAGCCTACGAAGGTGCCCGTGGACCGGAAGGGCGCGTGGCTCGACAAGGTCATCGTGGTCGAGGAGCCGAACGCGGATGCGGCGGTGACGCGGCTCGAGGCGGGCGACATCGACGTCTACGCCTTCACGATCTCTGCACCTGGAACCTATGAGCGGATTCAGGAGAGTGACGCGTTGGCGTACAAGACCTCGTTCGGCTCGTACAACGAGCTCACCTTCAACCCGGCCGCCTGTGCCGACGAGTCCAAGCTCAACCCGTTCTCGGTGCCCAAGATCCGGGAGGCGATGAACTGGTTGGTGGACCGCGACTACCTCATCGCGGAGATCATGGGCGGTCTGGGCACGCCGCGCTACGTGCCCATCAACACCGCGTCGGCAGACCGTGGGCGCCTGGCGGCCGAGATCCGGGCGATCGAGGCCAAGTACGCCCACAACCCGGAGAAGGCGAAAGAGGTCGTCACCGAGGAGATGGAGAAGCTCGGTGCGACGCTGGTGGACGGCAAGTGGACCTACGCCGACGCCCCGGTGGAGCTGATCGGCATCATCCGCACGGAGGACGAGCGGACCCAGATCGGAGACTACTTCGCCAACCAGCTCGAGAACATCGGCTTCACCGTCCTGCGCGACTACAAGACCTCGGCCGAAGCTGCGCCTATCTGGCAGCAGAGCGAGCCGAGCGAGTGCCTGTTCAGTTTCTACACCGGCGGCTGGGTATCCACGTCGATCAGCCGCGATGCCGGCGGCAACTTCAACTTCTTCTACACCCCCGCCGGCCTTCCGCGCCCGCTGTGGCAGGCCTACACGCCCACCGAGGAGTTCGCCGCCCTGGCCCAGCGCCTGAACGACAACGACTTCTCGACGCTGGAGGAGCGGACCGAACTGTTTGCCGAGGCGCTCCCCATGGCCCTGGAGGACTCAGCGCGCGTGTGGCTGCTGGACCGGAGCAGCGTCGCACCCTACCGCAAGGAAGTCGAAGTATCCGCGGATCTGTCCGGCAGTATCTACGGCACGATGCTCTGGCCGTACACCTTGCGGGTCAAGGACGAAGTTGGCGGCGAGTTGACCTGGGCCAGCGCCAGCATCTTGACCGAGGTTTGGAACCCCGTCGCCGGCACGAACTGGATCTACGACACGGCCCTGATCCGGTCCACCGGGCAGTGGTCGTTCATCCCCGACCCCAACACGGGGCTGGCCTGGCCGCAACGGGTCGAGGCGTTCGACGTCACCGCCAAGGAAGGGCTGCCGGTGGGCAAGACGCTCGACTGGGTGACGCTGAGCTTCGAGCCTGAGATCGTCGTACCCGATGACGCCTGGGCCGACTGGGATGCGGCCGAACAGCGCTTCATCACCGCTGCCGAGGCCTACACCGAGACGCAGACGGCCTTGATCAAGACGGTCACGACCTACCCGAGCGACCTCTTCGACACGGTCAAGTGGCACGACGGCAGCAACCTGAGCCTAGGCGACATGGTCATGGTGCTCATCATGAACTTCGACCAGGCCAAACCGGAGAGCGCCATCTACGACGAGGCGCAAGTACCATCCTTCGAGTCGTTCATGTCGACCTTCAAGGGGATCCGGATCACGTCGACGGACCCGGTGGTGATCGAGTTTTACAGCGACAACTGGTCGTTGGATGCCGAGTCCGCCATCTCCAACTTCCGGACGCTGTGGCCATACTACGGGTACGGCGAGGGTGCCTGGCACACGGTGGGCCTGGGGGTGCTGGGTGAAGAGAAGAACCTCGCAGCCTTCTCGGCGGACAAGGCGACGGAGAACGAAGTCGAGCAGTTCAGCTACATCGCGGGCCCGACGCTGGACATCCTCTCGGAGCAGCTGACCGAGGCGACGGAAAGCGGGTTCGTGCCGTACGCACCGACCATGAGCGAGTACGTCACGCCCGAGGAGGCCGCCTCACGTTACGCCAATCTCGCGAACTGGTACGGCGAGCGTGGCCATTTCTGGATCGGCACCGGCCCGTTCATCCTGGAGCGCGCCTTCCCGGGCGAGGGAACTGTAGTCCTCGATCGCCAAGCGGCGGTCCCCGCTCGCGGCGACAAGGACGTCA
>CAYYVH010000419.1:0-3378 GCA_964475075.1 uncultured Anaerolineales bacterium | reverse complement strand
TGCAAACACCCCGTGTGATGATGGTGTTAGACAGACCGACGCGATCACCCCGCCGCCCCATTGGTGGGCTTCGGCAATGATGGGGCAGCAGTGGGGCGCTACGCACTGTATAGGGTGGGCCGGATAATCGCAACACACTGCCACGTGGATGGTCGCGGCAATCAGCTGGTCTTCCCCTGGACAACTGGGCCGTGGTTCCGTCCAAATGTGATTGGATCGTGTACATCGCCTGCGCGGGGGGCATACGAGCTTTTTGAAAGTCTTTAGTACTGTTCTTTGTGAGCAACCGCTCGCGCTCGGAATACACTCGGCAGGCTTACACTCTTTCGTTCTGAACTCTGTGGCGTGGGCATGCGAGGTGTTCCACTGCTCGTACCAAATAGTCCGGCCGGGCCACAACTTCTCGGTTGTCAAGAACCAGGCATACCTTTGCTCGGTACCGGGAATATGGGCCATTGGAAAGGTCTCGAACTCCAGTATTGCGAAGCCGTTTTTTTGACTCGCCCAGTGCGATGTGGCCTGGGGGAGAGCCTCCAGCGGTGGAGTCGTCTGTCTGCCACCGGCCCCACTCAAATAGTAGTCGATGCCGCCGCGGGTTGCATCTCCCTGCGCGTGGACGTGACCCGAGAGTACGAGGTCTAGCCCGTGTCCCGGGGTAACCGTTGAGTTGACCGCTTCAATGAATTCTAGCACGCGAGGGTCCGGTTTTTTGTGGCTTCTCTTGCCGCCATGAACCGCAGGGTGGTGCATATAGGCGACCTTCCAACATGCCGTTGAAGCGTTGAGCTTAGACACCAACCAGCCCTTCTGGTCAGGGATTAATGCCTTCTCGGGCGACTCCCCGGGCGGGATAGCCCAACCATCACCATCATTGCCGCGCACACATTCGTTGCTGTCAATTGCGAATAGCTCTACATTTCCGACTCGAAGATTATACGGTACGTCCATGCCAAAGAATTCTTCGGCCGGTTTCGCTTCAGGTTGATGATAGTCGTGGTTCCCCCACGTCGGGTAGAATCGGCCAGTGTCTATGTAGTCCTCGTAGAGCGGAACCCCTGCGGTGTGAGGATCCGGGGGCTCGGGAGGGAATGCCATCGCGGCGATTTTACCCAAGGGCGGGGGTGTCACTAAAGGCGGGGGTATTAGCGTTGGATATGTGCCGGGCGGCGCAGGGGACGGGAGCGTTGCGAAGACGTCGTATGGCCAGACGCGAAGGTTATTCTGACTGATTTTGACAGGCCCGGACTGATCCGGTGGGGGATACCCAGGAAGAGGAGACGGAACCGGGGGGGGGTACTGTGGAGCACCCGCCTCGCCGTGGTCGAGGTTGAGGTCCCCAACGGCAGTAATGAGGTCAACGTAGCTGTCCCCCATTCCCATCGCGACGGCGGCTTCAGCTGCACATTCCCGGATTGATTCTGTACAGACTCCGTAATCACCGACAACTGCAACACTAACGTTCTTCGGAACGGCACAGGCGGACGTTGGAATCGGCGTAGGTATTCCCGGAGGCAGCTGGCAATCGAGAGGCTTCGCCGGTCTACTGCTCGCTGGGGAGTACGAGAGCACCGCGAGCGTGGCCAACGCCAACAAGAGGGCGATTCCTTTGGCAGCATAGCGCGCCTGAAGACCCATCCGTCGCTGGGACATCGTGATGTCAGCCATTGGGCCTCCCCTTGATCCTACCTAGCGGTGCCTGGCGAGCCCGTGGCCTTGGCAATTGGTCGGAAGACGACCATCCTTGAGGCCGTGTCCCCAGACGGTCGCTGGGACAGGACGGCGACGACGCGTTCTTGCGCCTCCGGGTCCAGGTTAAATAACACCGGAGGAGCCCGTTTTCGGACAACTCTATTAGGGCTTTGCGTAGTAGAGGAGAAATTTTGGTCGCTAAGGAGCCGAGTTTCGGGGCCAAGCGACCCGTTTCTAGAGTTCAGCGGCCCGATTCTGGACGTTCGGACCGTCCCCGAGCGGTTTTCGACCCCTTTTCTTCCTCCCGGGTGGTTGTGGGAGCCAGAATTCAGCTTCGGCATAGTCGGGATTGTACGCTATGCGAACAGATTGGCCCTCTATGGGCTGTTGGGCACCGTTCTTAGCGACCAAAATTTCTCCGTTGATACTCAAACCCCTAATCGCCTTGCATCAGCCAGGGGACCCACCTGCCCTCTGCTCGATTGACGTCAGCGATACCGAATGTGATGTCTTCGACATTGAGATTACCCTCGATCCATGCGGTGATAATCCCCCGCCGAACGGCAGGGGATTTATCTGCTATCGACCCCGCAACCCAGGTGACCCCCCGGAATGTGAGCCCTTCACGTTTGAAGATGGCACTTGGACGTCAGGCTGCACATTCACCGAAGATACGCTGCCGCAGTTCATCAGGCTCTCCCCCGGCGTGGACCTTTCAGGTGAGCCAGACGGAGAGCAGTACGAATGGGCCAAGGTCGAGATCCGGTGCTGCGAGTGCACATGCGATCCGGAACCCGCGGAGAGCAGAGGCTTTTGCCCCGACGTCCAGGGATACCGCTGGGATGGCTGCGCGTGTGAGGCGGTTACGGGCTGTACCCCCTGCGTAGGTGCAGGTTGCTACGACACGATGGAGGGTTGCGAGGAAGCCCACGAGGTGTGCCCTGAATGTGGGCGATCGTGCCCGCCGGAGGACGCGTACGGGTCGCCGTATTGTTATTTCGTCGTGGGGTGGAGGTGGGACGGCTGCGGTTGCACGCCCGTATACGGCTGTCCGTGGTCAGGCTGTATCGGCGCCTGCTACCCCTCACCAGCAGCGTGCATGAACGCCCACCAGCACTGCCCGCCCTGCACGCCCACTCCGCCATGACACAACCGGCGCTCCCGCAAGAGGAAGGGGGGGGGAGACGGGGGGAAGGAAATGAAAGGGGGCGATCGGCCGGGAAGGTCGACCGCCCCTCACACTGGCAACCAGAAACACAACCTTGCAGATTCCACGCCGGTGACGCGGAGTCAACCGGATTGACGTTGGTCGCCGAGTGCGTCCTCACGTTCGACCATAACATGTTGGGTGGGGGCAAATCAAGCAGCTTTCGCAGCCGGGGTAACAGGGGCGGCCTTGTCTGTCGCCGAGCGATCCATGATGAACTGCAGCAGTTGATGCTTGTTGAGGAGCCTTGACGAAGGACAGGCCCTGATGAGGGCGTAACTGGGGCGATGGGCGAAGCCCACGTACTCGACGTTGGTGCCCTTGGCGGTGGTCTTCGCAACCGCGGGGATGAGGTCGGTATCAGAGCTGACCAGATACGCTCGATCGAAGAGACTCTCAAAGGCACCGGTCAGCAGATCGACGGCGATTGCGTATTACGGCCAATCCGAGCACCCGTTCCGAGCAATCCAAGCAGTTGAAGG
>CAYYVH010000418.1:0-3385 GCA_964475075.1 uncultured Anaerolineales bacterium | reverse complement strand
GAGGCACTCAAGAGGATTTGTGCCCTCGATAAGGGCGATGTCAATGCTTGGGGACTGCACCATCCGGACCGTGGAGTCACGGAGTTTACAGTGGCTGCGCACGCCTCATTGGTTCCGGGAACTTTTTATCGATTGGCCGGAGCACTGGCCAGCGAAGGGATTGAAGTTATCTCTGCGCAAATCAATACGTTGAGCAGTGGATGGGCACTCGATCGCTTTCATGGATTGGACAATCAGTACGATGGTCGATTGCCCGACGAGAGAATCGAGAAAGTGTGTCAGCACTTCGCCCGAGTCCTCCTCGTACATGACCACCTCGATCATGTAGCTTTCGCCGGACGCGGTGCCTTCCGGGATCGGCAGCCAGCGCCGGTCCAGGATCTGTTCGCCTGGCTCCCACGCGGTTGTGGGATAGAAGCCGTAGAGCGGTTCCTTGTCGTCCTGGGCGATCACGTGCTCATCAGCGTCGAGGAGCCGGACCGACGTTTTGTAGTTGGCCGTGAGGGGGCGATCAGTCTCCCAGAACAACCTCACCTCGAGCTTGTCCCCGTCCTGCACGGGCTGCACCGCGTGCAGCCGGATGTCACCCATCCGGGCCACGGGCGAGTCCGGTACGTCGCGGAAGACGCCTTTGCCGCGCACGCGAACCGGCCCGAGGTACACCGTGCCCAGGTCGTGGCCCTCGGCGTTCTGCGGGGGCACCTCGGTCCCTTCGTCGAGCACGCGCAGGCGCACGAAGTACAACCCGCTGTGCGAATCTTCCGGTATGCTAAGGACCAGCTTGCCGGAATCGCCCTGGTTCTGCTCCGCCCGCGACCGAACGTCCGACACGTCCAGCGGCATCGGCTCCACCGGTGAGACCAATGCCACCTCGACCTGCCTCCCAGCCCATGGGCTTTCCCACGTCAGGTTGACGAACAGGCTCTCCCCAGCCTTTACGACCGCCGTCGTCACCCCGGCTCCAACGAGCCGCGCGTCCCCGAACGCGATGCCCTCCGGATTGTAGTGGGGGTATGGCGTGCGCCCGAAGTCCAGCGTCACCGGTCCCTCCGCCTCGGCCACGGGCAAGGTCCGCGCCAGGAGCCCCGCCCCCACCAGGGCCAGCACGGACTGGGCCACCAGCACCGTCCATCTCCGGCGGCGGTCGGCCGCGAGCAGGCCCACCATGAGGAGCAGGGCCACCAGCGACACGCCCTCGGCGATGGCGCGCACGTCGCTGCGCCCTAAGCTCAAGACCACTTCGTGGCGCCCCGGCGGCACGTCCACGGCCAGCCAGCCGCTGCCCTCTACGGCCCTCGTCTCCACGGGCGGTTCACCTCCAGCCGTGGTCAGCCATCTCAGGACCCGGCCATAGACACGGCCGTCCTCGTCAACCTCGCCTAGGTCCGGCGCGTCGCCGCCGATGGTAGCCTCCCAACCGGGGAACCATAGCGTGGGGAAAGCAACGGTAGTCGTGACGTCATCCGCAACATCGATCTGCCATTCCTGGACGCCGGCTCGGCGGCGGATGAGCGTCGCGCCGTCCATGAAACCGCCGACGGTACGCGGGGTTCCCGGTCGCCCGTAGATGACCTCCACACCGGTCATGGGACGCGGCACCACCGCTCGCGGCAGGTACTCGGAGCGCACCGTCGAGCCAATGTTGCCGCTGAACACCTCGAAGGCGGCGATATCCGATGTAGTGACCTTGCCCACGTGCAGGGTCTCCACCGGCAGCGACGACAGCCCGGACAGCGCCAGCGCAGCTGATGCCAGCAGCGAAAGCAACCCGGATAACCCAAGGCGGCCCAGCGGCGCACTGAGAAGCGCCAGTGCCAGTGCCTGGACCGATAGCCAGCGCCACGGGAACTGCGCGTACTCGAGCAGCGGCAGCCCGTCCCACAGTAGCCGGGACAGCGGCGTAATCATGAACGTCGAAGCCAGAGCGACGAGCAGCCAGAACATCAGCGCGCCGCGCTTCCCAGCAACGCGCAGGCCGGCGCTCACCCCCAGGGCTGCGACGAGCAGCTGCACGAGCCCCGTGCGGCAAGGGGTACACCCCCCCTCTCCCATCGAGTAGTCGAACGGCAGTGATAGGTCCACCAGATCCAGACCGCGGAAGTGGCCGGCGTAGTTGAAGAAACCAGTCAGGTTCTGCTCCAGCTGCACGGCGTCCCGTTCGAGCAACGCCGGCGCCCAGAACCAGGCGGCGAGCAGCGTGCCGAGAGCGAGCCCCACGCCGACGGCCACCGCGCCCCGGCCCGGCCAGACACGCTGCAACGGCCAGAGCCGGTGCTCCAGGGCCAACAGGCAGCGCAGGGTCCAGGCAGCCGGGGCCGACAGGGGACCCCGCACGGTCACGAGTTGAGAGACAGGTACACCCTGCGGCACCCGTCGCCAGTCGGCCGTGTACTCCCTCCCACGTCCGGCGGCAGCCGGGCCGTCGGACCGGTCCGGCGGGGTGGGAAGCGGTGCCATGCGGCGCCACAGGGCCGGCCAATCCGGGCTCGGAGCCATGCGCCACACGCAATACGCCGCGACGACGGGCAGAAAGAGGAGCGCACCGATGTTGTGGCTGACGAGGAGTGCCGCAAACGCGAGCGCCAGCCCCGCCACGGCACCCGCGGTGCGGCGTTCACGCGCCCGGTCCAGCGCCACCAGGAGCCAGGGGTAGACGGCGTAGGCTGCCAGCTCGGCCAAGGCATCGCCGCGCACGTACACGTTCACCAGGTGGTACGGGGCCACGGTATAGGCAACCGCCGCCAGAAGCCCGGACCCGCTGCTCGACCATGTCTCGCGGCCCAGCCGGTAAGCACCCGCGGCCGCCAGCAGGAACGCTACGAGCGTGGCGACCTTGATGGACCCCACGATGCTGCCTGTGAAGACGGCCAACAGACCGGCGGCCAGGTAGGCCAGGGGAGCGTAGTAATTCCAGAAGGGGTAGCCCAGCCCATACGCGGCGTCGGGCATCCAGCGGGGCGGGAAATGGCCGGCCGCCAGCGCCACGGAGATCTGGTGCACCCTCTGCAGCAGGAATGGACTGTCACCTCCGGCGCGGGTCGCCACGATGCCGTGGACAGCGAGCGCGGGTGCCACGGCGGCCGCCGCCACGGCCAGGGCCAGCACGAGCGGCAGGTGGCGCATGAGGAGTTGTCCGAGTTGCATCGTTATATTGCGCACGGCGGTGTGTCCTCCGGATGGTGGTTGGTGGTTGGTAGTTGGTGGTTGCTTGTGGGTGTGGTGTGGCTTGGGCGAGACGGTGGCGAGACGGTCGACACTGTGGTGTGGTTGAGACTACTGTGTTGTGAGTCGATACATGTCGACAGGCTATCAGCTATCAGCTATCAGCTATCAGAAACAACCTTGATGGTGCTCCCTGCCAGCTCCCCGCTCCTATGCCGTGGCG
>CAYYVH010000417.1:0-3399 GCA_964475075.1 uncultured Anaerolineales bacterium | reverse complement strand
GCCCGGTCTACCACGCCCCACGGCACCACACGCCGCGAGGCGCGCAGCCCGGGGGGCAGAAAGGCCCGGGAAGAGGGGCGCGGGGAGCCCGTAGAGGACCAAGCCGGCCAAACCCAAGAGCATCCACTCCACCACCACCGCTGCGCTCACGGCCACGACGGGCACCCCCATCTGCCGATAGGCCGCCACCCGGCCCACGGGCACCCAGATACTGCCTGGCAGCACCTGCGCCAGGGCGGTGTACGTGTAAAGCTGGAGATGACGCCCCAAGGGCGCTCGACCACCAAGACGGCGCATGATCTGCCCCCACGTGTCCACGACCAGCAGCCAGCCCGCCGTCTGGATGAGCCACGCCAGCGCCAGGGGCAGCGGGTTCAGATGGAAGGCAGCCCACGCGCTGGCATCCAACTCCTCCCAGTCCCTGGCAACCTGGCGCACGAGAAACGCCAGGACGACGAGGGCTAGCCCCAGCCCCAACAATCGAAGGGCGCCTCGATCTCTCACTCGATGAGCACCTTCTTCACACCGTGGGGCGGATCCGGATAGAGGTGGCGATGCGTATACAGCCATGACGGATAGGCCGCCACCGGCTCCCCGAGCGGCCGCGCCGCGCACAGGATGTACTCGCGCTTGGCCATCAACCACGGTATTGGCAGGCCGGTGACGGCGTTGAGCAGCCAGTTGCCTAGGCCTTTGACCGTGCTGTCGCGGAAGGTCGGCCATACGTTGGCCGTTCGGAGCTCCTCGACCCCGTAGTGACAGTCTGCCAGCAACCGCGCCAGCTCCCCTGGAGCGAACTCCCGTTGATGACGCCCATAAATTCCGTAGCCCGAGTATGGGAACTCCGTCGGCCAATTCAGCACCATGTTGACGGTGCGCTTGATGTTTACGAGGTTGGGCACGGTGATGAACAGCAGCCCATCGGCGGCGAGGACCCGATGGGACTCGGCGAGCATGTGGCTCGGCGAGTACCCCAGGTGCTCGATGATCTCCATGCACAACACGACGTCGAAGGTGTCTGGCCCGAAAGGGAAGGGGTCCTTTTCGATGTTGAACACCCGCACCTCTATGTCCAAGCGGCCTTCTGCCCCGTTCTCCGGCACGGCCAGCACGACTCGGCCGCCGGCAACCGTTGCCGGCTCACCGGGCCAGGCTCCCGCCTGGACGTTCACCGCCGTCAACTCGGCCTCGAATGCCCGGCGCACGACGGCGCTGAAGAAGTACGGCGCACCGCCGAGCTCCAGCACCCGCAGACGCCTCCCCGGCGGCAGGTGACGGAGGAGCATGGCGAGCGATAGCTCGATGGTGCGGGCGTGAATCTGTACGTAGGCCTCGAGCTCCGTCCGGGCGTCTATGAGCGCCCGCCCATCTATGGGATCCTCCAGGATCCGCACGTCCCTCAGATAGGTGATCAGCTCGTCACGTCCCGCGGCTGCGTTGGCCATCCGGCCTCCTTGGAGAGTCGATCCCGCCCCGTCGGCGCCGATGCTCGTCGCGGACGCCGTCGCGCAAGCCGCGGACGTAGGCCAAGCCCGCCGCCGGCCTCCCGGCGGCTAACGATCGAGAGAGGGTCCTCGCCAGGCTGCCGAGGCGGTAGGCCACGATCAACACGCGGTGAAACCCCGTCGTGTGGGCCAGGTAGTACGGCACGCTGCTCCGGGCCAGCAGGTACATCTGCTCCGGGCTCCCAGGGCCGGTCGAGGCGCTCACTCGGTGGTGGATACTCGCCTCGGGCACGTGCAGAATCCGCCAGCCGGCCGCCTTGGCCCGCAGACAGAGATCATGGTCCTCGTAGTACACCCTGAACCGCTCGTCGAACAGGCCCACGTCCTCCCAGAGCTGGCGGCGGACGAAGACGCAGCAGCCCGTCGCCCAGTCCACGTCATAGGGTCCCCGCGTGGGCGGCCGGGCCGTCGTGTCGAACGCGGCCAAGGTCATTGCGCGGCGCCAGCCGGCAGAGGGCCAGACCTGCCCCGGCACGTCGGCGTAGTAGACCGTCGGGGCCAATAGCCCGACAGCTGGGTCCGTGGCGGCACCGCGCAGCTTCGCCAACATGTCGGGCTCGGCCACGGTATCGTTGTTCGCCAGGAGCGTCCAGTCTGCTCCCTGGTCCAGAGCATGCCGGATTCCGGCGTTCACGCCGGCGGCATAGCCCCGGTTCTCGGACAGGGCGAGCACCTCGACGGAGGGGACCGCCGAGCGCACGGCCGCCACCGTGTCATCGGTCGATCCGTTGTCCACCAGCAGGATGCGCTGGTGGGCCCCCGAGTCTTCCAGCGCCACGAGCGAGGCGAGACACGCCAGGGTGTCCTGCCGGCGATTCCAATTGAGCACGATGCTCGTAACATTGCATCGTCGGTCTCCGCGCGCGTCCACGCGGCTAGTCTAGCCCAGCGCCATCCAGCCGCCAAATGCAGGGCCAGAGCTTCCGTATCGCCAGTGGCCAGGCACTACGCGCGGTCGACCAGGGATTCGAGCAGCGTCACCAATCTGCTCCAGCTGAACCGGCCCTCGGCCTCTCGCACCCCGGAGCGCAGCCGTTGGGCGAGCCCGGGCTCGCGGAACACGCGGACGAGCGCTGCCGCGAGGGCTGACGAGTCGGCCGGCGGGACGATGAGCCCGGTCAGCCCGTCGTCAACCACCTCGGGCAGCCCGCCGGCTCGCGTGGCGATGACTGGCCGGCCGAACTGGTAGGCCAAGGTGACCACGCCGCTCTGGGTGGCCTCGGTGTATGGCAACACCACGACGTCGGCCGCGGCGAAGTACCGACCAACCTCCTCGTTCGGGATGTAGCGATCGTCGAGGTGCATTCGACCCGCCACGCCGAGCTCGGCAGCACGGAGCTCGTGCTCCGCCGCCGACTCCCAGAACTCCCCGGCTACAAGCAGATGGAATTTTGGCACCTGATCCAGCACCTGCGGCAGGGCATCGACGAGGTAGGCCAACCCCTTGTACGGGCGCACGAAACCGAAGAAGAGCGCCACGGAGGCATCGGGCGGTAGGGCAAGCCGTCGGCGCGCCTCCCGGCGACCGACGGACGGGGCTATGGTGTGCAGCGGCAAGACGGCCCGGTGGACCCGCTCACCTCCAGCAGTCACCTCGGGCAAGAGCGCGATCAGCGACTTCTCGTCGGCCTCGGAGTGAACGACGAAGGCCTGTCCCTGGCTCAGGGCCAAGCGCACCAAGGCTCGGTCCAACGGTCCTCCGCCACCGTGGGGCAAGACGTTGTGGCAGACGAAAACCAGCCGGGCATTCGACCAACGGCGCAGTAGCGCTGCGACCACGGCTAGGGTCGGCGCCCAGAACGGTACCCACCATTGTATCACGACCAGCTGCGGCCGCCGGGGCGGCGGCCGCCGGGCCGCGCGCGCACATGTCGACGGCCTGAGCGCCGTCGGA
>CAYYVH010000416.1:0-3420 GCA_964475075.1 uncultured Anaerolineales bacterium | reverse complement strand
CCCTGGCATGCCGATCAGGATCAAGCCGAAGCTGTTCCGATCATAGAGATCCCGCGCCTGCTCCAAACCCTGCATCTTGAGGCGATCCGCCTCATCGATTATCAGCAGCTCGATCCGTTCAGGCTGATCGTCGCCGAACCGTCGCATCCCCTCTGGATTGGTCGCGTCCGCAATCATCCACTCGAAGCTGCGTCTGAGTGCGCGGAGATCGGTGGCAAGCGAGCGGGGTGTGTGGGCCACTTCGGGAGTGTACAAGACAGTGTGGCACTGCGTCACGTTGACGGGTGGCATCCGATCGAGGGAATGGCTCAGGTAGGGTTCGAGGATCTCCCATCGGGCGTAGTGTCGAGCGGAGAGAGTCTTGCCCACACCGGGAGGCCCGTGACAGAGACCGATGTAACGGTACCGACGACAGGCATCACAGAACTCTGCGAACCTCCGGTACTCCTTGGTGATCACGAACCGCGACTCGGTTGTGCTGGCGCCCCACAGGTCCAAAGCACTTGGCTGGCTCTACCGCTATCCTCGGCGCCGACCTCAGCGAAGAGAAAGAGGCCGACATGCTGCCGGACAACGACGGGGTACCCAACATCCGCCCGCAGTACAACTTCGCCGATGACGACGGCGCTGACGACGCCGTCCAGACGGTGGTCAACCTGCCCCACTGCCAGCTTACCGAATTCGACTTCGACCGCGATGGCGACTGGGCGGATTCTCTCACCTGCATCGACCCGGGAACGGGACTGCCGGTTGACCTTACCGAGCGTGCGGTGGAGAACTTCGAGTTCACCGAGTCCCTTGGCGCCCACACCGTTACTACCCCCTCGTTCCGGGCCTACGATCCTGCCCCCGGGGGCAACATCTGGATGCGGATCACGCTCACGCCGAGCACCATCACCTCCCGTGACGGCAGGGGCCTGCTCTACCACTACACATACGCGGAGGGCGAGACGGAGGACTTCTACCTGGAGTACTCCGGTGGAAGCGAGTACTCGCCGTAGAGGCTATGTCCATCGAGTTCCTCTCCGGAGATGACCTAGCCACCACGGCGGCGACGCCACCCTGGCAAACGGGGCTCTCGAACGTGGACAGACTGACCGCGTGCGCGAGGCCGGCCACTATTCAGGTTGTGAGCCGGCCTCGCGTCTGGCTTGCCCTGACGACGGTGCTTGCTGTCGCGGCTGTGACTCTTGTTGGCTCCACCGAGCCGACATACGGCCTCGGATCAGATGACCTTGCGCCTACGCTCGACGAGCTGGCGTTCGTCACCGAGGACATCAATCAGCCGTACCCAGGTTGCGACACGATCTCAGCGATCACCATCAGGTCGCCCACACCAGTGTTCCGGGGTCCAGCCCAGCCGGTCCCACCGCGACCTTCGACCTATCGCCTGGCTGCCACGTCGGACCTGTCCATGGCTTTGGCTACCACCTCCGGTCCGGGCACAGGCCTGTACCTACTTCGTCGACCGACAGATTCGACCCAGCAGTGGAGTGCCGATCCATCCATCAGTGGCGGCCGGTTCTCGCACTTGGGCGGCATTGCCATCATGCCCAATGACGAAACGGTCCTCATCGGTACTAACGGTGTAGACCGGTATCGTACGGAGGATCCCTATTGGGTAGCCAAGTATCACCTGTCAGACCTGCGCCCAGGGCAGATAGGCCCCGAGCTGGGAAGATACGAGGTTGACAGCCGGGTTGCCGAGATCCTACCTGATCCTGATGGCCAGCGGGCGCACGTTCTCACGAGGCACGCTTGGGTCTACTCGATTGAAGCCAGGACGATGCTTGCCACAGGCGACCCGATCCAACTGCAGCCCATCGGCGTGTCCCCCCCTCCGGGGGGCTTCTACGGCTATCTCGGCCAGACCCATGCGACCATCACCGCAGACGGGCGTTACCTGATATCCAATCGCTTTGATGTGCCCGAGATCAACGTGGCAGATCTTGAAAACCGCCGGGCTTGGACGCTACACACCGGAAACACCTACAACGGCGGCGTAGCCATCAACCGGGGTTGGATCAATAGCGGCCTTCTGGCCATCCACGCCGTCGACAATGTGGTGGTCTACCGATTCGATCCCCCCTCGGGACTCGCGGAGGTCAGCCGGGTCTCGGTCAACAGGCCGATCAACTGGGACTTTTCCGGCACAGCTATTGCGCTTTCCATTGCATGGAGCGGAAGTGGCAGTCACCTCATCGCCGCCACCACCCACGACGAAGCCGAGTTCGTCGTCATAGAGGTTGAGGATGAAGGGCGTAGGATGGTGCCGCAATTCCATGTCGCGGTGTGTCACCATCGAGGTATGCTCAAGAACAACCTCCCCATGGACATCATCACAGCCAACGGGCTCCTTACCCCGCCAACGCCCACGGCCACCCTGGCGCCGACATCGACCTCTACACCGACAGCTACGCCAACGCCCACGGCCACCCCCACCCGAGAGCCGTCCCCGATCTATCTTCCCCTTGCGATAAGGGAGGATTGTGTCCCCGACCGCAGGCCCGTGGATGTGGTACTGGTAGTCGACGCATCCACCAGCATGCTGGAGAAGACGCGCGCCGGGCGCACCAAACTTGCAGCCGCCATCGAGGCCCTGCGCCTCTTTGCCCTCCACCTCCACCTGCCGAGGGACCAGGCAGCCATCGTGGAGTTCAACGGCGATGTGCGGCTGTTGCAGACTCTCACAGGCAACCGGTCCGCTCTCGACGCCGCCCTCGCTCGCATCGAGGTGCGGCAGCAGACGCGGATCGATCTTGGGGTCGAACTGGCGCACCAGGAGCTCACCAGTTCCCGTCGGCGCAGCGCCAATGACCCGGTCATGATTGTCCTGACTGACGGGAAGGCCAACCCGGTTCCGGCGTCGGTGGCAGTGGAGAAGGCACGAGCCGCAAAGGCAGACAACATCATGATCTTCACCATCGGGTTGGGTGAGGAACTGGACTTGTGGGCCCTCGAGGCAACGGCGTCGAAGCCAGCCTACTTCTACCAGACCCCGGACGGAGAGGACTTGAAAGCGATCTACGCTGCGATCGCGGTTGAGATCCCGTGCCCGGCCGAGGCATATTGGGGCAGGCGACCGTAGGCTCACGGCCTACGGCAAGCGAACGGCCAGCTCGATCCATCTGAACATCTGGCCGTATCCCCGTCGGCCCACGGTCAATCACGCGCCGACAGCGTCAGCTACGCTTCTTGTGTTGCTGAAGGGGGTGGCCAATGCCCAGGTACTACGACCACCGCCAGTCCTCATCGGTCCGTATTTGTGGCCCGTCTCTGTGCGTGCGGCTTTGGATCTGTACCGTTCCGGGTTCGACTCAGAGAGGGCACCCCACGATTCTGGTCCGAGAGTCGAAGCCAGGCGAATGACAAATATCGCTGAAGAAAATACGACAAATAAATCTGAAGTTCACAACCTCA
>CAYYVH010000415.1:0-3424 GCA_964475075.1 uncultured Anaerolineales bacterium | reverse complement strand
AAGAGGTCGTGCGCCCAGCGCGTCCTGGCGTTCACGATGAGTCTGCGGGAGGGCACGGACGAGTCCGCTCGCAAAGGGCTCGGCTTTCACGCCTCGCCCTCGCGCCGCGAGGTGCTGGGTAGGGTCGCGGACGAGATAAAAGGGATGCTGTCGAGCGCCTTCCTGTCGCGCGTGGGGACGCCGGTGCTGTTCGAGCCGCTCGACGACGCAGCCTTGTCAACCATCGTTGAGCGGGCCATCGAGAGGGCAGTGCAGAGGGCCGCCGAGCACCTTCGGCTGGACATCGGCGAGGTGCACCTCGAGGACGGCCTGGGGGTACACGTGTTGGCGACGTTGGACGCCAACACCACGTCGTTCGGCGCCCGGGCGCTCTTGGAGCACGGCCGGCTCCTCGCCGCAAGCGCATTCGTCGAGCTTCACCGGAGCGGAGCTTCGCTGTCCGGCATGGCGCTGGAAGTCGCCGCGGGACCCGAGGGGAAGCTCGTGATCATCCCAACCAGAGCTCCGTAGGCAGGAACACAATCAGGAGGAAGGCATGGCAAAGACCGTTTATCGCGTGGACAAGCCGTTGGAGTACCGCAAGGCCGGTCCGATGGATCTGATCGAGCTGCTGCCGGTGCCGGGCACCACGCCGCTGTTCCTAGTGAAGTGGCTCGTCGAGGTCCTCGTCTACGGCATTGTGGCTCACGAGTTCATCCACCTCAGTGGCCCGACTGGCAGCGGCAAGAGCTCACTCCTCGAGGCCCTCTACATCGTGCCCGAGAACTTCAGGGCCATCTGCGCCGGTCTCGGGTTCCCGGTCAAGCCGCTGAAGCTCTACCCGATAGAGATGGCGACCTATGAGACGCCCGGTGAGCTGTACCAGCGCAGGGCCCTCAAGGACGGCACAACCTTCGACGAGCAGAGCCGGCTGGTCGACGCGGTGGTGGACGCGGCCCTCATCAAGGAGGAGGCCTACCCGTTGGTCTGGCTGCGCGAGATGGGCCGCGTGCACTCGTCCACCGTCCAGGGCGGCCTGCTGAACCTGATGACGCAAAGCGACGTCGTTCTGGCCGATGGCCGCCGGGTCGACGGGCAGGGGATCGCATGGGTCGCTGACAGCAACTACCAGGCCGAGTCGGACTCCACGCACACCTTAGTGACGCTCGATGACGCGCTCCGGCGCCGGTTCCAGATCAACCTGACGCTGGACTACCTGCTGGCCCAGCAGGAAGTCCAGGTCCTGAACCACCTCATGGAGGAAGCAGCGTGACCACGAGGAAACGCAAGCATCAGAAACAGAAACAGACGAACCCGACGGACGCCGAACTGGTCGTGAAGGTCGTCAAGCTGGGGCAGCTGATCCGGCGCCACCGGACGGAGGGCCGCCTCCTCTCCATGCCGCCGCCAACGATCTACGGCTATCAGGCGTTCCTGCGCATGGCCGCGGCGATGCCCCACCTGACGCCGGACCAGATCGCGCTGGTTACCGTCCTCGGCAACGCCAGCCCGGAGGACCGCAAGCTGATCCCAGGGCTCCTGCACGAGGTGTTCGGCCTGCAGCAGGAAGCGGACGAGGATGACCCGACGCTGGGGGGGAATTTGTTTTGATGGTGCATCATAGAACGATCGTATGATCCGGCTTGGGCTACCGGCTATCAGCTATCAGTCCGACTGATGCGGAGCCGAACGATCCGAGACACAGGTGACCGATATGCCAGATTGACGAAACCACTCCGTGGCTCCCAGTAGGTGTGCCACAAGTCCTTCGACTGCGACCAAACTGGCTTGGCGTTTGACCAGCCAGACCGATAGCTGATAGCTGATAGCCAAGTGCAGAACGGAAATACGAGGATTATCCATGGACGGTAACACCCAATCGTACGATGGCGGATACGGGTATTCATCAGGCTACCAGGAGCGGCGGCGGAAGACGGACTGGGCCGGGGTCAGCCTGGGCGACGCGTTCAAGCCCAATCTGGACTATCACCTGCGGCTCGCGGCCCAGCGCCGGTTCTACCAGCTGGTGAAGAAGGTGCAGTTTGCAGCGGCCCGCCAGGCGGGGCACGTGGGCGACTCCTTCGAGGCCGAGGTCAAGCCACAGATCAGCCCATTCTACACGAGCTACCCCTCGGCTATCGCCGCCTACGCCGCCGCCGGCCTGACAGGTTACCTCGAGTACGAGACCCGGGTGCCGGAGAAGATCCTGTTCGCGACGCTGACGCCATACCTGGAGAACCCCGCCCAACACGATAGGGTCCGCGTCGACCCGGAGGTCTACCGGAAGATGGCGCACATCGTGACGGCCTGCGTGCAGACCCGGCTCCTCTTGGAGGACCTGTCCCGCGTGCCGGCCATGGCCCCGGTCGAGCTGTACCGCCTGTTCTCCGCGTCGCAGCAGGACTCGACCTTCCCCTCCGTGCCGGCCATCCTCAATGCGGTCATCCTCTACGGCGACATCCTGCCGGACTGGCGGGCCCAGAACCTCCATTCCGTCACGCGCATGATTCTCCTGGACGTCAGCCGAGCCTGCCACCCATTCTTCGAGCAGCTCGGCCGGGTCCGGCCGGAGAAGATGCTGATGCTCGGCGCGGCATGGGTGCGTGCCGTCTGCCGGTGCCTGGCGCCGTACCTGCCCGATTCCAGGCCGGCCGATGATCCGGTTGCCGGTCAGGACAGTGCGTCCAACGAACGTGGCCACTCCGGGGTGCCCGCTCAACCCAAGCTGTCCCCCGAGCCCGCGGAACCCTCCCCGACCGACCGGATCCGCCCGCTGGGTGAGCCGAGCCCGCCAGCACTGTTCGATCCGCCGGGCCCCGCGCAGCAGATCGCACAGGCGCTGCGTGAGGCTGAGGCCGACCGATCGAAGCGCAGCAAGGGAGGAGTAGGTGCCCCCGAGCTGGACGACCCCACCAGGAAGCTGCTGGCCAGCTTCGAGATGGCACTCAACAAAGCCGGGGGGCAGCACAGCGAGTACGAGGACATGCGATCGGACATCCTGGAGAAGGTGCTGCGGGGCGCGGACTTCCAGCGGAGCCCCATCGAGGGTAGTCCCGTCGACGGGCATGAGGTGACGGTCCCGCTGGGGGACAACGAAGCGGCAGGCGGCGAGATCTTCGACCGGCCAGTGGAGCTGTCCGACGACGTGCGGGCATACGACAAGCTCGTGGCGGAGTCGCAGCCCATCGCCGATGCCCTCCGGCGCACGCTGTACCCCAACGTGAAGCAGGTGCCGAAGACGGTGCGCCTGCGCTCGAGCGGCGCGCTTGACCCGGCACGGCTGGCCCTGGCCGAGGTCTCCCTGGCCATCTTCAAACGCTACCGCATCGAGGAGCGGGCCGACCGGCGGGGCGAGCCCGGGCTCCTCATCGCCTGTGACCGCTCCCGGGCGCTCCACCCGCGGCAGAAGCGGGTGAACAACGGGCGCGGCGCCGCGTGCTCGCCG
>CAYYVH010000414.1:1621-3444 GCA_964475075.1 uncultured Anaerolineales bacterium | reverse complement strand
GCGCTGGACCGCATCCGCACCACGGCAGCCAGCCACCACCGCGTCATGCTCGTGGAAATGATGGGACGCAATGCCGGATGGCTCACGCTCAACGCGGCGGCGGCCAGCGGCGCGGACATCGTGCTTATCCCCGAGATTGAATACGACCTTGATGCGGTCTGTGCCCGCTGCGTAGAGCGCAGTGAACACCACAAAGCCTATACCATCGTAGCCGTCTCCGAGGGGGCCAAGCCCAAGGGCGGCAGCGTGGTCGTGGACCAAGTCGTTCACGAATCGCCTGATCCAGTGCGACTGGGCGGGGTTAGCGAGGTTCTCTGCGATCAGATCGCCAAGCGAACGCACCTGGAATGTCGGGCGACCATTTTGGGGCATGTTCAACGTGGAGGCAGACCCAGTGCCCATGACCGCGTGCTGGGTACGCGATTCGGTCACCACGCGATCAAGATGATCCTTGCAGGCACCTTCAACCACATGGCCGCCATGCAGGCTGGCAAGTTGACTAGCGTCCCCATAAGCGAGGTGGCTGATCGACAACGCCTGGTCCCCTTGGATGACCCGCTGGTTGCAGCACTCAGAGCCACCGGCGTCTCCTTCGGTGAACCGTCGAGATGATTGACGGGTCATGGTTTGGCCGGGGCGACTGATCGGAATTCGCATTATGAAAGGGCAAAGGATGTCAAGAACCAACGGAACGCCAACCTGCCCGGAATGTCGCTCGTCCAACGTGGTGCCGATCAGGTATGGGGAGCCCACTGAAGAGGGCGTAGAAGAAGCCAGACAGGGAAAGCATGTGCTTGGTGGTTGCTGCATCCGCGATGACAGCCCGAATTGGCATTGCAGCGATTGCGAGCACAATTGGGGTGGCGGCGTGCTGCCCGGCGCCGCAATACCACCGAGCCCACGCAGTAACCCCAAGGCCAAGCCCTAAACGCGCCCCGAGTCCTGCGAGCCACAAGCGAGCCCGATCGCCCGCCGCGACACGGCGAGCACGATGGTACCGGTGGGCGCTTACCGCAAGAAGACGGTCGAGTCCGCGTTCGGCATTATCAAACACGTCCGGGATTTCGGACAAGATCTGCTTTGTGGCGTCGAGAGAGTATAGTGCAACCTTGTGTGTTCGGCGTACGCCGCGAAACGGCTCTGGGTGCTGAACCCAGCCTGAAAGGGTATGGGGAAGTCCGCCTCTGGTTGCGTCCTTGGCATTTAGTCCCGACGGTAAGATGATTGCGACCGGTTCTGTTGAATACGGTGGAGGCCACGCGGAAACGACAATTCGCCTTCATGACGCCGCGACGGGAGCGCAGGTGGAGGAGTTTCCGTCCGGTTCGTGGGGAGTCAAGACACTAACATTCTCCCCGGATAGCGAGCGCTTAGCGGCCGCGCTGAACGGCGACTCAATCAAGGTGTGGGATCTTGACGACCCGGAAGCGGTGCCAGTTCGACTGGCCGGGATTGGCCGGCAGTCACAGTGCCTGCAGTTTTCGCACGACGGCGACCGGATCATCAGCGGCGGTTTTGACGGCCTCGTACATATTTCGGACGCCCATACGGGCGAACGGCTTGACTCGTTCCGCGGCCATCGAGGCGGAATCGGTAGACTGGAAACCAGTCCGGATGGTCGTCGCGTTGCGACGAGCAGCGCCGACGGCGTCATCAAGATTTGGAATCTGAACCAACACGCGGGGCGACAGGTGCTCGATGGGCACGGCCATGGCGTGGATCGCCTTGTCTTCAGCGCCGACGGCGAGCGGCTCATCTCAGGCTCGGAGGATGCAACCATCCGGGTGTGGGACACTGCCAACTGGCAGGCTTCGCGAGTGCTC
>CAYYVH010000414.1:0-1521 GCA_964475075.1 uncultured Anaerolineales bacterium | reverse complement strand
GGATGCAACCATCCGGGTGTGGGACACTGCCAACTGGCAGGCTTCGCGAGTGCTCCGCCGACATACGGCAACGGTCTCATCGCTGGCCATGAGCCACGACGGCGCGTTACTGGCGTCCGGGAATCTCGATCCCGACACGGCCGCGCTCGACGGTGCGATCTACCTCTGGGATAGAGAGTGGAATGCTCAGTTGTTGGCGGACGGTCTTCCAGGCGTCCAATCCGTTGCCCTTCGGCCTGACGGTGCTGAGCTGACGGCCGCGCTTAGCGATGGTACGGTACGCGCGTGGGAGGTCGATAGCGGTGCGAAGAGCCCCTTGCCGCAGATGCCGGCGGGCGTATGGGACGTGGCGTATAGCCACCAGGGAAAGTACATGGTTGCACTATCATGGTAGGGCATCGCCTACATCTGCGACGGTGAGACGCGTGAGGTTGTGCGGACACTGACCGTTCCAGAATCTACTCGAGTCCGGTTTCCACGTGGCATGGCATTTTCACCAGACGATGCGTGGTTTGCCGTCGGCGCCAAGACCGGGATAACCACGATGTGGAATACAGACACCTGGGAAGAAGCGGGGCGAGTAGGGCAGTTCGGAGATGCTCCCGTTTCGTCCGTTGCCTTCAGTCCGGACGGAGGGCGGCTTGCCATTGGTCGATCCACGGGCGTAGCGGTAGCCGATGTTGTATCGTGCTCCCGCCTGCTGTCCTTGCATGATGTACCGGATGTCTACGACGTGGCATTCAGCTCTGACGGGCGCCCTCTCGCCGCTAGCAGCAGCGACGGCACGGTGCGCGTGTGGACGGCGCTTGGTGCCGAGCCGCACTACCGGGAACCGTAGCCAGACGCTGTCAATCTCATTTTCTTCGCCTCTTTGGATGGCTCTGTGACAGTGAGAATAGCCCCGCGGCCCTGAAATTCGCATCTTTATGCCGAAGGCCTGATAGCGTATGCAGCCAGCATGGCTGCAAGTCGAGCCTGGGCCGCCCGCACAAGACCGGCTCGCGAGCGAATCCGTTAACGACGATTCGTCGATCCAGCTTGGGGTCATCGGCGGTCAGCCTCAGGTGGCGTTCGCGGTCGTGTCGGCGAGTTCGAGCGTCTTCCGGCACCTCCAGGGCATCTAGTCCCAGGGTCCAACGGCAGCTCGTCCGCGTGCTGCTGGACCTCGGTCAGGTCGTCGAAGGGGTTAGATGTAGCAAAGCTGACAGGTGTAGATTACCCGAGCCGGAACGAACGCACGGATTCTGCTGAGGAGGCAATATCTTTGACGATCACCCCGGAGTCATGTAATTTGGCTGACCGTGGCGTGCGGCCTTCGTGAAGGTCTCCACCAACCTGTTGTAGCGTGCTAGGCAGCTGCAGCGTTTAGACCGTACGGCGAAGAAATGCAGATGACCATGTATTTTCTTGCACCGTTGGCCCTTCGGGTGTGGTGTGGGGAGGATGGACGGATAGGGCCGTTTCGGCTTAGGTTTCCGTCTCGGTTTGATTGCGATTGCTATGGGCAGCGTCGTTCAGATT
>CAYYVH010000413.1:0-3445 GCA_964475075.1 uncultured Anaerolineales bacterium | reverse complement strand
AGTTCTTTGGCCATGCGTTGTCTGCCGTAGAAGGAGGCGCCCTGGCGATCAGCGGCCAGGGCCAGGAGGACGAGGACGGAAGTTCCCTGCGGGCCGAGGCGTGCGAGCCAGCCTTCGCGGAGCAGGCGGTCCTCAAGCCAGCCGAAGCGACCGGCGGGCTGTCGAATGAGATCGGGCCTGGGTGGGAGAATCGTCGGTTTCCTGACCATGCACTCAGGTTCCCTTCTTGCGTGGTGACTTTCCCTTCTTGTTCCTGGCAGCGCGTTTGTGGGCCTTCTTGGCAGCTCGCTCCTTGGCTTCTTTGGCGCGATAGGACTCGCCCTCGATCTTGACAATCTCGGCACGGTGCACCAGGCGGTCGATGAGCGCGGTGACAGAGCTGGAGTTCGGGAACACCTCGTTCCATTCGGCGAAGGGTTTGTTGGTGGTCAGGATGATGGGGCACTGCTGGTGACGGCGACTGATGACCTCGAAGAGCAGGTCCGCGGCACGGCTGTCATAGGACAGATAACCAACCTCGTCCACCAGCAAGAGCGTGGGCCTGGTGTAGCGTCTGAGTCTGCGGGTAAGCGCGGTGGATGTGTCCTGGGCGGACAGATCGTTGAGCATGGCGCTGGCTGTTGCACATAGCACGGTGTGGCCGTTGATCAGCGCCTGATGCATGATGTTCTGGCCGATCATCGATTTGCCCACGCCGTTGGGCCCGACCAGGACAATGTTGGCGGTCTCGTCGATGAAGCTCAGCTGCATCAACTCCTCTATGAGTGGCCGATCGATCTTTGTCGGCCAGGCCCAGTCGAAGTCCGCGAGGGGCTTGAAGCGGCCGATCTTTGAATTGTGGATACGCCTCTCCAGGCTGCGGCGGTGGCGTTCGGCCTCTTCGTAGGCGATGAGGGTCTGGACCCAGGCCTGGGCTCCCAGTTCCGCCCAGTGCTCAAGAAGCCCGTAGAGGCCGAGGCGGCGGGCGCGATCGGCTAGCGAGTCAGGAGATGATGGCTTGTTGGTCATGGTCGTCGTCCTCCGGGTCATTATCGATGTCCTGGGTCAGTTCGTCATAGCTTTCGAGCGTGTGCGGTTGGACAGTCAGATCGCGTATGCGGGGATCATCCGGTAGTTCCACTGGCAGCGTGGGACTGCGGCCCTCGGTGCGGCACTGCCGTTCGAGGATTTGCCGCACGGCATTGGGATGCGGGACATCCTTGTCCAGGGCCTCGCGAATGGCTTGTTCGAGGCGTGCCGCACCGAACTCCTTCAGCAGACGCAGTAGTCGCATCGTGGCGCTGCCGAGATTGGCACCGCGCTGGGCGAGATGGGTGAGTAATTTGCGGCTGGCCGGAGCCGCAGCGGCGAGACGATCCAGGCCGCGGTGCTCTCTGGCCTGGCGTTTGTGCTCTACGAGCCTCTCAATGTGAGCCGGATCCTCGATCTGCTGGCGGCGGTCGAAGCAACGGGGATGCTCAGCCACGACCGCACCTCGATGTATGATTCGTACTTTCTGCAGGCTAGCCACGACCACCACGGTCTGGCGCACGAGCTGGTGCGGCACCGAGTAGTCGTTGGAGTCGAAGCGAACGTAAGGTGTCTTGCCGACTGGCAGTTCACGCCGCTCGTCTGTATGGAACGGAGTCTGCGGCAGGGGCAGGAGGAGCGCTCGTTCCTTCTCGAAGGCCTCGGCGACCGTCAAGCTGTCGTCTTCGACCCAGCGTCGTTCACAGGTAGGACCGTCGCACCACACTTGGGCCTGGCGATTGAGGTCGTCCAAGTCTTTGAAGCGGCGGCCCATGAAGAAGGCGCTCCGCACGTAGCGAATGGCCCGCTCGACACGTCCTTTTTCGTTCCCCCTTGCCACCGCCACTGGTCGTGGGGCGAAACGGTAGTGCCGGGCGAAGTCCAGCAACAGTGGATTGAAGCGGATGGCATCGCCCCGACGCTCCAGGACGGCGCTCTTCAGGTTGTCATAGAGCAGGACCCTGGTCACGCCGCCCCAGGCAGCGAACGCTGCTTCGTGACCGCGCAGGAAGTTCTCGGTCTGCTGGCCCAGGTAGAAGCGCAGGAAGATGCGCCGCGAGTAGGACAGTACCATCACAAAGGCCAGCAGGTTGCGATTGGCGCGGCCGATAGTCAACTTGCCGAAGTGCCCCCAGTCGACTTGGGCTTGCTCCGCCGGCAGTGTCTTGAGACGAAGGTAGGCTTCGGCCCTGGGTCGAGGGCGATACATGGCGACCAGGTGTCTGAAGTGATCCGGGCCCCCCTGGTAGCCACGCTCCTTACACATCTCGTAGAGACGGCTAGCCGGCAGCTTGGGATACTCCTTCCACGTTGCGATGACAAGCGGAATGAAGCGATCCAGTCGCGTCGGTCGAGATCGTTCAGGACGGGGGATGCCGTCCTGGGCGAGCACCCGCACCACCACGCTGTGGTGGATGCCCAACTGATCCGCGATCGTGCCGGCCCGCCACTTCTCTGCGTGATAGAGCCGCAGAATCTCCGCCTCAAGTTCCGGCGAGATCATGATGTCCATCCCTCATAACCGACGAGATATGTGCCACCCGCCACGACGCGTAGCGCCGAGTGTGTCCCAGCGGGTGTAAGAGCCGCAGGGCTGGCCGCAGAAGTCGCAGCGCTGGCCAGGCCGGTCATCCTGAATCGAAATGGGTGTTCGGTGTGACAGTGCATCACGGGCCTCCTTGGTTAAATGTTCGCCAGGAGGCCCTTCTCGCACAGGTGGATGCCCGGCGGAAGGGTGATGCGTTACGGTAGTTGAAAATCGCAGTCGCCACCGCTTCTGGCGGGCAGCGTTATTGCGTGCCCCCAGGGGGCTCTGCTGGTAGCGCCGACCCGCCTCACGGACGCTTTGCCGCCGCCCCACTTGGGAACAGTGGGCTGAGCAGTAGCATTGGCCCCGGTCACAGCAGCGGCAGATGGCCACCAGTCGATGGCATCTCGCACAGTTGAACATGCGGTGGCTCTCCTCGATGGCTTGGAACTCCCGCCACCGAGGACTGGACGCGGCCGCCGCCGCAGGCGATACTCAGCTTGTTAGAGCGTGTTTATCGCTTTGGCGGTGACACAGAAGCCCAGGCTGTCACCAAGCGGCCTGGGCTTCATTCTCTCGACGGCAACGTTGTTTTACCGTCCAGATCAAGGTGCGTCACGCCACCAGGCAATGCACCCGCGATCGGAGTGCTCTGCTTGCCATCAACTCAGTTGTCACAGAGAGAACCACATCCAGGAAAGAACCAAATCCAGGGGGCTTACGCTTGGGGAGAGAACCACATCCACTGCCTACGCCAGAAGAGAACCACAGCCACCTAACCGCCGGAAACCCGCGCTTTTCAACCGCCGCTGACACATGAGCGAAGACGTCCATTCAAAATGACCGGCTGAGCAATTCCAACCGGTCGCGTACCCACTCCTTACGATGTTCAAAGTCCCTGCCGCTGTA
>CAYYVH010000412.1:0-3480 GCA_964475075.1 uncultured Anaerolineales bacterium | reverse complement strand
GCGTCCCGACGGGGCTGCGGGGGCGCGGTGGGTTGGGTGGGATTCGCCCCGCCGGGCCGGCGGGCTGACGACACCCGGGTGTGCCTCCATCGCGGCGGGGGGTTGGCGCCTGCGCCGCGTTGGCCCTATAATGGCCGTCGAACGCCCGTTCGAAAAGGAGCCACGGTGGCGCGCAAGAGAACCGTTTTCGTCTGCGGTGAGTGCGGAGACAGCCAACCCAAGTGGGTAGGCCGCTGCCCAAGCTGCCAGGCCTGGAACTCGATGGCGGAGATGGTCGTGGAAGGCTCTGGATCGGGCCGCCGACGGACGCCGAACCGAGGCGCGCCAGGCGCCAAGCCCCAGCTTCTTGCCGAGGTCGCCACCGAGCCCGTCGTCCGCCTGCCCATGCCAATCGGGGAGCTGAACCGCGTGCTGGGCGGGGGGCTCGTTCCAGGCACGATCGTCCTCATCGCAGGTGAGCCGGGCATCGGCAAGAGCACGCTTGCGCTTCAGGCGGCGGCGCTGCTCAGCCAGGACGGAGGCCCTGTCCTCTACGTATCCGGCGAGGAGTCAGCCGAGCAGATGAAGCTCCGGGCGACGCGCATGAGGCTGAAGAGCAACTACCTGTTCCTCCTGGCTGAGACAAGCCTCGACACCGTCCTACTCCATATCCAGGCGCTGAAGCCAGTGGCGGTCATCATCGACAGCATCCAGACAGCCCACCTCGAGGCGGTCCCGTCGGCCGCCGGCTCGGTGACCCAGGTACGCGAGTGCACCGCGCAGCTGATGCGTTTGGGGAAGAGGGAGCACATTCCCCTCTTCCTGGTGGGCCACGTCACGAAGTCCGGGGACATCGCGGGCCCACGCATCATGGAGCACATGGTGGACGTCGTACTCTATCTGGAGGGTGACCGCTACCACAGCTACCGCCTGCTCCGCAGTGTGAAGAACCGCTTCGGCTCGACGAATGAGGTCGGCGTTTTCGAGATGCGTCGGAACGGGCTGATCGAGGTGCCCGATCCTTCCGCGGCTTTCCTGGCCGAGCGGCTGGAGGGCGCGCCCGGATCGGCGGTCACAGTCACGATGGAGGGCAGCCGACCTCTGCTCGTTGAGATCCAAGCGCTGGTGAGCCCGACCGGCGCGGAGATACCACGGCGGACGGCGAATGGGCTGGACTTCAATCGTCTGTTGCTCCTCACAGCCGTGCTGACCAAGCGCCTCGGCCTGAAGCTGGGGCAGCAGGACGTGTTCGTGAACGTGGTCGGGGGGTTGCGAGTTGCCGAGCCGGCGGTGGACCTCGCCGTAGCCACGGCTATCGCGTCCAGCGAGCGGGGCGTGGCGTTGCCCAAGGACCTTGTGATCTTGGGTGAGATAGGCCTATCAGGAGAACTGCGGTCGGTAAGCCACATCGAACGTCGGCTGGCCGAAGCGGCGAAGCTCGGTTTCGGCCGTGCGCTGGTGCCGTCCACGGCGTTGGCTGGGGAGCTTGAGGTGGCGGACCTGGAACCCCACGGGTGCCGTACGCTGGTGGGCGCGCTGAAGATTGCTCTGGAGAGCGACCGCGGTGTTCGGTAGTCGGCCGGCTGGTCAGGTTTGGGCTATCGGCTATCAGCTATCAGCTATCAGCTCGGCTGGTCCGAACACCGTCGCGCTTGGTGACAGTCGACGGATTCGCGCTTCTGGCCTCGCGGCGCAGGGCTGGTAGGCTCATGGAATACGACGTGGCCATCGTTGGGGCGGGCATTGTGGGGCTTGCGACCGCTCGGGCCCTCCTCGCGAACCAGTCGCTCCGGATCGTTGTCCTCGAGGCCGAGGAGGAGATCGCCGCGCACCAGACAGGCAACAACAGCGGCGTGATCCACTCTGGACTCTACTATCGGGCGGGATCGCTGAAGGCGAGGAACTGCATGGCGGGCCGGGAAGCCATGTACGGCTTCTGTGAGCAAGAGGGGATCGCTCACGAGCGCTGCGGCAAGCTCGTGCTCGCCACCGACGAGGCTGAGGTCGAGCGGCTCAGCGAGCTTGAGCGGCGGGGTCGGGCGAACGGCCTCGGGGGCCTCGCCTGGTTGGATGCAGAGCAGATCGCGGATTACGAGCCGCGCGCGCGCGGGTTGGCCGCGCTGTGGGTGCCGCAGACGGGCATCGTCGACTACCGGCAAGTGAGCCGGCGAATCGCCGAACAGCTCATCCGTGACGGGGCGGAGATCCGCACCCGGCACAGGGTCACTGGCGTGAACCAGCCGCCAGACGGGATCGTGATCGAGACGAACCAGGGTGAGGCGAGGTCCCGTTTCCTCGTCAACTGTGCTGGCCTGCACTCCGACGTGATCGCGCGGTTGTGCGGGGCCCGGCCCGGTTTGCGAATCGTGCCGTTCCGCGGCGAGTACTACGCGCTCGTCGAAGACAGGTGGCACCTGGTGCGCAACCTCATCTACCCCGTGCCGGATCCCAGGTTCCCTTTCTTGGGCGTGCATTTCACGCGCATGATCGATGGCGGCGTCGAGGCTGGACCCAACGCGGTGCTGGCCTTCAGCCGTCACGGCTACCGCTGGTCCAACGTTTCACCCGCGGACATGGCAAGCATGGGGTCGTACGTTGGCTTCTGGCGCATGGCGGGCCACTACTGGCAAACGGGACTTCACGAGACGATTCGCTCGCTCAGCAAGAGGAGGTTCGTCCGCGCGTTGCAGAAGCTCGTGCCCGAGCTGGAGGTGGCGGACGTCGAGCGGCACGGAGCCGGCGTGCGGGCGCAGGCGGTCGAGCCGGACGGATCGCTGGTGGACGACTTCCGCATCATCCAATCGAAGCGCATGATCCACGTCCTGAACGCTCCGTCGCCCGCCGCCACGGCCGCATTCAGCATCGGCCAGGCGATCGCCGCCAAGCTCCTTGAAGCGGCTGAATAGCACCGCCACTCGGAAGTGCCGCGCCGGTTTTTCACTCACCGTCGGGCAGTGTCCAGTTGCCCTTGGGGGGGCGACCCGGCGGCTCGCCCCGAGCCGGCGGACGATTCCCGCCAACATGCTCTGGGCCGGCTAGGGTCGGGGCAAGACCATCGTAACGCCCAGGGCCGAGCGACGTTCTTGGGAACGGCCAGCGTGAATTGCTGGCAACCCTCCCGAGCCCAGAGCACGAAGGGAGATGGAAACCATGTCTCGGTTGATGCTGCACAGCCCTCATCTCGTGACCGTGTTGTTCCTGCTCGGCATTTTGGCGGGAATGCTCGCACGCCTCTCGGTCCATTGAGGCCCGCAGGCTGAGGTTCGTCATGTCTGGCGACGGAATGCCTTTGCCTAGAGGCCCGACACGCCGGGCGCGGCGCTCTTCAGTGAAGCCCCCGCTGTCTTGCGACTCGGGGGCTTCACACTTCCGGAGCGCAAGCGAGTGCCGGGCCAGGCAGGCCGGTGTTTGTCGACGCGTGAGCCGCGGGGTATGATTCTTAGTACGGCCCGGAGGAGTGCCGGAGTGGACAAACGGCGCCGCCTTGAAAGCGGATGGGCC
>CAYYVH010000411.1:0-3483 GCA_964475075.1 uncultured Anaerolineales bacterium | reverse complement strand
AGCCACTCCTACCCCACATTGTCAAGCAGCATTCAGCCTTGTGATGAACCATGCCACGGATCGGGCACGTTCACCGACAGCGGCCAGCGTCCCGGCACCGACCTCACGTTGGCCGCTAGCCTCGGTGACGTGGATGGCGACGACGATTTGGACGTGTTTCTGGGTGACTACGGGCTGGCAAACCAGGTCTGGCTGAACGACGGGTCGGGCACCTTCACCGACAGCGGCCAGCGCCTCGGTGGTTCCCACACCGCGGCAGTGGCGCTGGGCGACGTGGACGTGGACGGCGACGATGACGTCGACGCCGTGGTCGGCAACCTCCTCTTCGAGGACCACGAGCTGTGGCTTAACGACGGATCAGGCACCTTCACCGACAGCGGCCGGCGCCTTGGCAACTCGCCGGCCGTGGACATCTCACTCGGCGATGATGACCTTGATGCATTCGTCGGAAATCACATCGGCCACGTCAGCCGGATCTGGCTGAACGATGGTGCGGGCGTGTTCGCGGACACCGGCCAGAGCATCGGCAGCTCGAATACGGCGGCGGTCGACCTGGGCGATGTGGATGGCGACGGTGACCTCGACGGCGCCGCAGGCAACAACGGCCAGCCCGACACCCTGTGGCTGAATGTGGGTGGAGGCACCTTCAGTGACAGCGGGCAGCGGCTGGGCAGATCGAATTCAGCGGCTGTTTCTTTCGGCGACGTGGACGACGATGGCGACCTGGACCTCTTCGTCGGCAATCACGGCCAGGCGAACCGGGTTTGGCGGAACGGCAGCACGGGCGTGTTCACGGATACCGGCCAGGCCCTCGGGAGCTCAGACACGCGGGCGGTGGCACTCGCTGATCTGGACGGCGACGAGGATCTTGATGCCTTCGTGGGGAACGACGGCCAGGCCAACTCCGTCTGGCTGAACGATGGCACGGGGCAGTTCACGGCCAGTGGTCAAGCCCTTGGCAGCTCGAGCACACGTGCGGTGGCGCTCGGCGACGTTGACGGCGACGGCGACCTGGACGCCTTCGTGGGCAACTACGGTCAGGCGAACACCGTTTGGCTGAACGATGGCGCGGGCGCCTTTGTCGACAGCGGCGACCTCCTGGGCGATTGGAACACGACGTCGGTAGCGCTCGGGGAGCTGAACGGCTACGGGTGTGTCGACGCGTTCGTCGGCAACACGGTCAATCAGCCGAATCTCGTATGGTTCAACATCGGCCCACCGACGCCCACGCCCATCCCGACGGACACGCCTACCGCAGCGCCGACCGGGACCGGCACGCCGCCCACTTCACTGCCGGCCACGGCGACAGGAACATCGACTCGGACGCCGACCCCCACTGCAACAGGCTCGGCGACACCGACAGGCACGCGAACACCGACTCAGACACCTACGCCGACACCATCGCCCACGAACTCGGCGACGGCGTCACCTACGGCGTCGTGGTCACCCACTCCGACCCCAACGTCAACGACTGCGAACACGGCCACTCCGTCGCCGACGGTGCTCCAGCCCCCCACGGACACACCATCATCCACCGCGACGCCCAAGGGAACTCCCGAGCTGTGTACACCGACATGGACGGCATCCCCGACCGAGACCCCCTCACCAACGTCGACCGTCGGGCCAACACCCACGCCCACGGGCACAGCGACACCCACGTCTACGTCGACCGTTGGACCGTCTCGCACACCTACGGGCACACCCACTCCCTCACCGACATCAACCGCTGGACCAACGCCCACACTCACGGACACCCCCAACCCCTCCCCAACGCCCACGGTTGGACCAACGATCACGCCCACGGGCACGGCGACACCGTCCCCAACAGCAACTGCCGGGCCGTCACCCACACCCTCTGACACACCGACTCTTTCCCCCACGGCGACCGTCGGGCCGTCACCCACCCCCACAGGCACGGCGACGCCGACACCCCCCACACAGATTTACCTACCCTGGATCACCCGGAATCAGTACATGGTCGGCGTGCTGAATGCTCGACCGAGGACGGGGCCGTGCCATTAACGACCGGAGCCGCGCGATCTCTCGCGCGGCGCCGGGGCCTATCTCGAGCTATCCGTTCTGTTCGATACATCCCATCCGTGGATCCGTAGATCCGCGAATCCGTTGCCTCTAATCCACTGTGGGAAGGTCCTACGGCAGGCCCGGGCAGTTGGGCAGCCGCTCCGGGCGGAAGAAGTCGAACACCGGGAACACGCCCGTCGCCTTGGACTCGTCGCCCGGTACGTCCGGTCCGCCCTGCGTCCCGCCGATCCGCTCCACGATCACGCCACCCAGCCCTACCAGGTTCCGCGTGAACTGGCCCGTCGGGCTGAACACATCGTGCTCCCAGAACACGGCACTGACCACCGCGCTGCCCATGAAGTGCGGGTGGATCCAACCCCACTGGTTGAGGTCGATGTACTCCACCTGCTTCTCGTTCAGCTTCTCGCACACGTAGTCCAAGAGCCCGTTCTGGTCGTAGACGAACAACGCGAAGTCCGTGAAGCCCGGCTTCGGCACCAAGTTCGTGATCGCCAGCTCCGTCGTGATCCCGCGGTTATCCTTCGCCACCAGCGGCACCGCCAGCACCGCGCTACCGCTCTGCACGCCGCCCCGCAAGCGGCCGAGCTGCCAGTCGTACACGTCGCACTCGGTCGCCGCGTTGTACGCCATCGCCTCGCGCCGCGCGCTCCGGGCCGGATCCGCCCACTTCTCCAGGAGGACCACCGACTGGAGCCGCGGGGCGTCCACCTGCGGGTCGCCCGGCGTCCACCAGTTCTGGCTCTCCACCCGTGCGCTGCCGACCCAGTTGCCCGGCAGCCCGTTGATCACCGGCAGGAAGAACGTCTGGCTGCCCCGCGGGCAGATCCAGTCCACCAGCGTGTGGATGATGTCGCCCGAGCGGTCCAGGAAGTACACCTTCGCCTTCGCCGCCGTCGTGGAGCTCAGGTTCTGCACCACCAACGCCGTGTCCCAGCCCTGGTGCTGGTTGTAGATCAAGGGCGCGTAGTTCACCTCCGTGCCCAGGCTGAACGTCATGTCGGGATCGGGCGACCACACGTCCGCCGGGAACCCGGCGTAGCTCGTGAAGTGGTTCGGGCCCATCGTGTCAACCACCATGGCCATCGGCTGGCTGGGCCCCCCCCCGGCGCTCCCCCTCCCCTCCGGGCCCCCCCCCGCGGTCGGGGCGCACACGACACCCACCCCCTCTCCCACACACTCGCAGGACCGCCCTCCCCGACACTATGCAGCGGCACCACGCCACATTCCGGCGTCGCGATAGGCACCCCCCGCCCGTCCCACCTCCCGCGGACGTATCCGGCGCAATGCCTGCAGGTGTCCGGTGATCGGGCCGTCGATGCGGGCGATGGCCTCGATCGCCTTGACCCGTGCCTCACACGCGGTCCGCAGCGAGCCGACCATGCCAAGCAGCCTGCTCTTGACCCCCGGGACCTTGATCGCACCGATCTTACCCTGTGCCTT
>CAYYVH010000410.1:0-3497 GCA_964475075.1 uncultured Anaerolineales bacterium | reverse complement strand
AGAGCTGGGCGCCGCGGGTCCGGGGGGGGTCCACCCCCCCGCCCCCGGCGACGGCTGGCGGGTGCTCGCCACCCAGGGCGCGATCTCCACCGTCGAGGGGGTGCTGGGCGTGACCCTGACCCCGAGCACCGATCAGACCGTGCTGGCCTCCGAGGTCGCGACGGCCGGAACCATCACCGTCAGCTAAAAGCTGATTTCCACTTGGCTTTCAAGAACCGTGTAGACGTAGCCATTGATGATCAATTCCAGTCGCTGAGGGTTCCAGAAGTGAATCTGTGCGGTGGTTCCTGCTGGGAGCGTGACCGCTTGCCGGCAGCCGTGTGGGGTAATCGTCGTGTTGCTCTTGATGGTCGCGGTCATTTGTTCGCCCTTGCTACATACATAGTATAGCGAACCGTCTCAAAGGTGGCAAGGAAACGATCGTCTATGCGATCGCCCTGGGCTACTTTGACCGAGGAGGCCCCCATGGAGTACGTCAACGACTGGCCCGCCCGGCTCACCGGCAAGATGCCCTCACAACTGCGGCACAAGCCCAACGCGCAGGGGCACCTCGCAGGGCTCGCAGAGAGCTATCAGGCCGTCGAGGACCTGATGCTGGAGGTCAAGACGGGTACAAGCCTGGGGCTCGCCTCGGGCGTTCTCTTGGACCGATACGCGGCTCTCGTGGGCCAGCAGCGGGGCGATCTCACGGACGCCGAACTGCGCCGGTTCATCCAGGCCCGCGTGATCGCAAACATCAGCGACGGGCAGCCCAACAGCCTGATCCAGATCGCCACCCTTGCCGCCGATGCAACCGCGGTCTGGTACCGGCCCGATCCGCTCGGGGTGTCGGCGTTCTTCTCGCTGTACATTCTCCGACCCACGTTCATGCGCGAGACGCTGCGGGCCGAATGCCGGCGGGTGCTGGAGTCGGCTACCCCTGCCGGTGTTGTCGCTCGCTTTGTCGAGGTGCCCATGGGCTTCGACGGCATGGGCCCCCTTGCCGAGGTGCCGGCGCCGTTCGCGCCCTACGGCCCCGCAGGTGTCGGGGCCGGGCTCATGGCGCGAGCCCTCTAAGCCTCGGGGCGGAACGCGGCGGCCGCCTGAACAGCGGCCTCCATGCTGTCCTCGTAGCGCCGACCCACAAGCACGCGGGCGTCGCTGTGGATGTTCGCGTTCTCGTAGGCGGTCCAGCAGTAGACGATCTCAGCCTGGCTCAGTGCTTTGTCGCCGACGTGAGCCCAGGCCACGGTGTCGACCGTGCGGCCATCAAACTGGTTGGAGGTCGTGACGTTCGCTGGGAGGGTGTTTGCGTTGCTGCTCATGGTGTCGCTCCTTGCTTGCTACATAGACAGTATAGCGAGGCGATCGGACCGGAGCAAGGAGACGATCGCCTAAACGATCGCCACGCGCTACCCTGAGCCCCCACGAGGAGCACCCCATGAGCAGCGAACGACTCTCCCACGCCTACGGTACCGGCGCCAACGTAGAGAACGACCAGCCACCGCAGGCGCTACAGCGCAGCGGCTACAGCGGTTCCGACATTGCCACCGCCGGCGAGAAGAACTGGCTCTGGGGGCACACCCCCTTGCTGTTTGTCGCGATGCAGGATGCGTCCGACAGCCTCAAAGAGGGCCAGCACGCCGTGATCAACAAGTGCGATCCCGAGGTCAAGCGCATGGGCCGGGTGGGCATCAGCAAGAGCATGGCCAACGCCATCACAACCCCCGACCTGGTGATCTGCACCTCCCGCTACATCGTCGTGGCCCCCGTCATCGTCTCGGCTCAGTACCAGATCAGCGTCTTGAACGCCGACGACTTGACCGAAGCCTACGCGATCGACGTGACCGCCCCCGGCCTGGGGATCTGCTCCGACGGGGTGTATCTCTATGTGAGCGACGGCACGCTGCTCAAGAAGCACCTACTTGCGACCGGCGCTGTCGAGTGGTCCCAAAGCATCACCGACACCCTGCTCGCCTGCGACGGCGTGCGGCTGTACTGCATTGACGGGCTCGGGGCGGACAACGCGATCAACGCCTACCTGTGCAGCGACGGCACAGCCGACTGGAGCGGGTGGACCGAGAGCGGCGAAGAGGTGTTCGGCCTGTACTCCAACGGCCTGCAACTGTTCGTTGCGAGCTACAACAGCGGCGGGACCTCGGGCGAGATGCGCGCCGTCGAGGCCACGACCGGCAACGGCGACAGCGGCGACGGCGGCATTGGCACGAGCACCGAGAGCTACACCTGGAGCGACACCGGCACCAACGTGCAGCCCTCCACCGGCACCCGGATTGTCCCTGCGGGCCCCCACCGGGTAGCCGTCACAGGCGACAACAGCGCAACCAAGATCGAGGTCTTCGGGCGGCTGGCCGGCGGCTCAATCGCTACCTGGGCTGCGCCGGCCGATGTGTGGATCGCATCTGATCACCGATACATCTACGCGACGGCGGGCACCGGGTCGATCTCGGCATTCGACTTCGACCTGAACCTGGTTGCCGGCGAGTCGGTGACGGCGACGGACCTGGAGTGCATCGCCAGCGACGGGGTGAACGTCTACGTACTGAGCGATGAGGGCCCGCCCGACTACGCCCTGCACATGCACGCCCGGCCCGACTTCGATGCGGTGTCCGTGTACTGCCGGGAGTCGGCCGACACCTATTGGCCGCTCAACCACCTGCGACTGCACCCGCAGGGCTGAGCCCAGGAGGCCCACATGTACAGCGCGATCGTCCTCGACTACGGCCACGGCGGCCAGGACCCCAAGACCGGCGACTACCTGACCCCAGGCGGAAAGCAGTACCGGTTCACCGACCGGATCCCGAACCTGTGGATCGGCGAGGGGATCACCAACCGGCAGACGGCGGCCAGGCTGATCGGCCTGCTCTTGCAGTCGGGTGTCCGGGTGTTCGACTGCGTCGCGCGCCGGGAATGGACCACGGCGCCGGCCTGGACCGATCTGGAGCAAGCGGACGTGCCCCTGCAAGACCGGGTGGACTACTGCAACGAGCACGCCGACACCCTGGTGCTGAGTCTGCACAGCAACGCGGTGGGCGAGACGATCGAGGGCCCGAGCCGCAACGCCCGAGGGGTGGCCGTGTTCACCAGCCCCGGCAAGACGGCGGCCGACGGCATCGCCACGACGCTTGACGCTGCGTTTCGCGAGGCATTCGAGGGCGAGCCGGTCAGCGTGCGCTCGGGAGACTGGAGCGACGGCGACGTGGACCGAGAGGCCCGGTTCAAGATGCTGCGCGGGCCCAAGGCCCCGGCGGTGCTGGTTGAGTGCCTGTTCTTCACCAACCTCGTGGACGCCGAGTATCTGCTGAGTCCCCGCGGCCAGGACGTGATTGCCGGCGCCTACCTGGAGGGCGTGCTGCCCTACCTCACCCGAAGCGCTCCGCGGCCCCTGCCGGCGCCTGAGCGTGCCGGGCCGGGCTGGCGGGCCTATGCCGCCTGGGTTGAGGGCAGCGACGGCGTGGGGCCCCGTGGGCGGCCCCCGTCGGCGTCGTGGAAACCGCCAC
>CAYYVH010000409.1:0-3500 GCA_964475075.1 uncultured Anaerolineales bacterium | reverse complement strand
CGATAGGCGCGGGGAACGCACACACGGTGGCGCTGAAGAGTGACGGCACGGTGGTAGCGTTCGGGTTGAACAGCACCGGTCAGCTCGGCGATGGGACGACGACCGACAGCCCGACGCCGGTCACGGTGCTGGGTGTGGAGGGCACCGATCCCCTCAATGTCATCACCGGCAACCCCCGCCCCACTGCCAGCAACGACGCCTTCACCACCAACGATACGGACACCCACATCGGCACGCTGCCCGCCTTCGATCTCGCCAACGACCCTCTCACCTTCGCCATTGTTGACCAACCCCTCAAAGGCACGGTCACCCTAACGGACCCCGCCACCGGCGCGTTCACCTACACACCCAACCTCAACACCACCGGCAGCGACACCTTCACCTTCAAGGCCAACGACGGTTTTCGTGATTCCGATGTGGCGACGATGACGGTGACCATCATCGATACGGTGCCCCCGGCGGTGTCCATCATCACGCCGAAGGATGGGACGAGCCTGAACCAGGTGTTCAGCATCACCGGGGCGGCGGCGGATAACGCCTCCGGGGTCGCCGTGGTGGAGGTGCAGATCACCGACGGGACCTTCTTCCTCACCACCAACCAAGGCTTCGTCACGAGCCCCACCTCGGCGCTGGTGACGGGCACCACCGCGTGGACGGTGAACACGAGCCGGGTCCTGTGGACCCCGGGGGCGACCTATACAATAACGGCGACGGCCAGGGACAACGACGGCAACGTGAGCGATGCGGTGAGCCAGCGCTTCACCTTCTTCACCGGCGACCCGGCCTTTGCCACGCTGGACTTGAAGCTCTCCTCGTCGAGCGTGCTGTTCAACGGAATGGTGGACGCCTCGATGAAGCTCACCAAGGCGGGGGATGCGGCCTTTGGTCTTCGGGACAACGCGGTGAGTCTCGAGGTGGTGGCGCCCGACAACACGGTGACGGTGCTCGGGCCCTTCACCACCAACGCCTTCGGGCAGGTGACGGTGCAAGACCTCGGGATGCCGGGCAGCGGGGTGCGCTTTGGGCAGAAGGGGACGTGGACGCTGACGGCGAAGTTTGCCGGGAGCGCCGTCCTCGCCCCGGTGGCCTCCGCCCCGGTGGTGCTGCTGGTCGGCACCTCGGCGGGCTACGTGGTGCTGGTGGAGGGCAAGATTGCCAACCGGGAGGGCATTGCCTCGCACAACAAGACCGCGAACCGCGTCTACGACACGCTCTTGGACCGGGGCTTTGCGGAGCAGAACATCTTCTACTTCAACTACGATCTCGCCCAGGACGCGAACCGGGACGGATTCCCGGACAACGCTTTCAACCAGGCGGGTCTCGGGGTGGACTTCCTGCCGGCGAAGGCCACCATCCAGGCGGCGGTGGAGGGCTTATCGGCGCTGGTGAACGTGAACCCGGCACCGGTCTACCTCATCATGGTGGACCACGGCGGGGACGAGACCTTCTTCCTCGACAATGAGCGCATCGAGCCCGCGGACATCGACGCGTGGCTGACGAGGCTGGAGGCGGGCCTCGACCCGGGGGATGCGCAGGGCGAGCCCCGGGTGGTCATCGTGGGGGCGTGCTACTCGGGCGGGTTCATCCCGCGGGTGTCGGGGCCGGGGCGGCTGATTATCTCGAGCGCGGCGGCCAACGAGGAGTCCTACAAGGGGGCGCTGGAGTCGGACGGCATCCGCGTGGGCGAGTTCTTCCTGGAGGAACTCTTCCAGACGCTCGGCCGGGGGGCTGACTTCAAGGCGTCGTTCGAGCTCGCAACCAGGAAGACCGAGCAGTTCACGCGCCGCGGCGTGAATGCGGCCAACGGGGTGAACGCGTTCTTTGACCGGGCCGCGCAGCACCCGCTGATGGACGACGACGGGGACGGAGTGGGGAGCAATGCCCTGGGCGTGGGGGCCACCGACGGGGGCTTGGCGCGGACCCTCATTCTCGGCACGGGGCCGAACTCGGCGACGAACTCGGCGGAGAACCCGGCGGACATCCGCGACATCACGCCGGCGGTGTTCCTGGGGTCTAACGAATCGAGCGCCAACCTGTTCCTGCGGGCGGTCGATGCGGCGCAGGTGAGCGTGGCGTTCGTGGAGATACGCGACCCCGACGAGGTGCTGGCACCGAGCAACGGCACCGAGCAACTGGAGGTGAACTTTCTCAAGCGCCTCCTTGGGGGGCCGAGCCAGAGCAACCCCGCGGGTCTCGAGGATGCGTTCTTCGTGATGCACGCCGGCTTCGTGGCCCCGGGCAAGTACGAGGTGTTCTACTTCGTGGAGGACCAGCAGACCGGCAACTTGTCACCGTCACGGCGCTCGGTGGTGTACAAGGACAAGGGGGCGAACACCCCGCCGGGGGCATTCAACCTGCTGGCGCCGGCGGACAGCTCGAGCCAGACGACGGTGCTGGTGCTCGACTGGCAGGATGCGCCGGACGCGGACGGGGTGACCTACACCTTGCGCATCGCCACCGATGCGGGCATGGTCAATGTCGTCCATACCCAGAGCGAGCTCAGGTCATCGGGCACCTTCGTGGACGACCGCGGGGGGCTCGCCGATGGGACGACGTACTTCTGGCAGGTGGAGGCCGTCGACGGCTTCGGTGAGCGCACGGCGAGTGCGGTGTTCCGCTTTACCACGGACAACCAGAACGCGCTGCCGGGCATCATCCAGGGGCTGGTGCGAAGTGACCAGAGCTTTGCCGCGCTCGCGCAGGCGAGCGTGGGTGCGACGCTCGGCCAGGGCTCCTGCGGGGCGCCGGTGAGCGTGGAGGCCAATGGGCAGTACACGCTGCTCGTGAGCCAGCCCGAGCAGGACTGCACGGTGCGGGCGACGGCCGATGGGTTTGCCTCGCGCTCGCAGGTGGTGCGGGCCCCGGCGGGGGGAACCATCGGCGGCATCAACTTCAGCTTGGCGCCGCTGGCCTCGGCGGGGCAGGCGAACCTCGGGGTCACCGCCTCGGCGGCTCCCGACCCGGTGGTGGCCGGTCACCCGTTGACCTACACCGCGACGGTCGCCAACGCGGGGCCGGACGCGGCCAGTGCCACGGCGATGACGCTGAGCCTGCCCGGCACGGCGACCTTCGCAAGCGCGGTATCGAGCCAGGGGAGCTGCTCAGGCCCGGTGACCAACACCGTGGGTTGTGACCTCGGGTCGCTCGCCAATGGGGCCAGCGCCACGGTGACGGTGACGGTGACCCCGACCCTCGCCGGCACGAGCAGCTTGGGCGCGAGCGTCACCGCCAGTGAGCTCGACCTGGTTCCGGGTGACAACCAGGTGGCGGCGCAGGCGACGGTGCAGGCCGGGGCGGCGCCGGCGAGCTTCCTGCTCTCGGTGGCGAGGAGCGGCGCCGGACTCGGCACCGTCACCAGCGCCCCGGCGGGCATCGCCTGCGGGGCGCAGTGCAGCGCGGCTTACCCCACGGACAGCGCGGTGACCCTGACGGCGCTCCCGGATGCGGGCTCGGTGCTCACGGGCTGGAGCGGGGCGTGCACCGGCACGGGCACGTGCGCG
>CAYYVH010000408.1:0-3512 GCA_964475075.1 uncultured Anaerolineales bacterium | reverse complement strand
GCTTACCGGTTGATTTCCGTTCCGGTAGAACCTGAGGACTCTCGCGCTGTGGCGGGCTTAGTAGATGCGTTTGGGGCTTATGACCGCACACGGTGGCGGCTCTTTCCCACAGGCGGGGGGGCACGAGCCGCGCTTCCTCGACCACCCGGACGACCCGCTCCGCCTGGCTCGGGTAGCGGCTGCATCCCGTCGACTGAACAGCATCGTCGTCGACGCGCTGATTGCGGCCGGCCAGCCGGCCGTGGCGGTGCCCGGCTCGCTCCTGGCCCGATGCGACGAAGGGCGGGTGGTGGCGGTGCGCACGGAGCTTGTCACCTCCTTACTCGATTCGCGCTGCCTACCCGTCTTGTACGGCGACGTCGCTCCGGATACCACTCGCGGCGGCACGATTGCCAGTACGGAGCCTCTCCTGGCGCTCCTGGCGGCGGACCTTCTCCCCGCCCGCATCATCCTGGCCACTGACGTGGACGGCGTCTACGAGGGGGACCCCGCAGCCGTCCCGCCAGGCACCTCCGCCATGGAGCCCATCGAACGCATCACGCCAGACACCGCGCCGCCGCTCTTGGCTCGAATCGGTGGCACTCGGCGGGAGGCAATTGACGTGACCGGCGGCATGGCCTCGAAAGTGGCATTGATGGTGGCGGCGGTGGAAGCGCAGCCGGAGTTGGAGGTTCGCATTCTGTCGGGCCTGCGGCCCGGTGCCGTGGTGGCCGCGCTGCGCGGCGATCCCGAGGCCGGCGGCACGCTGATCCGATCCGACTGAACGCGAGACGCGTGCGCTGGTGCCAGGGAAGTGATATCATCTCCGTTTCCGGAGTACTCCTTGATCGGTGACCCAATGCCAGACCAGAGCGCCACGGCCAGAGCTCACGCCAACATCGCGTTCATCAAGTACTGGGGTAACCGCAGCGCCGAACGGCGGCTACCCCAGAACGACAGCCTGTCGATGAACCTGAGCGCGGCCTTCACGACGACCACGGTCAGTTTCGATCCCGACCTCCGCGATGATCGCGTCGTGATCGACGGCGAGACACGCTTCGGCCCAGCCCGCGACCGGGTCGTGCAGCATCTGGGACGAATCAGGGGTCGGGCCGGAGTCGACACCCGCGCCCGCGTAGAGTCCACCAACACCTTCCCGTTGGGAACCGGGATCGCCTCCTCGGCCTCGGGCTTCGCGGCCCTCACCCTGGCGGGCGCCGCGGCCATCGGCCTGGATCGGACACCGCGTGAGCTCTCGACGTTGGCCCGCCTGGGCTCCGGCTCCGCCGCCCGGTCGGTTCCCGGTGGCTTCGTGGAGTGGCACGCCGCCGACACCGACGAAGGCTCGTACGCCGAGTCGATCGCCCCCCCGGAGCACTGGGATCTACGCGACCTGGTAGCGGTGGTGAGCCGGCAGCCCAAGCAAACGGGTTCCACCGAGGGACATGCCGCCGCCGCACTGAGCAGCTATTACGCCAGTCGGCTCCTGGAGCTGCGCCGGCGCATACCAACCGTCAGAAAGGCGCTGCTCGCACGTGACATGGATACGCTCGGCCCCGAGGCCGAGGCCGAGGCCATCTCGTTGCATGTCGTAGCCATGACGGGTCGACCGCCCATCATCTACTGGCAGCCGGAGACCGTTGCCCTCCTCCATCAGGTCCACGCCTGGCGCGCCGCAGGCATCCCAGTCTACTTCACCTTGGATGCCGGGCCCAACGTCCACTTGCTGTGCGAAGGACACGCGGCCGCCGAGCTCGAGGCCGAACTGGCCGGGCTGGATTACGTGGAGGCGGTGCTGCACAACCGGCCGGCGGGGCCGGCGCGCCTGATCGAACCGGCCGACGGAGCGGCATAGGGGCAAGGCATCGTGCGGCCACTCCCCAAGCTGCACATGGCCACGGGAACCGCCACTTGCCCCGCTTGCCGCGCGGGATCGCAGGTCCTACCATTGGCGCTACCATGCACGGCGAGACCACTCCCGGCGACCGCATTGTCCTGATTACCAGCCTGGTAATCGCGGGCATCGCCCTTTCGTCTCTGACGGCGCTCCCCGCGTGGCCCTGGCAGATTGAGCTCCAGATCCTGGGATCGCCGCTCGACCTGGGTCAGCTGCTGGCGGGGCGCACGCTCCTCGTCACGCTACTGGTGCTGCTCACCGCCGCTGGGATCGACTCCCTCGTACGCGCAGCCCCTGAGCTGCAGCCCGTGTCGATGCGCTACACGATCTCCGCATGGATCATACCCTGTCTGGTCGCTGCGGTCGCCGCGACGGCCGTACCCGACCAGTTCGCCCGGACCGGAGCCTGGTTGGTCAGCCTGCTTCTTCTGGGTGCCCTGCTGCTGATCGTCGTGTTGGCCAGCTATGGCACGCTCCACGAGGACAGTCCGTTCCACCGCGCCGCGCGGCTGGTGCTGAACGTTGCGACCTACGGCGCGGCATTCGCCGTGTACGCCACGATCTACGGCCTACAGGTGCGCAGCATTCTGTCGGCTACGGCAGTCGTGCTGGCCACCTTTCCGCTGGCGCTCGAGCTCTTGCGGGGAACGGAGGAACAGGTAGAGACCACCTGGCTCTATGCGTTCGTCATCGCCCTGACGACCGGCGAGTTGACCTGGGTACTGAACGGATGGGGCCTGAGCAGCCTGGCGGGCGGGACGCTGCTCCTGCTGACCTTCTACGTATTCAGCGGCATCAGCCAGCAGCACCTGGCGGGGCGCCTGAGCCGGCGCGTGGTCGTTGAATTCCTCGTGATTGCCCTGGTCGGTTTCGCCGCCGTCTGGTTCAAGGCCCCCTGGCTCTGGTAACCGTGAGGGGGCCATCGACCTGGCTCAGCTCTCGTCGGGCTCCTGCGGCGCGAGTCCCTCGTCGGCCGGTGCCTCCACCTCGGCCGCCCCGGCCGGTGCGTCCGCGCCGCGCGCATGCAGGCCCTCCACCCTCGGCAGGCTCTGGATCGACTTCAGGATGTCGATGCCGGTCAACGCCTCTATCACAGCCGGCACCTGCGCCACCACCTCGGTGACGTCGCCGGTGATACGGCTCGCCCCGGCGCCCCTGCCATCGCCGCTGCCGATTACCACGATGCGCTCCGTCTGGGCCAACGGGGAGGCCACCGCCGCCGCCAGATCCGGCAGCCCCGCCAGGAGCTGCTCGATGATCGCCGCCTGGTTGTAGAGCTTCCACGCCTGGGCCTTGAGCCGCTTGGCCTCGGCCTCGGCGCGACCCTGGGCCTCGATGACCTCCGCCTGGGCCAGGCCCTTCGCCTTGGCGACCTCGGCGCCCGCCAGGCCCCGCGACCGCTCGGCATCAGCCTCGCCTGCACCGATCTGGCGCCGGGCCGAAGCATCGCCCTCGGCCTCCGTCTCCAGCTGGAATCGGCGCGCCTTGGCTAGCGTCTCGATCTCGTATTGCTTGGCCTCGGCCGGCTTGCGGATCGTCGCCTCCCGCTCCTTCTCACGACGCAGGATTTTCTGCTCCCGCACCTCGACCCTCCTCTTCCTCTTGATCTGCTCTCTCTGGAGGCGCTCGACATTGC
>CAYYVH010000407.1:0-3515 GCA_964475075.1 uncultured Anaerolineales bacterium | reverse complement strand
CTGCTCCTCATCCCACACCTGGCAGCGCAGGTCGCAGGCGTCCACGCCGACCACGTCCAGACCGGAGCGAGGGGCCAGGTCGGATTCGTCCCGCAGGCCGTGCTCGATGGCGGTGCTCAGCCAACTTCGCAGGTTCGGGTCGGCGTCCAGTTCGGCCAGGGTGCGCCGGCGGACCACCGGGGCCAGGCTGGTGCGCAGGGTGTCGCGCAGCCGGGCGATGAGCTCTGCTTCGCTGAACTGGGGCGCATCCCGCACCACGTCGGTGAGGAAGCGCACCGGGTTTTCTATGCGCAGGGCCAGGGTCACCGACAGGTCCAGGCGCACATCTTCGGCGGAGCGCAGGTCGGGCACGTCGAAACGCAGGCGCAGCGCTTTAGCGGGGAGGAGGATGGCCTCGACGCGCTTTCTGTCCTCTTGCCAGCGGTCGGGAACCAGATGCCCTGGCCCCTGAACCGGGTCCTGGTCCGCGACGCGTCCGTCCGTCAGCACCACGGCCAGGCCGCCGGGCGGGACGTCAGAGGGTAGCGAAGTGCGGAAAGTGACCAGTTTTGCATCTGCCCGCATAATCATCCTCTCAATTACCTCCTGTCGCCCATTTATCCCTCTCTGACTCCCCACAGTCGCACTGTGCCATCCCCTGACGCTGAAGCTAGGAACTGTCCATTGGGGCTGAACACTACGCTCTCCACCCAGCTTACGTGCCCTTCCAGGATGCGCAGAAGAGTACCATCCCTTACCTGCCACAGTCGGATGGTTTCATCGGCTGATCCCGAAGCCAAAGTTTGACCGTCAGTGCTGAAGGTCACACTCTCCACCACATTTGTGTGCCCTTCCAGGGTGCGCAGAGGGGTGCCGTTCCTCACTTGCCACAATCGTACCGTGTGATCCCACGACCCTGAAGCCAGAGTTTCACCATCGGGGTTGAAGGCAACGCTGAATACAGATTCCCAGTGCCCCTTCAGAATGCACACGCGAGCACCATCCGAAACTTGCCACAGCTGCACGGTCCTGTCGTCCGACCCCGAGGCCAGAATCTGCCCGTCGGGGGAGAAAGTCACGCTGCGCACAAAGCCCATGTGCCCTTCCAGGGTACGCAGGAGGGTGCCATCTCTCACCCGCCACAGTCGCACCGTCTTGTCGTTCGCGGCCGAGGCCATGGTCTCTCCATCGGGACTAAAGGCTATGTCGTTCACCTCTCCTGTGTGCCCCTCCAGGGTATCCACGAGAGCACTGTCCTTCACCTGCCACAGTCGGATGGTCTCGTCCCTCGACGCCGAAGCGAGGAGTTGCCCGTCGGGGCTGAGGGCAACGCTCCACACTATGCCAGTGTGCCCCTTCAGGGTGTTTAGGGGGACACCATCTCTCACCCGCCACAGCCGTACCGTATTGTCTAGCGATCCAGAGGCTAGGAGCGAGCCGTCGGGGGAGAAAGCTACGCTGTATGCCCACTCCATATACCCTTCCAAGGTGCGTATGGGGACACCGTCCGAAACCTGCCACAGCCGCATCGTGTAATCCCGGGATCCCGAGACCAAACTCTTCCCATCAGGGCTGAAGGCTACGCTCGACACCCAGTCCGAGTGCCCCTTCAGGGTATCTAGGGGGGCACCATCTCTCACCCGCCACAGCCGTATGGTTCTATCAGCCGACCCCGAAGTCAGGAGTTCACCGTCGGGACTGAAGGCCACGCTCGTCACACCACCCGTGTGCCCCTTCAGGGTGCACAACAACATTCCGTCCGACACTCGCCACAATCGTACCGTCTGATCCCACGAGCCTGAAGCCAGGAGCGATCCATCAAGTGAGAAGGCTACGCTGTTCACCTGACTTTTGTGTCCTTCCAGGGTGTGCAGGAGCGTCCAGTCCGCCACTCGCCACAGCCGTACCGTCTTGTCTAGCGATCCAGAGGCCAAGAGAGAGCCGTCGGGTGAGAAGGCTATGCTTTCCACCTTATCCATGTGCCTTTTTAAGATGTGCACGAGGGAGCCGTCAGCGACCTGCCACATCCACACAGTGTTATCATACGACACTGATGCCAAGATCTGCCCGTCGGGGCTGAAGGCTAAGGTCTTCCCATTGGGCTCGGCAAATGCGGTATTCTCCCAACCCATGTGAGCCTCCAAAGTGTGCAGGGGGGTGCTATCCTTCACCCGCCACAGCCGTATGGTCTCATCGCTTGAAGCCGAGGCCAGGATCTGCCCATCGGGGCTGAAGGTCACACTCCGCACCCAGCCTGTATGTCCCTTTAGGGTGCGGAGCAAGCGCAGGGTTTGGACGTCTCGGAGTTCGATCCCCAGACTTGTCCCTACCGCCATCAGACGGCCATGCGGGGAACAGGCCATACACAGAACGCGCCCCAAGCCCAGCTGGCCTAACTCGGTTGCCTGAGCGACATTCTCAGGCTGCAATACCGCCAGCCGTGGTGGCAGCAAGAGGCGCCGCCGCTCCCGCACTACTGTCGGCTTTCCCTCTATGATCTCCACCTGGATCTCGGGCGAGGCTATAGTTACCATTTGCCACTGTTGCAGCACCGCCTCCAGCCCCGCCGCCATCTCCACTGCGCTCTGCCAACGCTCCTGCGGATCCTCGGCAAGCGCCTTGACCAGCACCTCGTCCAACCAGGCCGGGACGCCCTCTCGTAGGGCGCTGGCCGGCGTGCCGGGCCGCCTCCGTTTGTAGCGCTTGCCGGACAGCATCTCGAACAACACGCAGCCCAGGGCGTACAGGTCCGCCGCCGGCGTCAGGTAGTCCTGGCTCGTCGCCTGCTCCGGGGCCATGTATAGGGGCGTGCCAGGATGCTGGCCGCCTCGCAACTGGGACCGCCCGCTCGCGCCGGCCAACTGTGCCAAGCCAAAGTCTCCCAGGTGGGCCTTGTCCCCGGCATCGAACAGGATATTGCTCGGCTTCACGTCGCGGTGCACAATCTCCAGCGGGTGCTCGTGGGCCCCCTGCAGGGCGCGCAGCACGTCCAGGGTGATAGCCACTGCCCGGTCTATCGGCAGGCCAGTGGGGTGCTCCTTCAACAGGCCGGCCAGGTCGCCGCCGGGCAGGTAGGCCATGACCAGCAGCAGGCCATCGTTGTAGGGTTCGGCGGTGAGGGCGCGCACGATGTGGGGGGTGCCGGCTTGTTCCAGGGCGGCGCACACCTGTACCTCGCGGTGATAGCGCCGGCGGACTTCTTCCTGGTCCTCGGGCAGCAGGTCGCTGCGGGGCTCTTTGATGGCCACCTGACGGTTGCCGAAGGTGATCTCTTCGGCCAGCCAGACACGCGCCATCCCGCCCTCACCGATGAGCTTGAGGAGATGGTATTTGTTGAGGATGGTTTGTCCTGGGGTTAAGGGCATTTGTCCTTTCTCTCCCCAATTCGGGCTACCTCAGCAGATCGTGCGACTGCGGACTGAAACTTACGCCTACTCCAGCATCAGATCCACCGTGATAGCCCGGTCGGTTGTCTCTGTGCGTCCGATGCGAAGGCCCTGACGCTGCATCGTCGTATCGATGGTCACGTTGATCTC
>CAYYVH010000406.1:0-3543 GCA_964475075.1 uncultured Anaerolineales bacterium | reverse complement strand
CTGGGGGCGGGAGGGCGGAACCCGTTCCGACTGGTGTATCCGCGCCCGGGGGGCCAGGCGGGCCGGCTGCGACGGGCGGTGGCGGCAGGAGCGGCGCGACGGCTGTGTGCGCGAGGGGCGTCGTCGCTGTGCGCGTGGACGCCGAACGATGGGAGGAGGCTATCACGACACTCCATGAGATGATGGCCATCAACCCTGGCTACAAGGATGTGCCAGCACGCCTCGCGTTGGTTGAAACGCAGCGGGAGCTGGGACGTCTCTATCAGGAAGCTGAAGCGCGCTTCGAGGATGGTGACTGGCCGGCGGCGATCGAGGCCTACGGTGCCATCCGGCGACGGGCTCCCGACTACCGTCGTTCCGAGGTGAATGCCCGTTTGTTCGACAGCTACCTCAATCGCGGGACAGAGCTACTGGAAGGCGCCGGGCGCTCGGTGCCGGCGGTGGACGAAGCTATCCATCTCTTTCGCCAGGCGCTGACCTTGCGGCCCAAGGAGCCACGCGCCTCGGCCCAGCGACGGGTGGCCGAACTCTACCGGGATGGTCTGGATCGCTACCTGCGCGGCGAATGGCTCGAGGCCACAAAGCCGCTGGGGATGGCATACGATTCGGGGTTCACCATGGGAGGCGATGTAGTCGAGCTTCTGCGGTCGGGGCACGCCATGGCCGGCGATGTCTTCAGTGAATCCGGCAAATACGACCTGGCCATTCAGCAATACCAGGCGGCGCTGGAACTGATGGATGATGCGCCATCAGATGGCGCGAGACTGGCGGCCGAGATGCTGGCGCGCCAGGAGCTCGGGAAGAGGGTCAACGGCAAAGTCGATGTCGAAGCGTACAAAGCGCTGATCAACGAGTATAGGAGAGTCATTGGTAGGAGGCAATAGTACGACATGAATCCAGGATTACGGAGGCGCAGGGTGACCGCCCTGCCCCAGGTTGACCGACAACCACTGAGGTGGAATATGTCAACGGGGTTGTCGGGGGCACACCGTGACCTCAAGGACCGGGTGCAGGAGAAGCTGATCGCTGATCTGGACCCCAACGCCGACGTCTCCGACACGCAGGCCGTGCGCCGGGCGATGGAGGACATGTACCGCTCCGTCCTGGCCGAGGAGAACGTCGTCCTCAGCGGACACGAGCGGCAGCGCCTCTTCGACTGGATCGTGGCCGAGATCCTCGGCTATGGCCCTATTGATCCCCTGTTGCAGGATGACGGCATCACCGAGATCATGGTCAACGGCGCCAGTGACGTCTACGTCGAGCGCGACGGGCGCATCGAGAAAACGGGCGTGCAGTTCGAGAGCAACGATCACCTGCTGAAGATCATCGAGCGCATTGTCGCGCCTCTGGGACGCCGCATTGACGAGGGGTCGCCCATGGTGGATGCCCGCCTGCCGGACGGCTCGCGGGTCAACGCTATCATCCCCCCCTTGTCCCTTATCGGGCCCGTGCTTACTGTCCGCAAGTTCGCCCGCATCCCCTACACGGCTGAGGATTTCCTGAGGTTTGGCACACTCACCGAGGAGGTGCTGGAATTCCTGAGGGCTTGCGTGGAGGCACGGTTGAACATCATTATCTCCGGCGGCACGGGATCGGGTAAGACGACCCTGCTCAATATCCTGTCGGCCTTCATCCCTCACGACGAGCGGATCGTCACCATTGAGGACGCGGCTGAGCTACAGCTCAAGCAGGAGCACGTGGTAACCCTGGAGGCGCGTCCGCCGAACATTGAGGGTAGGGGCCAGATAACCATCCGCCAGTTGGTGATAAACGCCCTTCGTATGAGGCCCGATCGCATCGTCGTGGGTGAGGTGCGCGGAGCTGAGGCCCTGGATATGCTCCAGGCCATGAACACCGGCCACGATGGCTCGCTGACGACGGCCCACTCCAACAGCCCCCGCGATACCCTGCGGCGCATCGAAACGATGGTTTTGATGGCCGGCATGGACCTTCCCCTGCGTGCGATTCGTGAACAAATCGCCTCGGCCATTGACCTGGTCGTGCATGAGGAACGGCTCAAAGGTGGGGTGCGCAGGGTAGTAAACGTAACGGAGGTGCAGGGCATGGAGGGCGACGTCATCGTCATGCAGGACGTTTTCACCTTCGAGCAGACAGGGATTCAGGGTGGCAGGGTCACCGGTCAGCTTCGGCCTACCGGCATCCGCCCCAAATTCGTGGAGAAAATCGAGGCGGCTAACATCCACCTCCCACCCCAGATCTTCGGCTTCGAGAGGCATATGTTCCGATAAGGCAGGAAATCCAATGATCGTCTACAACGTCACCCGCGATTGTCGAATTGCTGAGCAGGGGACGATGGCTACGAACGTCCTCCAGCGGCTGAAAGGACTCCTGGGTCGCGATCGGTTAGGGCCGGAAGAGGGGATGGTCATCAAACCCTGCAATGGTGTTCACACCTTCATGATGCGGTTCCCCATTGATGTGCTCTACGCCAGTCGGGAGGGGCAAGTAGTACGTGCCGTCCCTGACCTGGTGCCCAATCGTGTTGGGCCCGTCGTGCGCCAGGCTGCCTTCGTCGTGGAGCTGCCAGCCGGGACGATCGCCGCTACCGGCACCCAGGTTGATGACCAACTGGAAGTGAGAGAATGTCCTACTTGAGCCGTTATATAAGCGACAGGCCGATGGATGACGACGACATCGCGCCCATCGAGGAACAGCACAGCTCGCGGATGATACTCGGCGTTCTGGCTCTCGGTGGTTTGCTGATCATCGGATTGCTGGGGGCGACCGCCTTTGTCGTGTTGGGACTATGGCGACAGTCCACACCGAAGACGGGCGCTGTCGTGCCACCGCCGGCTGCGCTATCCGTCGTCGCGCCAGCCACCACTGACACACCGACCGTCGCGCCCACGGCCACGCCGACCTCCTCGCCCACGGCCATCTCCACGGCTACAGCGACGTCCGCCATACCGACGGCCACGCCGGTTCCCACCAACACACCCTTGCCCACGGCCACGCCGTCGCCCACCGCCACGTCTACCAACACGCCGACGCTGACGCCAACTCCGACCCTTACGGCCACATCGTCACCGACCGCCACACCGTCGCTGACGGCTACGCCATCGCTGACGGCTACACCATCACCGACCGCCACGCCGGTCCCACCGCCACCAACGGCCACGGTGACGCGAACCCCAGCCTCACCGCCCACGCCTGTGCCGCCCAGCCCCACGCCGACCATCGTCTCGGGGTGTAGGCCCCAGGTGATGATCACTTACCCTGCGAAGGACGCCAACGTCGCCAATTGGTGGGGAACGGTGTGGATCATGGGTACGGCCAGCATCGAGAACTTCCAGTTCTACAAGGTGGAGATCGGCTGGGGCGAGGCTCCTGTGGAATGGTTCAGCATCGACGACGTCCACCGTCGGCCGGTGGTGAACGACGTGCTGGAGGTGTGGAACAGCGGTGCTTTCCCCGAGGGTATCTACCAATTGCGGCTCACGGTGGTGGACAACACGGGCAACTACCCACTCCCCTGCCAGGTGCGGGTGGTCATAGATCGCTAGTCTGTCATCCACGCAGTCC
>CAYYVH010000405.1:0-3547 GCA_964475075.1 uncultured Anaerolineales bacterium | reverse complement strand
TCGCGCCGCCCCACGGCCGCTAGCCGCCCCGCCGCCACGGCCAGCGCGCCGTCTGTCACCAGACCGAGGTCACCCTGGCGCGCCCCAGCCAGCGGCCCATCGCCACCAGCCACCGTCACCAGCTGGGCGTTGTCCAACACGAGGTCGACTGGGCGGCGCTCGGCCATCACATCCTCAGTACGCGTTCAGAATAAAAGGACGCGCCCTCCATCCGCTCGACGCAGCGCGTCGCGTCGGTGGGGAAGGGACCAGGGCGCATGTGGTCTACGATCGGCGGCTGTCAGTACGCCCGGGCGAAGAGCGCCACCACCGCGGTCTCGTGGCCGGTGTAGAAGCAGACGCCGGGCTCATCCGGCTGCTCCATGGGAATACAGCGAATCGAGGCGCCGGTCTCATCCTGGATCCGTTCCTCGTCATCGGTCGTGCCGCCCCAGTACGCCCTGATGAACCCACCGGCCGCCGCGACGGCCTTGAATGTCTCGTAGTCATCCACGGGGTGAGTGTGGGACCGCATGAACTCCTCCGCCTGGGCCAGCAGCCCGGACTGTACCGCATCCAGGAGTTCGAGCGCGCGCCCCACCAGGCGCTCGCGGGAGGCCGTCTCTTTCTCGCCCGTGTCCCGCCGCACCAAAACGGCCGTGCCGTTTTCGATGTCGCGCGGACCGATCTCGAGCCGCACCGGCACACCCCGCAACTCCCACTCGTTGAACTTCCAGCCAGGTCGCTCCTCGCGGTCATCCAAGTGTAGGCGCACGTGCTCGCCCAGGACGTCCTTGATGTCCCGGGCCGCGGCCATCACCGTCGAGCGTTCGTCGTCGGAGCGCCAGATCGGCACGATCACCACTTGAATCGGCGCCAGCCGTGGAGGCAACCGCAAACCTTGATCGTCGCCATGCACCATGATGATCGCGCCAACAAAACGCGTCGACAGTCCCCAGCTCGTCTGCGACACGTATTCCAGCTCGTTGTCGGCATCCAGGAACTGAATACCGAACGCCCGGGCGAAGTTCTGGCCGAGATTGTGGCTGGTCGCCGACTGCAACGCCCTTCCGTCGCCCATGAGCGCCTCGATCGTGTAGGAGCGCACCGCCCCGGCGAACCGCTCCCGGTCCGTCTTGCGACCGGGCACAACCGGCACCGCGCCCCAGTTCACAGCGAAGTCCTGATACACCTTCAACATGCGCAACGTCTCTTCCTCGGCCTCTTCCGGCGAGGCGTGCGCCGTGTGGCCCTCCTGCCACAAGAACTCCAGGGTCCGCAGGAAGGGCCGGGTGCGCAGCTCCCAGCGAACCACGTTGGCCCATTGGTTGATGAGCAATGGCAGGTCCCGGTAGGATTGGATCCAGTCGGAGAACATGTGGTTGATGATGGTCTCGGAGGTCGGACGCACCACGAGCGGTTCGGCCAGCTCTTTGCCACCACCAACGGTGACGACGGCCAGTTCAGGTGAGAAGCCCTCGACGTGCTCCTTTTCTCGCTCGAGAAAGCTCATGGGGATGAACATCGGGAAGTAGGCATTCTGGTGCCCCGTCTCCTTGAACATCCGGTCGAGCGACCGTTGGATGTTCTCCCACAGCGCGTAGCCATAGGGTCGGATGACCATTGTGCCGCGGACGGGCCCGTAGTCGGCCAGCTCGGCCTCCCGGATCACGTCCAGGTACCATTGGGAGTAGTCCTGACTGCGCGGTGTGATACGTTTTGCCATCGGCCCCCACTCGCTCTACGAGGTGATGCCCGAGCTCTGCTTCGAGCAATCGGCCACCGGTTGACGGGCTCCCCGGCTGGAAGCTCAGTAGAACACACTGCCCTCGACGGAACGGGCCACGCGACCGCCGACGTGAACCGTCGGCGGATCGGTGCCCGGGTCGACCTCCAACTCTATCACGCTCGGGCGGCCCATCTCGCTACCCTGCTCGGAGCGCAATCTGGCTACCGGCGCGGCGGTTACGGCGGCGTGGCGGACGAGGTACGCCCCCAGCGCACCGTTGGCCGTGGCCGTGGCCGGGTCCTCGGACACGCCCAGCGAGGGCGCGAACACGCGCACATGGACGTCATTGGCCGGCGACAGCGTTTCCAGCGAAAAGACAAGCACGCATACGCCGCCACTGTCCTGCAGGATCTCGTCGATCGCCTGCCTGACCGGCATCATGTCCCGCACGGTGTAGAGCCTGCGCACGGGCACGATCAGGCACGCCAGCTCGGTACGTACGAGCTGCACCGGCAGCCCCGTCTCCACGATGGCCATCGGGTCGATCGACAGCGCAGCCGCCAGGTTGCCGTAGTCCCCGATCGTCTCGAGGAACTCCGTCGTTCGCTCGACCGTCGAGACACGCGACACCCCTTCTGCGGAAGCGGTCAGGGTAACGGGGTGGAGCTCTCCGCCTACCTCAGCCTGGACGGTCGTAGTCGAACCACCGAGGGTCAGCCGCCCCGTCGTCGCGAGCACATAGGCCGCGCCGAGGAGCTGGTGCCCGGAGAAGACCACCTCGGTAGTAGGTGTATAACACCGCATCGCGAACTCAGCCTTGCGGTCCATCGCTGGCACGATGAAGGCCGTCTCGGCGAAGTTCATGCCGCGGGCCAGCGCCTGCATCTCGTCGGAGGTAATCGGTCCCGGGTCCGGCACCACGACGACCGGATTGCCACCAAACGGGCTGTCGCTGAATACATCTGCCTGGATGAAGTGCACCTTGCGCACCAGGGCCTCCTGTCCGTCACCGCTGCCGGAACTGCCGGCGGTCCGCCCACACGAAACAAGCCGCCAGTATAGCCGGCGCCTCCACCCGCGTCAACGTCCCGCGCATTCCTGCGGCAATCTGCGAGCCGCGCGGCCACGCCGCACTGGAGCCGCCGGGTCCGCCAGGAGTTGCCTACTAGATTCCGGGCGAGCGTGGTAAGATGGTCTTCCGCGGTGACATCCAGTCTGCCATAGGGGTGTCAAACGAATCCCGGGGCGTGCGACGCGCGCTCCACCACCAAGACCATCAAGGAGGCTCAAGAATGCAAGCACTCGCACTCCCGCAGCTGCGCCCGTTCGCCAAGTGGGCGCCGCTCGTTCTACGGCTGGGGATCGGCATCGTCATGGCCGTCAATGGCTGGAAGAAGCTCCAGCCAGGGACGGACGGAATGTGGCTGAGCGGTCAGATGCTGGTCGACAATTTCGGCTATCCTACTTCTGGCGCCGCGTTCTTCGCCTGGCTTGTGATGCTCGCGGAGTTGCTGGGCGGGCTTGCGCTCATTCTCGGCCTGTTCACCCGTCTCTCGGCGATCCTCGTCGCCATCGTGATGGTCGTGGCCATTCTGACCGTGAAGGCCAAGATGGGGCTCGTTGCGGCGGGCGGTGGGGGCGCGCAGCTCGACGTAGCGCTCCTTGTAGGCGCACTGGCCCTTGCGTTCTGGGGTTCCGGCGAGTTGGCGCTCGACCGCATGCTTGGTATCGATCCCGGGGATTGAGACCGCGCTAAGGGCGTGTCAACAAATAAGACCGTGCAGCCGAGGGCGCCGATGCGCCGGCAGGGGTGTGCGATGCGACGAGGGCATAGCCATG
>CAYYVH010000404.1:0-3553 GCA_964475075.1 uncultured Anaerolineales bacterium | reverse complement strand
CACTGAACGGCAAGTTCGAAGTTATTCCCAGGCTACCACGCTCATGCCTAACGGAACATCGTTATTCATACTGCGGGGTTGCCTCCTCGTTAGAAACAACGTCGGGTAACTTGGGTGTCTCGGGTCATCGCCTGTCAGCTGAATGAGAATCACACGAACTTTCCGGGCATCGAGGGCACTTCTCGACACGGGTAACCTGCTGGACTGGTTCCCCCCGGACCAACCCCGCCATCGCCGGTTCCAGCAATGGGTACGCGATGGGACGATGAAGGGTATGTTGGAAGCGCTGGCAGACGACCTACGCCAGCGCGGCAAAATGGACCTCTCGGAGTGCTTCATCGACGGCTCGTTCGTCGTGGCAAGAAAGGGGAGCTCGGGGTGGGAAAGACCGAGCGGGGCAAGGGTTCGAAGCTCATGGCAGTGGGAGGCCGCGCTGGTCTTCCAGTCGCCATCTACATGATGCCTGTTGGCCCGCATGAGGTCTCCCTTGCCGAAGACACTGTCACATCTCGATTCACCGATGCCCAGCCTGAGCGACTGATCGGCGACAAGGCTTTCGACACCGACGGGCTGGATCAGGTGCTGGCCGAACAGGGCATCGAGATGATCGGGCCACATCGCTCGAACCGCAAGATGAAAACACGGGATGGTCGGTATCTGCGGCGGAGCCGTCGTCGCTGGAAGGTCGAGCGCCTGATCGCCTGGCCCCACAACTTCCGCCGTCTGGTCGTACGGTATGAGCGGCATCTCCACAACTACCTCGGCTTCGTCCATCTCGCTTGCACCGCCACCCTGCTCAGGTCGTACTTGTGAGACCGCTTCGAGACCTCCTGCCCTGCACCATTAGAGATCGGCGATGAGGCATCCTCATGGGGGCGCTCAGTACACTGCAACCGCCATTCCCAGAGCTTGCCTCGGCGCGCGCGATGAGCGACATATCGGGCGGTGCGGACGAGATCCCAGACCTCGTCACGGGTGACTTGCTGCTGGGCCATCACCTCAGAGATGGTAGGGAGCTGACCGGTGTCGGTCAAACCGTTGAGGCGTGCGAGATCGTCGTCGGTGATGCGCACCCAGAGTTTGGAACCGGGGACGCGCTGATCGAATTCGAGAACCCCTTGCCTGGTCCACAGTTGTACGAGCGCCCGAGAAATCCCCAAGGCCTTGGCGGCCGTCTTGACCGACACCATCCCGTCGCCGCGGGCGGTAGACGACGAGGGCTTGATCGGGCAACCGGTCGGGATCTTGTGCTGCTTGCGGATGGAGTACACGCGCTGGTAGGTCCAGGTCTTACCCGTCCGTGTGCGGATGCCCTCGGCATTGAGTTGGTCGGCGATGTGATGGTCGGGAATCGTCTGCGCCAGTTCCTGAATGCGCTTCACGATCGTCGCGTCTGTGACGCAATGCCAGCCAACCGGTGGGCACTGGACACTGTGCTCCGTGGTCGCCCGGCCACTCCACAGGATGGTGAATTCGGCGCTGCGCGTTTCAGGATCGGCCCGCAGCGTGGTTTCACAAATGACCAGGCGCAGCAATCGCTTCCGGTCTTGCGCGGTGGTCGTGGGCGCATGCCACAGGGCCGGTAGATCGTCGGCCAATCTCCGGACAGCCTGTTGGTCGGCTTCGTTGAGGGGCGCCAGGTCGCTGCGCTGGGCGGCGGCGTAGTCTCCTTCGAGGTCCCGGAGGGCAACCAGAGCGTCGTTCCAGCGTCGTTCCAGCTCGGCTGCCACCAGGCGGTTCTCCGGGTCAACCACGTCATACTGTTTTTGCGCTAGCTGGACCTGGTAACGGGCCCGCTCCAAGCGCAACTGCCATTGGCGATCCAGCATCTGCCGTTCACACTCCATGATCTCCAGGGCAGCCAGGGTGGCTTCCAGATTGGCCGGCTGGACGGCTTCCAAAAAGATCTCGCTGATGGCCTTGTCGAGATAGCGCATGGAAAAGGACTGGCACTGCGGGGCGCAATAGGTGACCTGATCACGCCGGCAGACGTAGGAGGGATAACCGGATCCGTAGGTGGGTGTCATGCGCCGACCGCAACGGCCGCAAACGATGATGCCCTGCAGCAGGCCGCGGCCTTCGCGTGGCGCGCCACGCCCCTTCTTGGCGAAGTTGTACATGTTCTGCCGGAGGGTCGTGCGGTTGGCCTGATACTCCTCGTAGGAGATGTATGCCGGGTAGATGTCGGGAATCACGATCTCCCACTCGTCCATGGGTAGACGGCGCACCTGGGTTGTGGGCGGATCGCCGGGCAGGGTCGTGGTCTTACGCCGGCCGTAGACGAATACACCGGCATAGACCGGGCTGGTCAGGACTTGCTGGATCATCTGATAGGTTGGCTTTACCCACACGATGTCGCCGCTGTGGAGCCCCTGCTGGATCAGGCGCGGCATCTGGAGTCGGTGCTCTATGAAGTAGCGCTGGACCCCCCGGGCGCTGCCCAGGTGATTGATCTGCTCGAAGATGAACCCCAGCGCATCACGAACCTGATCGTCCGGCTCCAACACGACCGACCCGTCGTGTTCGCGGCGGTAGCCGACCGGCAGCCGCAGGGACAACTCTCCCCGTCGAGCCTTGTTCAGGAGGTTGCCGTGCATTCGGGCGCGCAGAATGTGCAGCTCGGCGCTGAAGAGCGTGCCCTTGATCCCAAGCAATAGGCGGTCGTTGGGGTCGCGGGGGTCGTAGACGCCATCCTCATCAGCGATGAGGGTGTCGAAGACGGCGGACAGTTCAATGACGCGATGCCAGTCGCTGTTGAGTCGCGAGAGCCGGGAGACCTCGGTGACCAACACGATCCCGATCTCGCCCAGGCCGATGGAGGCCACCAAGCGCTGAAAGCCGAGGCGGCGGTCGCTGCGAGCGCCGGACAGCCCGAGATCGTCGTCGATGACCCGGATCAGGGGCTGAGGCCAACCGAACCTTTGCGCCAGCTCCGTCAGCTGATACTGGCGCCGGGTGCTCTCCTGATTCTCCTCAACCTGCTTGGGTGTGGACTGGCGGACGTAAACGACCGCCTGCCGGCACAGGTGCGCGGCTTTGATCTTGGGGGAGGGGTTCATCGGCTACTCCTGTCTCGGGCAACCGATGGGTCTTGATCTGACGGTGTAGCAGGTCGGTCCAAAGATGGGCCAGCTGCTGGCGCGTCTCGGGACTGAAGGTGGTCCACAGTTGAGGGAGATGCGTTGACGTCATGGGTCGCCTCCGGTTGCCTCTGGCTGCGTAGGTCTGCGGCAATTCTAGCAAGAGCACGCAGGCTGCTCGGGCTGAAGAGGAGAGCCGGAGTCGTCGGCGAAATGAGCGTCGGCGGCTCATCCGTCCAGGCAGCCGGGACGAGTTGTGTATGGCCGTTGGGCAAAGCAACGACGAAGTGAAGGCCGTCTTGCTTGCGAATCTGCCGGACGACTTTGAGGCATTGACCTTGGAGTGGGTGGTGCGGTGCGCTGATGTGGATGCGTTGTGGGTAACCGTCATCCAGTACCGCACTTTGACGGTCGCTGTGAGATCGCTTGGAACAGCAGCTCCGCCCCCGACTGGCCGAGCGGCAGGTAACCGA
>CAYYVH010000403.1:0-3564 GCA_964475075.1 uncultured Anaerolineales bacterium | reverse complement strand
ATCGCGATAGACCTTCTCATGGGCCTTGATCTGCCACACCTGGGAGCCCCGCCACAGCTCCCGCCCCTCCGCCTCGAACTCGGCCATCCGCCCATCCTTCCGCACCCGCCGCTGCAGCGCCTCCAGCGCGCCGCCACGCGCCCGCATCTCCCAGCCGTAGAACTGACCCGGGCTGATGCCGTGACGCCGACACACGTCCGCCACCGACGATCCGGTCTTGCCGGCCCTCCTGAAGGATCCGGAGTTTCTCGTCCGCCGTCCAGCGGCGCCGTTTCCCAGCCATCGTTGCCTCCCCGTTCGATTGTACCGCCTACGGCTGCCTGCGGAAGGCAACCCCTCCCTTGTTCCCGAGGGCGGGCTGTCCGATTCTTTCTTGTCCGGCTCAACCCTTCACGACGCGTCTCCGGCGTGGTAGACTCAGTTACACTCGTGGGCAGGGCTATCACTCGGGGAGTTCGGAATGAGACGCGTCGCCCATCTGCTTCCCTTGGCCGTGCTTGCTGCGCTAGTCGGCCTGCTGCTCGGAGTACTAAGCCCGGACACCCGTGACGAGTCGCCAGCCACTGGTGCCTCTGGAACACCACCGACTCTGAACTGTCCTGCAATGACCATTTGTGATGCTGACGCCGCCTTGGTGCATGCCTACAACGGGTTCCCGAAGAGACGAGATCCTCACGACGGCGTCGCGCGACTCATGACGTTGCGCGACGCTCTAACCTGGGAAGGAGGACCGCTCAACGACCCGAGTGATCCGTTCAACGATGAGGCCGTCTGGATCGTTGCAGTCAGAGGGACCGGACTGAAGTTGTCGGATTATGCTCCCCTGGCCGATCGTCTTGAAGACCCTGACCTGGATGGGATGTGGTTCATTTACCTTGCGAGCGGAGGTGGCTTACTCGCAACCGGTGCCTTGTGGCCGGAGACGTCCCCATATGTCGGCACTGCCATTGGCGCTCGCACATATCAATCAGTTGTTGACTTACAGCACGTGAACCTACCGGTCTACGCGCCGACCCCTATCCCGACTGCGACTTCCGGTCCCACTCCACCAAATCCTTGAGGCTTCAGTCAGTACTTGCCGCGCATCTCGCCGGTTTCCCACATGCGCCCGCCGAGAGGACATCGTGATGAGTAGACAACCGCCGCTCGCGGTGCTCGTGCAACCTGGGCAAGGCTACGAAATCGTGCTCGAATACCATAGTACCCACCTGATTGGGCGTGTGGATCCATCGGACCGGCTGCCTGACATGGGTCCGACCCCTACACCGGCCTCTTCTTGCGATCCTGACGCCGACCCGTCGGTCTATGTTTCTCTTGATAATACGGATCCGTACGCTGGCGGCGAGTATTCTGGCCCTGGGATAACGTCCGACGCATATGACGCAGTGATGCCATTGCACTGGGGCGTCCCTGTTGGTGTTAATCTCGTCCAGATCTTCTATAATCCTATTCTCGAGAACAGGGATGACCAGCGACTCGTGGATTACGCTGGGTGGGACTTTGCCCGGTCGCTACCTCGGCAAGCGGTCGCCGACCTGACGGCTTCCGCCGGCGGCCGCCTGAGCATTAACCAAAAGATCTGGGAACTCGACCGGTGACCCCCACGCCGCAGCACCGGGCCAGGCGGTCAGGAGGCGGATCACACCGATGAGAGTTGGCTGGCGGCGTGGGAAAGTGGGCAGCTGGTAGATAACGACCCCGTCCAGTTCGATTTCAGTCGGACGCTCGATACGACACCCCCCGGGGGGGTGATCCCTTGTGGCAATTGATCAATGACGGCCAAGTCACTGAGTTGTGGCTGTGGGCGGATCCCACCGCTCGTTACGACGAGCGGAACGAGCTGGGCGGTCCGCAGCCGACCATTGGTCTGTCTTTGGCCCATGACGATGCCAGACTGACCCGCCGCATTGCGGCGATGGGCTACAACTTCTCGCTGCAGCAGCCAGGCCTGCACTCTTATGGCCACCGGGCCGAGGAGATCATTGGTGGCCGATTTGGTGGGTGGGAGGCCGAGCCGTGGCGTCACTTCCCGTTGCTGGAGCACGAGGAGCCAGGTGAGGCGTCAGTAGGTATGTGCACTACTCCTTCAATGCCGAGGTCGTCGGGCGGGCCTATGACTACGCCACCAGACGGCATGTCTGGACCGACGCGGACGACTGGTTTAGCTACCCAGGCTTCAGTGGTCTGGAGGAATGGCGCAATTGTGCCATGTACGGCTGTGACGAGATTGCGTACCTCAGGTGGTGGTTCCGACACCTGCCGAGGAACAACGGGACTAACAGCGAGTTCGAGGCATACAACTACAACAATTGGTGCCCGCTGGTCGCGCACCCCACTTGTCAGCCCCCGTGGACTCCGTAAATGTGGCGGAGGCGCATGCTAAGGCGTCCGCACGCAAGGTGGCGGCGCAGGCGACGACCTACGCCGCACTAATGCTCCTGGCGGCGACTAGTGTTCGCGGTGTGGCTGGAGGCGCGGCACTGGCTCCGCGTCCGAGCGGGTTCACCTCAACTGCAGTCACTGGCCGCGTCAGGCTGGCTTATGGCGCGCCGTACCTGTATGGTATTTTGGGCACAACTGTGACGGTACCAGCTGAGTTCTGGGCAACGAGTAGCAACGGCAGGGTGGTGAGCTATCGAGAGCGCCTCGTGAACACTCAGTGTCTGAGCGAGGCGCAGCTGAATCAGTTTGAGCGTCCGTGGCAGCCTTTCGTTGTCACCAGCACGTATATTGCGACCTTCACGCAGCCGAACCTCACGGCGATCTACCTAACCGCGCAGTTTCGTGATGAGTGGGGCGATACGTCTGAGCCAGCCTGTGATGCACTCGTGCTGGAGGGCGAGCGGCCGACGATGACGCCAACACCGGCGTCGCCGCCGACATCAACGCCAATAGCACCAGGAACAACAATGACACCGTCGCCTACGCCTCGACGGGAGGGGTATCTGCCGTTCGCCGGCAATGACCGCAGTAGCGACCCATGAGCACAGTCATCTGTTCGGCACGCTCCCTTTTGCCGCACACGAAATAGCCGCGCGGAGGTCGACATCCCTCAGGGCCGCGGCACGTAGGCATTCTCATAGGGATCGCTCGCCCTGCCACCACGGTGGCGACGCTCGCCCTGCTGACAGTCTTCGCCGGCACAGGGGCGATCACTCTCCGGCACGGCCGGAGTATCCCCTGCAGCTGCCACGGGACAGCCGCTGGCGAGCGCTTAACCTGGGCTACCCTGGTCCGACTAGCCATCTGCGGCGCCCTGGCCCTCGTCGCTTGGTCTGGCGGATCCCTCCTGGCCTTGCCCGCGTCCGATCTTCTGCCGCTGGCCATGGCAGCGGCCTTGCTCATGATGGCCCTCCAACCCCTCGGCGAGTTGGCGCCCACGTGGGTAGCGATAACGACACCAATTCGACTGCCGGCCGCGCGGACGGTAAGCCCCGGAGGCGCGTCGTGATAGTACCGTGGATGATCATGTTGGCCACAACATTAGGCCTCGTCATCCCGATGTTCGTGCTGCCGCCGAGTTGGTCCAGGGCGCTCTCCGGACCCCTAGAGCTCGCCCGGCCA
>CAYYVH010000402.1:0-3571 GCA_964475075.1 uncultured Anaerolineales bacterium | reverse complement strand
CCGCCTTGCGCCAGTATCGCAAGTGTGTGCGGGTTCTCGAAGAGGAGTTGGGTGTCCCTCCGTCGGACGAGACCACGGCGCTATACGAGCGCATCCGGGCGGAAAGGGTGCGTCCAGCGGAAAGAGAGGTCACGGCGCCCACATCCCCATCTTCCGTGCCTCCCCATCTCCCTGCTTTTCTGGCCGAGGAAGAAGCGCCAGCCGCGGTCGAGAGGCCCGTCTTCGTCACCCGCGAGCGCAAGCTGGCGCGACTGAATGGGTACCTCGACACGGCGCTGGCTGGTCATGGCCGTGCTGTCTTCGTCACCGGCGGCCCTGGTCGGGGCAAGACCGCCCTGCTGCGCGAGTTCGCCCGGCGGGCGATGGAAGTACGCCCCGACCTGCTCGTCGCCAGCGGCAACTGCAACGCCTATTCTGGTGTCAGCGACCCGTACTTACCCTTCCGTGAGGTGCTGGGCATGCTCACCGGGGACGTGGAGGCCCGGTGGGCGGCGGGCGCCATCACGCGCGAAGGCGCCCAGCGCTTGTGGGCTTCATTGCCCCTGGCCGTTCAAGCGCTGCTAGAGCACGGCCCTTCGCTAGTCGGCACGGTTGTACCAGGTGCGGCCTTGTTATCCCGAGCCACGGCGGTTGCCCCTGGGAGTGCTGACTGGCTGCAGGAACTGAGGGCATTGAGCCAGTGGGAGAAACCCAGTCATGGCGACCTGGAACAGAGCGCGCTCTTCGAGCAGTACACCAACGTGCTGCGCGCCCTGGCTGCCCAGCACCCGTTGTTGCTGATCCTGGATGACGTCCAGTGGGCGGATGCCGCATCCATCAGCTTGTTGTTCCACCTGGGGCGGCGGCTGGAAGGCAACCGGATCATGATCGCCTGCGCCTACCGGCCGGAGGAGGTCGCCATGGGGGGGGATGGCGCTCCCCATCCGCTAGAGAAAGCCCTGAGCGAGTTCAAGCGGCGCTTCGGAGACGTGTGGGTGGATCTGGCTCGTACCGATGAGAGGGAGGGTCGCCGGTTTGTGGACGCCTTCCTGGACACCAAGCCCAACCGGTTGGAAGAGGACTTCCAGCGGGGGATGTTCCAGCACACGGGTGGACACCCGCTGTTCACGGTCGAGCTGCTGCGGGCGATGCAGGAGCGGGGAGACCTGGTTCAGGACGACGATGGGGCGTGGGTCGTGGGGGCAGGCCTGGACTGGGAGACATTGCCGGCCCGGGTGGAGGCCGTGATCGAGGCGCGCGTGGCACGGTTGGACGAAGATCTGCGGGACATCCTGGCGGTGGCCAGCGTGGAGGGGGAAGACTTCACCGCCCAGGTCGTCGCCGAGGTTCAGGACATCCCTGAGCAGGAGATGCTACGGGCGCTCTCCCAGGAGCTGGGAATGCGCCACCGTCTGGTGCGGGAGAGGGGGGAAGTACAAGTTGATCACCGGTTCCTGTCGTACTACCAATTCGCCCACGCCCTGTTTCAGCAGTATCTGTACAACGGGCTGAGCGCCGGGGAAAGGCGGCTGCTGCATGGCGAGATCGCAGCGGTGCTAGAGGAACTGTACGAGGGACACACAGAGGAGATCACGGCTGCCGCTGGGCAGTTGGCACGCCACTATGAGGAGGCAGGCATTGTGGAGAAGGCGATCGAGTATCTCCTCACGGCGGGGAAAAAGGCGCGCCGGATGTATGCCAATGAGGAGGCGATTGGGTATTTCCAGCGGGCACTGGAACGGCTCGACGCATTGCCGTTGGGCCAGTCGCGGAAGGATTGGCGGCTGGAGGCGCTGAAAGGGCTGGGGCAGATATACTTTGGGACGGGAAAGGTTGCAGAGGCGGAGCGATACTTGCGGGAAGCGATTGCTCTGGGGCAAGAGACAGGGTTGTCGGCCCGTGAGTTGGTGCGACTCTATTACTGGTTAGGGGAGGCGCTGTTCTGGCAGGGCCGGCGTGACGAGGTGATTCCTCTCGGAGAAGAGGGCCTGGCGCTTTTGGCCGCCGAAGACGTCGAGTCGGTCGAAGCCGCCCTGATGAACCAGCACATCGCAGTTGCTTCCTGGCAACAGGGAAACAAGGAGAGGTTTCGAGAGCTTACCAATCGAACGGAGCAATTCATCCAACGCCTGCCCTATTCGGCGGAGCTCAGACCAGCCTATATCCACATTGCTGCTGTTGGCTACGCATCGGACAAGAATGTGGGGGAGGCAATGAAATGGTTCCAGACCCTCGAACGACAGGCTCAACAACACCACGATCTGAGGGCATTGGGGGAGGTTAATCATCGCAGGGCGCTTATCATGGTCCAGAGCGGTGATACCCAGGAGGGCATTTCGCAGGCCCAACAAGCCTTGGAACTATACACAAGAATCGGAGATGTCAAGCTGGCGAGTGAACCCCTACTAGATTTAGGATGGTATTTCCTATTGCTTGGAGACCTACAACGAGCCGAGGCGTATGTGCATAGAGCGGTCGAAATCACAGAGACCCTGGGGCTCAAAACAAGAGCAGCATGGGCATACCAGAACATGGGCTCGATTTTCCTGTGTCAGGGTGTCTGGGAACAGGCGGTGGATGCTTTTCGAAAGGCCTCACAACTCCCTCGAAAAGCTAGCTATCTGTTCCGGGCGGCAATAGCACTCGTCTCGTTGGGGCGAACTCACCTGGCACGAGGCCAACGACAGGAGGCGTTGAAGCGATTTCAGGAGGCTGTTGTCCTGGTGGGCCCAGATAGCCTGCAGGGCTTTCCAGACTGGAGACCACCCTTCGCGGGCGCATTGAGCGGGCTCGAAGACGCGTATGAGGACCCCGAAGCCCTGCCCTTGAGCGAAGCGAAGGGATTCCGCGCCTTCTGTCACCGCTATCGCGCCCGCTTCCGAGAAGAACATCCCGAAGACGGCGATTCGAGCGGACGATCCCAATCTGCCTTCGTCCAGTGGTATCTTGAACCGACCGAACCCTTCGACTCTCCTCGAACTCTGGTCTACGATGACTTTGTCGAGTCCCTTTCGTCCGATTGGGTTTGGCAGGACCCGTTCGACGACTGCTCGTTCAGAGTGCAGGACGGGCTGGAAATCCATGCTGCCAACGGACGGGATCTCTGGCACGTCAATCTTAGTGCACCGCGCATTCTCCGGCCGGCCTCGGGGGACTTCGCCGTCCAGACTGTCTGTGTCCCCGTCTCGGATCCTGCCATCGGCGCACCCGCCATTGGCGGGCTGTTGCTCTGGAAAGGCAAGGAGAACTACCTCCGCCTCGACCGGGGAATACGAGGTCAGCACGAAATCTCCTTGGAGGGATGCCTCGGGAACAAGGATGTGGTCATCGGACGTGGGCGTCTACCGTCAGAGCGAGTTTTCCTTCGCCTGGAGCGGATTGATCGCCGCGTGAACGCCCTGTGCAGCGCGGACGGGGTGGACTGGTTCACCGTAGGGCACGTGGAGTTTCCCGTCGAGGACCCGGTCGAGGTCGGCTTGCACGCCATCGGCAATATAGATCGCACCGTCTATCACGGCGCCTATCCCGATGGGACGGCGATTCGGTTTGAGTCGTTCCAGTTGTGGGGAGCATAGGAGAGTGTGGGAGGGTC
>CAYYVH010000401.1:0-3578 GCA_964475075.1 uncultured Anaerolineales bacterium | reverse complement strand
GACGCCTTTGACCGCCTGGTTTACCTGGACTTCGGGCAAGGGGCGCACGTGCCCTTCAACGTGCTGTCCACCCGGTTTGACCCCCACACCACGGCTCTCAATACCGTGGAGGCCTTGACGCGCACGTGGCCGGATCTCAAAGGCGCGCCGCTTTTCCGCACCCTCTTTCTCTCCTCAGCCATCGTCCTTATAGCCAACCAGCTGCCCCTGACCGAGATCAACCACCTGCTGCTTGACCGGGACTTTCGAGCGTCCTGCCTGGCCCGTGTGTCTGACCCCCTGGTGCACCAGACCTTTGACTTCTACAACCGCCACGGCCGCGGCCAAGCCGGATCCACTCTGCGCCGGGCCTTCTTGCTCTCCTTTGCCCCGATCACCCGCGGGGTGCTGGGGCAACGGGAGAACTGGCTTGACGTTCGCGCTCTCATGGATGCGGGCCGCAGCCTCATCGTCAACCTGGGCACCGTAGGTGATCCAGTGACGCGCCGGCTCCTGGGATCTCTGATCATGGTGCAGATCGAGCAGGCGGCACTGTCGCGCACCGATCTTCCTCTCCGGCACCGTCGGCCCTGGTTGTGCCTGGTTGATGAGTGGCCGAGTTTCGCTGCCCAGCGCTCTGAAACCATCGAGCACGTGCTCTCCCAGGCCCGCAAGTTCAACCTGCGTCTGTATCTGGCCGCCCAGGCCCTGGCCCAGATTGACTCCAAGCGCCTCGGTGGTGCGCTTGAAAACTGCCGGCTATCGGTGACGTTTCGGCTCGGGGCAGACTCCGCCCGCATCCAGGCCAAGCACATCGCACGCGTTGACCCGTACCGGGTCAAGAGTCCGGCCAAAACGCCCCGTCAGCGAGACCAGTACATGTCCGCCTCGGAGCAGTTTGAGGAGTGGGTGCAAGCGATCCTGCACCTTGCCCCGCGGCAAGCCTTCGTCAAAGTCCACGACCAGCAGGCCGTGGCCATCAGGACGCTCACTGTGCACGAGCCCGAGCTTGACGCCGGCGAGCTTGAGGCGGTCTTGGCAGAATACCGCCGGCGCTACCAACGCCCAGCTTCTGCCATCGAGACCGAGCCTCTGTCTGCAACTGCCGCCGGCGATGCCCCTTCGTCTGATATACTGACAGTAGACAACACATATGAGCAGGCAGCAGGAGACATCACCGATTTTGACGCCTTCTTCGGCGAGTACATCGATCCCGACGATGCCGGGAGCGCGTAGGTTCTATCCCACTGATCGAGACCGCCAGATTGTGCGGGCGGTCTACACGCATCGAGCCCTCACCTCCGACCAGGTCAACCTGCTTTTCTGGGGAACACCCAAGGCCAACACCCGCTCTCGCCGGCGCCTGAAGCTCTTGTCCGACAACGGGTACCTGGAGCGTGCCGAGCAGCCGGTGACTTTGGCTGAAGGGCGCCGCCCCCTCGTGTACTTTCTGGACAAGGGCGGGGTTGAGACCGCCGCCCACGAACTAGGTGTTGACCCTGCCGCCATCGACTGGAAGCCGTCGTACAACAACGTCAAGTGGCTCTTCCTTGAGCATCTTCTTTCAACCAACGACATCCGCGTCCGGCTTGAGTATGCAGCTCCCCAGGCCGGCTTTCGTCTCACCGAGTGGGTTGACGATATGAGCTTGGCCAGGATCTCGATGAGGGATCGCATCACCGTAACCGGCCCCAAAGGCGGCACAGAGACCGTCACCGTCGGCCCTGACGGTTACTTCTGTCTCACCCGCCCAGGCAGCTCAACGCTGCACCGGGCGTTTGTCGAGGCCGATCGGGCAACCGTGCCCTTGACCCGCTGGGCCAAGAAGGTCAGACTCTACCTGGCCTACTTTCGCTCCAGGCAGTTCCGCGATCGCTACAAGGCTCGCAAGCCCTTCCGCGTGCTCACCATCACCACCACCGACACTCGTCTGCAGAACATGAAGGAGGTCACCGAGCGTGAAGGGGGCCGCTCCTGGTTCTGGTTTACGACCTATGAGGCTATCTTCGATCCTGACCGGTTGCTTTTTGCCCCTGTCTGGCACATGGCAGGCGCTCAAGAGCCGGTGTGCTTTCCGTACCCACGCAAAGAAACCCTCTGACTGGAGGCCGCCATTGTCTCCGCCCAAAGGCATTGCACACCTTCGACTACTCGATAGACAGGTTCAACCACCGGCCTCGCCCGGCTGGCAAGACGAGGACACCTGGATACTTCGAGGTGTCACAACTTGGCACGACCTGCGATTGTTCGTCCAGACCAGCTTTGTTCCGTCGCCGGATGTTAGTGTTCTCCATCTCTTCCAAGATATCTCGCCTTGTCCGGATGACACCTATGAACTGGAGATGGGTGTTGTTCTCCCCGATCTCTTGCCCAATCTCGATGGCGTTCCTGAGTTCGTTGTGGATGTCGCCTTGGAGAGCGATCAACTCCGCCTGTTTCTCTCCAATGCCATGGGAGTAGTTCGCTTCCACATCGATCGGGAACCCTACCACGCACTCTTCCCGCTCTATGCGCCGGAAAACCTTGCACGGTATCCCGGCCCCGTGGATCTCACCCAGTTGGCCTTCGAGCCCCTCAATACCATGGCAACCGCACGCTGGCGGCTACCATGGCCGCAGGATCAAAGCGATGTTCTCGACGCGCTCGGTGCTTGTACCCAGGATCTTGTGGAGGCGCTCAACCGACTCGCCGGCGCCCTGCTGGACTCTCTTGGCGAGCAGCTGCACTTCATCTCGCCCGCCCACGATCGCGGATCATTGGGGGTTGCCTACCTTGTCCTTAGAGGCGCTGACCCGGATCAGTTTGCCCACGCTCGATTCCTGCTGAGCTTCCGGCGCGCTCAGGTTGATCCGCATTCTTGTTCTCCTGAAGTAAGCAGGAGAACGAGGGACATCCTTGCGGCCGGGCACCCAGCGGACACCGTGCGCACGCTGCTATATGCGGCCAGGAGCTATCGATCAGCGGGTATTCCCCAGTTTGCGCTCCTTCAGCTTGCCATGGCGGCCGAGATTGCCACGGCCCAGTTCGTGCGTACCGGCTGGCTCGCACGGGGCGTCTCGCGGAAGAAGCTAAAGGAATACGAGCACGACATCGGCTTTGCCGAGATGCTCAATGTCCACCTCTTCGCGCTCTGTCCGCCAGAGCGCCGCCCTGACCGTTCTCTTGTAGGCGAGGTTGATCGGGTGCGGCGGTGCCGCAACGATCTCGTTCACGAAGCGATATTCGAACTCAGTGACAAGGATTGGGCGAGGATGTTCAGCGCTGTTGAGCGCTACATCGCCTTACTCGCTGATCTGGCCTCACCCCCGACCGGCGAAGACCGGGACGAGGAAGTTGCTTGATTGCCGTGTCGCTGGATTGTGTAGGCGAACCGCCTCGGTTCCCCTTGGCTTCCTGCCCTGAGTTTAACATGCGCCCGGCTTCCACCCTCACGACGAAAGAGCTCCGGTTGGCGCGGAGCGGAACTTACGCCTAGCCGTCCGCCAACGGGTTTCAAAGCTCACCCTGGCCTCAAGCCTGTAGAAAAGCCAGGGCCGGGGAAAGAAGCCGGGCTTGCGTGCGCGCGCACCTACCAGTATACCAACTCCACCGGTAACCGT
>CAYYVH010000400.1:0-3591 GCA_964475075.1 uncultured Anaerolineales bacterium | reverse complement strand
CCCCCACCCACCCCCAACTCCAACCCCACCCCCCCCCCCCCCCCTCCCCAAAGTCCCGCCCCCAGTGACCAACGCTCGCACCCCAACCAACACCCAACTCGGACCCCCCTAACCCTCCACCTACGGACCAATGTCCCGCCCCCACCTCCTCGCCCGCCTCACAATCCTCTCCCTCCTCCACGGCCTCCTCTGGGTGGCTATCGTCCCACCCTGGCAAACCCCCGACGAGCCGAAGCACTTCGAGTACGTGCGCCTGCTCGCCGCGAGCGATGAGGTCGTGGCGTTCGCCACGGAGGCCGAGGCGGCCAATCCAGAGCTCCAACGGCAGATCCTGCGCTCGATGGACGAGCACCGTTTCTGGTGGTATGGCCGCGCGCCCGGGTACGATCCGGACAACCCGCCCGAGAGGTTCGCCGATGCCTGGGTGCTGGGTATGCACACCGCCTTCTACCGGTCATCACCGGTTTATTACTGGCTGGTGGCTCGGTTCCAGCCGGAGAGCCTCCTCGTCGGCCTGTATCTCGCGCGCACGTTCTCGGTGGTGCTAGGTGCGCTGGTCGTGTTCCTGACGGGCTGGACCGCGCGGGAGCTCTTCCCCGACGACCCGCTGGTCCGCTACGGGGCGCCCGCGTTCGTGGCCCTGACCCCCATGTTCGCCTTCGTGCAGGCCGGAGTGAACAACGACGCCCTGGTCAACTTCCTGGCCGCCCTCGCCTTCCTACTGATGGCACGCCTGCTGGTGCGGGGCATGAGCCTCGCGCGGTTGATCATGCTCGCGGCGGTGATCGCCTTGGCCGTATTCACGAAGCGCACGGCACTGTTCCTCGTGCCGGTGGGGGCACTTGCCACGCTCATGTGGTTGGCCTTCCGGTCCCGCCGCCCGGCCCGGGTGATCGCCGGGGGAGGTGCGGCCCTGCTCGTTGTGTTGGCCGGGGTGTGGGCTTGGTGGGCCGGCGGGGGTGCCGAGTCGGTGCCTCAGGAATGGCGCTGGAATGCCCTGCGCTACTTCTTCAACGAGCCGGACCAACCGGGGCGCATCCTCGCCGTGCTCCGGACCCCGGCCGCCCTGCCGGAGATCGGGCGGTATCTGTGGGGCATGCACAATAGCTTCTGGGGCAGCTTCGGCTGGCACATCGTCCACTTCCCGACCGTGTTCTACGTCGCCCTGGCCGGAATCGGCCTGGCCGCCGCCGCCGGTGTGGTCAGACTCCTGTTCGCGGACGAAACGACGTTGGCGCAGCGCGCGGCCCTGATTACCTGGGCCGTTGCCCTCGCCGTGGCGGCGCTCGGGGCGACCGCCTTCTTCGCCTCGTATCTTATCCTACCATACCCTCCTCCCCCGCAGGGACGTTATCTATTTGCGGCGATGGTGCCGATCGCGGTGCTCCTCTGCGCTGGTTTGGGTTCGTGGGTGGACGAGGGGCGGCGGTGGCGGGCGTTGTCGGTGGGGGTGGGGAGTTTGGTGGTGTTTGATTTGGTGGCGTTGGTGGGCTTTGTTGTGCCGTGGTTTTACCGGTAGGGGTGGTCACGAGCTGTGAATCCGGTACCTCAATCCGTTGTGGGATTCGTTGTGGGAATGTCAATGCGTCCGGCCCGAACGCTAGGTGTGATGACGATCGCCGCGCTCGTCCTGGGCGTTGCCGTGGCTCCGGAGCCGCGGGTGGGGCGCGGTCAGGTCTTGGCGTACAGTCCGGATGCTGAATACCGGCTGTATACGCCGATCTTGCTGCAGGGGATCTACTGGTTCCCGCCGGTGCCGCCGGCCAGACATACGACGACGGCGACGCCTACCGTAACCGGTACTCCGACGGCGACCGGTACCGCAACGCCCACCCCAACGCTCACTGAGACCGCGTCTCCTACTGCGACGCCGACGTCGACACGACCGTCTGCGACCCCGACAGCCACGGCCACGCACACACCGACCGTTCCGACCGCGACGCCAACCGCGTCGCCTACGCCTGAGGATACGGCAACGCCGACCGTGCCGGCGCAGCACCAGTCCATCTTGGGCGTGCAGGTGGGCGTGCCGCTGCATGAGCGCAACCCGGAAACGGCGAAGGCTGAGCTCGAGGTGATCCTCGGGCAGATTCGGGAGGCCGGCGGACGCTGGGTGCGGGTGCCCGTGCTGTGGTGGGGCATCGAGGGCGCGGATACGACGCCGCGCACGCGGACCTGGGAATACACGGACGCCACGCTGGGCACGAGCGCCTCACTCGGGTTCGAGGCACTTGCCGTGGTCTACTCCCACCCGGCGTGGGCGGCCACGCGTAGCTGCGGGCCCATCGATCGCGTGCCCTTGTACCGCTACGGGGAGTTCATGCGCGACCTGGTGGAGCGCTACGACGGTGATGGTGTAGATGATGCGCCGGGCTCGCCCGTGGTCCGGTATTGGGAGATCGGGAACGAGCCGGATTTCTCGCCCAGCCACGCGCGCGGAGAGGGCGACTACGGCTCGTGCTTTGGGGACGACGGTGGTCCCGAGCAGTACGGCGACTACCTCCGGGAGGCCTACGGGAGCGTGAAGAAGGCCAACCCGGAGGCCCAGGTGGTCTTCGGTGCGGTGGCCTACGAGCGCTTCTACGAGAATCCGCATTACAGGCCGGAGCACCGCGGACCGTTCCGGTTCGAGTTCGTGAAGGAGGTCCTCACCTGGCTCGCGACGCAGTACGAGGGTGAGCCGGGGTGGCCGTTCGTGGACGTGATGGCACTGCACAACTACAACGACTTCCGGGACAACTGGGATGGGAGATCGGGGCTCGAGCAGGAGATCATCGGCAAGGTTGCCCACTTTCGGCAGAACCAGCTGGTCGTGCCGGATGTGGTCGACCTTTCGGACATGCCCATCATCTCCAGCGAGGTCAGCCTGGCCAGCGGTCCATCGAACCAGTGGATTGGGCGCAACGAGGAACGCCAGGCGGCCTACGTGGCCCAGGTGACGATCCGCGCCCAGGCGGCCGGGGTGGAGGCGGCCATCTGGTTCATAGACGAGGACTTCATCATCGGCGACTGCGACGTGCCGGATGCCTGGCAGCTCTTCGGGCTGCTGCGGTCGCCACGGATTGCCGCGGCGGCGGCTCTGTGCCCCGCCAACCCAATACCGGGCTACGCGCCGTTGGCGCCGCACGAGCCCAAGCCCTCCCTGACGGCATACGCCACCGTCGCCCGCGTGCTGGGCGGCGCGCGCTTCGAGCGGCAGCTCACCCCAGCCGATACCGGGCACTCTGAGATCCAGGCCTACGGCTTCACCTTGGCCAGCGGCCGGGCGGCCTACGCCGCCTTCACCGACCACCTGCTGCCGCTGGGCCGGATCGTGGCCGGCGTGCCGGTGGATGACGTGGAGCACGACTTCACGGTGGACGCGGAGTACCTGCCGGGGTGGACCGGGCGGGTGCGGGTGATCGACCACCTGGGCAACGAGCAGGTGCGGAGCGGCGACAGCGTCACCGTCAGGTTGACGTATCGGCCGACGTACGTGGTGGTGGAGCCGTAGGTGGCGGGGCTTTGGGGTGGGGCGGTGGAAGTCTGGCACGAGCCGCGACTCTGATGTGGAGGGAGCTGGGAGCTGGGAGGTGGGAGCTGGGAGCTGGG
>CAYYVH010000399.1:0-3594 GCA_964475075.1 uncultured Anaerolineales bacterium | reverse complement strand
GTGGCATCGGCGCAGCCTCTGCGGGAGTTGGGAATCGCGGGCGCCATGGGCACGGTCACGGCGATGGCGTCGGCCTACCTCGTGTATCCGGTCTTTCTCGCCTCGTGGGCCAGGCCTCGGCTCGCGCGGGATGAGGGGGATGGCGGGCCCGCCCTGGCCGTTTCGTTCCGCCCAGCCCGCCCCCCGGTCCTGGTGGGACTGGTCGCAGTGGTCGCCGTCGTAGGAACCGGGATAACCCGCCTCGATACCGACCCCGGGCTGCTCACCTATTTCAAGTCGGGCACCGAGCTCCGAGACGGCCTGGAGCGTATCGATCGAGACGGAGGCAGCAGCGGCCTCAACGTCGTGGTGCGCGATGCCGAAGGTGGGCGCCTGGATTCGCGCGTGGTCTACGAGCGCATGTCCGCGTTCCAGGAGGTGCTAGAGGCGGACTCGGCCGTCGGGGTGGTGCTCTCGCCGGCCGTGCTCCTGGACCACGCCAAGGCGCAGCCGCTCGCCGGCTTTCTCACCCTGCGCATGCTGCTCGACATCGCCGAGAGTCCGCAGCTGGACGAGGTGGGCCTCAGCTTCGTCGCCCGCGACCGATTGAGCGGACTCTTCACCCTTCGTAGGCGGGAGGCCTCCCGCGACCAGACCCGCGTCGGCATCGAGGAACGGATACGGGCCGCGGCGGTGGGCGCAGGGCTGGTGCCCGTCCAGGTCGGTGGTCTCTTCGACCTCCAGGCTCAACTCGGTAGCCTCATCGCGGCCAGTTTGCGCATCGGCGTCGGTGGGCTGCTCCTGCTCTTCGTCATCGTGGGACTGGCTGTCTCACGTTCCTGGAGAACCACCGGGCTGATGCTGGCCTGCCTGACGGGCATCCCGCTCGTCGTGCTCGGCACGTTCGGGCACGCCGGCATCGCGGTGGACATCATCACGTCACCCGCTGCCAACGTGGCGTTGGCGATGGGTGTGGACTCCATGATCCACCTGGTGGTGCGTGCCCGGCGACTCGGAGCCACGCTCCCGTCTGTGGGTGCCGCCCCCATCGCCGGCCCCCACATGGCCTGGACCGAAGCGCTGGGCCAGATCAGAGCGCCGGTGCTGGCCGCTACCGGTATCATCTGCGCGGGCTTCGGCATCTTTGTTCTTTCCGCTTTTCCGCCCACACAGCGCTTCGGCGTGGCGGTGATCCTGGGCACGGTGGCGTCGGCGACCATGGCGCTCGTGGTGCTTCCTGGCCTGGCGACGGTGAGGGGCGGGGCATCGGCCTGAAGTCGGACCGGAGGGGCATCGCAGGCCCATGGGTCGCGGTCGATGGATCAAGGACCTCATGTTCGGTATTCTGCAGCATCTTCGACACCCTGAAGGAGTGATTCTGTGATTCGCCCCCGCCTGTCTTGGTTGGCCGTGCAGGAGCCGCGGCGCGCCCTCTCTCGCCTGGCCGTCCTGGCCGTGTTCGCAGCATCGAGCCTCTCACTCGCGACGGCCCCCGCCTCGGCGCAGAGCGTCGATCTGGCGTCGCTGGACGCCTACTTCGCCAAAGCGCAGGCCGAGTGGCCCGTGCCGGGATTCTCGATCGCCATCGTCAAGGACGGGAGTATCGTCTTCGAGAAGGGGTACGGCGTCCGTGAGATCGGCAGGGAGGAGCCCGTGGACGAGAATACCCTCTATGCGATCGCGTCCAACTCGAAGGCCTTCACGGTGGCGGCGTTGGCCCAACTCGTGGACGCGGGGGAGCTGTCCTGGGACGACAGGGTCGTCGATCACCTCCCGTGGTTCCGCCTGTACGACGACTATGTCACCCAGGAGATCCGCATCCGGGACCTGCTCTCCCACCGGAGTGGGCTCGGCACGTACAGCGGCGATCTCCTGTGGTACGGCACGCCCTATTCAGCCCAAGAGGTCGTGCGGCGCATCCGATTCCTCGAACCCGCATATTCGTTCCGCGCCGGTTACGGCTACTCGAACCTGATGTTCATCACGGCGGGTGAGGTGCTCCGGGCCGTCTCCGGCGACGACTGGCACGACGTCATCGAGAAGAACTTCTTCACGCCGCTGGGCATGGCGCGGTCGGTGACGTCCACCGACGATCTCGCTGGTGTGCAGAACGTCGCTTCGCCTCACAAATACGATCGCGGAGTGAACGTGCCCATCGATTGGTACAACTGGGACGCGATGGGTGCGGCGGGGGGCATCATCTCCAGCGTGCATGACATGGCGCAGTGGATGACGGCCCAGTTGAACGGGGGCGAGAAGGATGGCCACCGGCTCTTCAGCGAGGCCGCGCAGCGAGAGTTCTGGACGGTGCACAATCCTCTCGCCGTCTCCCCGGGTTACAAGCAGCGCTACCCCTCCACCCACTTCCGCGGGTACGGACTGGGATGGAGCCTGGCCGACTACAGGGGGCGCAAGATCACGACCCACGGGGGGGGCTACGACGGTATGTACTCGCAGGTGATGATGGTCCCGGAGGAGCATCTGGGCATCGTGGTGCTGACCAACGCGATGACGGGCATCGCGGGCACGCTCACCTACCGCGTTCTCGATGCCTACCTGGGTGGCGCGGAGCGGGACTGGAGCGCAGAGGCCCTACCCGGATGGCTCGCTTCGCGGGAGCGGTTCCACGCGCGGCAAGACCACGCCGAAGCGGGGCGTGTGCCCAATACGACACCTTCGCTCGACCTGGAAGCGTACACGGGCACCTTTGGTGGAGAGATGTACGGGGACGCATCCGTCGAAGTCGAGGACGGACATCTGGTGCTGAAGCTGCTGCCCAACCCGGACCTCGTCGCCGACCTGGAGCACCTGCACTACGACACGTTCATCGTGCACTGGAGGAAGAACCTGGCATGGTTCGGGAAGGGCACCGCCCACTTCGAGCTCGATGCTGCCGGCAACGTGCACGAGATCGAGCTGGACATCCCCAACGACGATCTCTGGTTCGACGAGCTGGAGTTGGAGCGGCGGGACGGCTCGTAGGGCGGCCCAGCTACGCGCGCCGTGCCGTGAGCAGTTGGCGGTCGGGGTCCAGGTCCGTCACCTGGATCCCGGCGAAGCCGGCCGCTTCCACCCACTCGGTGAGATCGGCTTCGGAGTACGCGTCGCCGCCTTCGGACTTGAGCAACATCTGCACGCCGAAGCGAGCGGCCTTCCCGCTCCGGCCGCGCAAGAACTCTCCGATGGCCAGCAGTCCGCCGGGGCGCACCACGCGGGCCGCCTCCATCATGAGGCGTCGGTTCACGTCGGGCGGGTAGATGTGCATGACGTTCGAAACGAGCAGGATGTCGAAGGGGCCGTCGGGCAGCGCGTCTGCCGTGAGGTCGCAGGTCGTCACGTAGAGAGCTTGCACCGCGTCGCAGGCCGTGTGTGTGATGGCTGCGTCCGGCGTGCTGGTAGCGCTCGCCGAGCGCTGGCTGCTGGGTGGCGCCGGCATGTTCGACGACGGTCTCGGCGAGACGGATGGCGATGGCGTCGACGTTTCCGGCGGTCCCGAAGCGGCGGTCGTCGCCACGGAGGCGCTGCCCGAAGCGTGCCGTTGCGGTGCAATGTGCCGCGTTGCGCGAGACGCGACCGCCGTGATCCGTCGCACACGCCCGACGGCCGTCAATCTGG
>CAYYVH010000398.1:0-3635 GCA_964475075.1 uncultured Anaerolineales bacterium | reverse complement strand
GTCGGCCATTGAGCGCGCGCTGCGGATGTGGCGGCCGACGGTGTAAATGGTCGTCACCACGGCTTCGCGCTTGCTCGTCCGGGTCCAGCGGGCTGACACCCGGCTGGCCCTGTCCGTAGAACCGGTGACGCTTGAACCGGATCTTGCCGAACACGGACAGGTAGGTGGTGTTCCGGAGGTGACACTCCTCGAGCGGGCGACCGTCGGCCCCTGTCGGCACCGCCGGCTTGGCGGCGGCCCGCTCGTAGAAGAACAGCGCCAGGAGCCGTCGGCCCATGGCCAACATCTCTCGGAAGATCCGCAGCTCCATCTGCGCCGCCGAGTGCTTCACCGCGTCTGGTCCCGTGACCAGATCGACCAGGTCCTGGAAGTCCTTGTGCATCCGCTCAACCAGGGCTACCATCTGCCCAGCGTACAGGACGGGATGGGTGGCCTCGTGGTAGCGGTATTAGGTGACGAGCGTGGGCTATGGCGGTGGCTCAGAGTGGGCGCTACCGTAATGCTTGGCCTTTGGGTGGCCTACTGGCACTGGCAGCCCCATGGCGTTGGAGCCGTCCCCATGGAAGCCGAGCACGGTACCGTCGTGGCGCACTGGGATCTTGGCCGACCACCGGTCGGGGCGCCAAGCGATCTAGCTGGCCTGCCAGACGGCAGCTGGGTCGCCGCCGACGCGCTGACTCGCTCGGTAATCCTCGTGGCCGAGACGGGCGAGGTCGCGGCGGAGTGGCAGCCGGATCCGCGGGGCTGCGTGCAGGCAATGCCGCGTGCAGTGGCTGTTTCGCGCCGATCACCTGAGCCAACGATCTACTCCGTGTGGGATTGCGCCTTCGGGGATGCTCTTCTCGAAAGGCGTCTTGCTGACGGCTCCCTTGTGCACGCGGTCAAGCTACGGGCGGTAGGGCGTGACATCGGCCGCATGGATGTGCTGTCAACCGATGATGTGGCGGTGTCGTCAGGCAAGCACGTTGTCTTCTCCTCCAGCACGACGGGGGCCAGGATGCGCCGGTCAATCCCAATTGACGAGCAGCGGGCAGAGATCGCCATCCTGCCAGACGACTCCCTGGTCATACTGAATCGAACGCAGCCATCGGTCGAGCACCGTGCCCTCGACGCGACGCGGCTCGCCACGGTGGACCTGGCACCCTATGACCCCGTGGCGCTGACCGTGACCGCCGAGGGCGGAGTGATCATCCTCATTGCAGGCGTGGAGCGGGGCGCCCCAACAGCCCTTAGGTTGGACGACGAGTGGAGATCAGCGCGGTGGATACCTGAGTCCGCCTCGCTCATGGCACCCCCGACGGATGTGAAGTGGCCGTGGCAGGTGGATGCCTGGAGTGACACAGACCTGCTGATGTCAAGCGCGCAGGAGGCCTTCCGCGTCATGAGCACCTTCCGTGGCTCCCTGGCCACAATGGACGGTGCACGCACCGATCTCCGATTTCTGGAGAGCGACCTTCGGGCCGTACCTCTGGGATTGGAGGTCGCAATAGCGCCCCAACCGGGCGGTGGCCTTGTGGCCCTTGATCGGTTCACCCAAACGCTGATCCGCGTGGACCGTGACGACGGAGCGCAGCGCCTCGCCATTGCCCCTGAAGGGGCAGTCGACGTTACGGTTTCAGAAGAGAACGAGGTGTTCGTGGCCAGTCTCGACGGCTCGGTGCACCGCCTGAATCCGGCGGGGGGGTGGGAGCGCCTATATCAGGGCGCCCGATCCTCGAGCATTGGTGGCCGGCTCTCTGTCCTCGCCGATGGCTCTCGCCTCTACGTGTCGCAACCCTTGGAGGCGGCGGTCGTTGCGCTCAGCGCGAGCAGCGGGGATGTCTTGGGCCGGATCACTTCGGGGACCGATGCCGTGTGGCCCACGGACTTGGTCGTTGGCGGGGACTCCGTCTGGGCGGCAAGTGAGGCGGTGGGGGAGGTGCATGGCGCCCGGCCGCAGGATCCAGACGCCCCACGCCAGATCCTGCCCTTGTCGTCGGCTGCGGGGCCCCGCCGGCTCGCATACGGCAAGGATGACGCGGGACCTCGTGTCGGCGCCCTGACGGGTCACGGCACCGTGGAACTTGTGAGGCCCGTGAGTCCCCAGGAGAGGGTGGTGATCGATGTGCCCGTGGCGGGAGACGAGCGCCTTACAGACATAGCCATCGCCGCCGATGGAGCGGTCCTCGTGGCCGAGGCGGAGCGGGGTGAAGTGTGGCAGGTAGTGCCTGGGGAGCGTCCGTCTCCAGAGGTCACACCGACGGCGTCGCCAATCCCGTCACCGCCACAGTGCACACTACGCGGCTCGCAGCGGGTGCAGCCTCAGACCGTGGTGCGTGGAGAGGCGGTATCGGTGGCTCTGTCCATTTCGGCCGACTGCCCGGGGGGAAGCAGGATATCAGGTGCCGACGTCTGGCTCGTGCTGGACACGTCGACGTCGATGTCGGAGCATTGGCCCGCCAGTCGCTGGGCCGCCGAAAACCTGATCGCTCGCATCGATTTGCGCTACCATCGAGTGGGCATTGTGGCGTTCAACGAGTATGGGCAAATCATCGAGCCCTTGGGTTCAGACGGTCGCAGGGCACTCGACACCCTTAACCGCCTGCCATGCTGCGTTGGCGGCACTGCCGTGGCCAAAGGACTTCAGACCGCGCTCGAGGGCATCCGAGAGTATGGCCGCCCCGACGCCCAGCCCATTGTCGTCGTATTCAGCGACGAGGGCACGGGAGGAGGACTCGACCCCGGAGCAAGCGCCGCGGCAGCTAGGGCGGCCGCGGCCGACCTGAAGGCGATCGGCGTCCAGATCCACGGCGTCGCCGTCGGCGAGGGTGTCAATGGGGCCCTTATGCGCGACATCGCCAGTGGAACCAGCTATTATCACCGGGCCGCCGATGCGCGGGGGCTGCTGGCGGCCATCCGTCATGTCGCTGGGAGTGTGAGGACGGATTTGCCCGGCGCTCTGGTCGTCCAGTCGCAAGTGGGTGACACGATGGGGTACATGGACGGCTCCTCGACCCCTTCAGCGGCTCGACTCTCCGGCAGCGTCCTCCAATGGCGCCGGTCCGTGCTGCCCGCCGACGGCTTCACCGTCACCTACGGCGTACGGACCCAGGAAGGCGGGCTCTGGCCCGTGTACGAGTGGTCCAAGGCTGAGTACACCGACGTAGACGGCCAGCGGCGCACTTATTCCTTTGATGAGGTGTATGTGACCGTGCTGGAGCCGACGCCGGTGGCCCAGCCGCTCGTCTTGCCCTTACTTCTCCAAGGCGCGGACATCACCGAGCGGCCGCAGTAGCCAGTGGCCGCCGGCGTCATCCCGTGTCCGCCTGAGCCATGTTGGGGCCGCCGCTAGGTCTACAACGCATGGTCCTGCAGCGCCCGGCGCTGCGCCCTCTTGGCCAGCTGGGCGTGGCCAAAACCCGTCCGGGACCCCTCATGCTACCTGAGCAAGAACCTGGCCTCAGGGTAGCTGATGGGAGGAGTGGTGCCGTAGAGGCGTAGTTGTTCGCGGTGGCGGCGGAAGCGCTGATACCCGTCCCAGTCGGCGAAACCTGGTGCCACCCGTGATGTCGGCCGGCTAGTGAAACACCTCCGCCATTGGCCGGCGCCAAGCCGCCTCCAGATCCTCTAGCCGCAGCGCACACAGCTCCGTCGCG
>CAYYVH010000397.1:0-3643 GCA_964475075.1 uncultured Anaerolineales bacterium | reverse complement strand
CAGTTTCTACCCGAAATCTCCTGGGCGCCCTGCGCCTGGGTGAGTGACTTGACAAGACGCCAACGACGGATCGGGGGCACCGGGGAGCCCTCTCGTTCCATGGGGGAGCTACTTTCCTCTCATTCTACGCACCTGTTCGATCGGTTGACGTGGCCCGCAGGGTGAGGAACGCACCGAATGGACGGCCGGACCCAGCCGCGGTAGTATTTGCCGGGATACTACTGGCCACACGTGCGGCGTCGAAGGAAACCGCGAGCACCGCACTGGAGTCCGCAATGAGGACGCAGAAAGCCACCGTGGGCGCGGCTGGCGGCAGCCGGTCGTGGCAACCGCAAGGGGACGTGCCGCTCCTGGCTGCACTGATCCTGCTCGTTGCCCTGATCGTCGCTGGCGCCCACTGGCCGGCACTCTCGGCCCAGGCCCTGTCGTTCGACGACGACCAGTATCTGACGACGAACCAGCTTGTCCGGAACCCCGGTTGGAACTCGGCGCGTCGGTTCCTCGGTGAGGTGCTCGAGCCGTCGACCGTCGGCGGTTACTACCAGTCCCTGGCCATGATCTCGCTCATGGCGGACCACGCCATGGGCGGGCGCACCGACGATCTGCGCCCATTCCACAGGACGAGCCTCGCCCTGCATATCGCCAACACGGCGCTCGTGATCGTCCTGCTCTTCCTGCTGTTCCGAGATCCATGGGTGGCGGCGATGGTGGGCCTGCTCTTCGGTGTGCACCCGATGACGGTCGAGCCCATCCCCTGGGTCGGTGAGCGCAAGACTCTGCTGGCCGCCTTCTTCGCCCTGGGGTGCCTCGTTCTCTACGTCAGTTACGGACGCGATGGGAACCGGCGGCGCTACGTGGGGAGTCTCTCGCTGTACATGCTGGCGCTGATGTCGAAGCCCACGAGCGTTCCGCTGCCGGCGGCCCTCCTGTTGGTGGACTACTGGCCGCTCCGTCGGTTCGGCCGGCGCGCGCTGCTGGAGAAGGCCCCATTCTTCGCCATCGGCATCATCTCCGCACTCGTGACCTACGTTTCCCAGAGCCGGACATCGGTCACCTCGCTGCCGATGGAGTATCCGCCGCTGCGCGTCCCATTGATCCTCGGCCACAACATCGCCTTCTACTTGGGCAAGATCGTCTGGCCGACGGGCCTGACGTCCCACTACCCATACCCCGAGCCGCTGGCGCTGTCGAACCCGGCGGTGCTCACCGGTGTCATCGGCAGCGTCGTCCTCAGCGCTCTCCTGCTCGCCTCCCGGCGGTGGACGCGCGCCCTCATCGTGGGCTGGCTGATCTTCTTCGTGATGATCCTACCCACCATGGGGATAATCGGGTTCAGCAACGTGATCGCTTCGGACAAATTCGCCTATCTGCCGTCGGTGGGGCTCTTGCTGACCCTGGCCTGGGCACTGGGGCACCTATGGCGCGCGGCGGAGCGGACGGCTCGGCGCGAGTTCGTCCGGGCGGGCATCATCGCCGCAGTGATCGGACTGGCGGCGCTCGAGATCGTCGGCGTGCGGGGCTATCTGGTGCACTGGCGCGATACCGACAGCCTGTCGGTGCACATGCTCAACTTGGCCCCGCGATCGCCGGGCCTGCTCAACTTCCGGGGCGTGGCGCTGTACGATCGCGGCCGGATTGACCAGGCCATCGAGTACTACACCGAGGCGCTGCGCATCGCGCCCTATCACCTCAACGCCAACCACAACCTGGCGAACGCCCTGGTCGACATCGGGCGGGCAGACGAGGCGATCCCCCACTACCGGACCGTTATCCGATTGATGCCGCGCTACGCCGACGCGCACAGCAACCTCGGGGGGGCCCTGGCAATGCAGGGCGAGCTCGATCAGGCCATCGTCCACTTCGGCGAGGCACTTGCTATCGCGCCAGACTCGGTCAACGCGCACCACAACATGGGCGTGGCGCTCAACGAGCGAGGCGATGTCGATGGCGCCGCGGCGGAGTTCGCGGCGGCGCTGCGGCTGGACCCGACATTCGGGCCGTCACGGAGCGCGCTAGTCGACCAGCTGCTCGAGGAGCATGAGCCCCTCGCGGTTGTCGGGGCGTACGCCGAACTGCTCGAGCGGGAATCTGGCGATCCACAGGTGCCGTTCGAATTGGGCAATGCGCTGGCCAGCCAAGGGCGCAACGACGAGGCCATCCCGTTCTACCTCGAGGCCCTGCGCATCGACCCGGAGTTCGTGGCGGCCCGAGTACGTTTGCGCGAGATTATGTCGAGCCTAAGCACGGGCGAGGGGCCCTAGCGGCACGCTTCGGCCATTTTGGAACGCTGCAGCGAAGCGGACTGCAACTCGCCCACGAGTTGGGAGGCAGTCCGCGGATTCACTACGCGCTCTTCACTGCCAGCGAGCGAGTGGACGAATCGCCAAAGCGCGAGGCAGATGAAGGCAGGCTACTGCTGTTCGGGACCCGCGACCTCTTCGAGGACGTGAAACGTTAGCCTGGCCGGATCGTGGTCGAGGTCATTCCGCCTCCGGAATCTCTCTACAGCCTCGCGTCGGTTCCGGCCGTCGGGCACCGACCGCCACAGGTGATCTGCCGACACTAGACTACCATGTGAGAGCAGAACGGACGGTGATTCGGTACACAGTCCGTTCGTTTGCCGGCTCCATTTACACGCGCCATTCGTTCAGCCACCGGACCTGCCCCGGCCACTCCGAAGCGTCAGTCTGCGTCAACAGCCGATCCAGGCTGGCGATGAGGCCCGACAGGGTCCAATTCCGCTGGACAGCGAGGATGATGCCCCCGTGGCGAGGGTACCGCTCATTCAGAACCGCGAAGTCGCGTACGTTGAACGTGAATATGACCCTGCCACGTGCCGTGGATTCCAGAAGTTGGGTCTCATCGGCCGCATCAAGCGGCAGCCAATCCGTTGGTGTCCGGGTGACATCATGGTCCCGTGCCAGCAGCGCCGAATGAAGCGCCTTGATGGACGTGTCCGCGTCCAGATGCAGCCACGGCTCAGGCACTGACTGGGACCTCTAGTACCTGTTCCGCGGCAATCGCGCTGTCCACCTCGGACCGGTGGTCCTCGTAGAAGGCCAGCACGTCACTCACCTGCGCCTCGCTCAGGCCATACTCGACTGCGATCTCTGCGGCCGACATGCCCCAGTGCTGGGCCGCCACCACGATGGTCTGCACGCGGATCCCGGTTCCACGCAAGACGGGCACTGGTTGGCCCGCCGCGCCACGCCTGTAAGTAACGTGTGGGAATGCCGGATCGTCGAGCCGCTGGCGCAGTGCGCCCACCTTGTCCGCTACCGCCCAAAGGATGAACTGATTCAGCGAGACGCCCTGGCTTGCAGCCCACCGCTCTGCGTCCTTCTTGAGTTGCCCTGGGAGATTCAGCGAGTACCGCGCCATCTTACCTGCCCTCGTAGTTGGTGTCGGACCGGCACACTGACACCTGCCGCCCGGCCTGCACGAACACAATCCTAGCGATCATGCCATCATATACCGTGTCTTATATGATGTCAAGCTGCTCCTTGAGGTTCCGGCCGCGGCTCCGTGCGGCCACTCCGTCGGCCAACGCTACGGCGCGCCGTAGTTCGCTTGGGCTGGTCCGAGGACCTCCAGCAGCACGTCGGCGGTGGCCACCTCCGCCAGGCGCGGCGGCGCGTAGGCC